>JBIIVV010000048.1:0-17524 GCA_044339235.1 Ferruginibacter sp.
GATTTTCCCTTTTCCATAATCTCGGATAGTGGCCGACACATCTGAAGGATCGACCAAATCATCCAATGGATATAATTGATTTAACACAGTTGTGCCAGGTAAAGCAGCTACTGATCTAGTATCTGCTCCTAATTCCACAAAACGATCAGCTACATTTAAGTAGCTCCTTTTGGAAGTAGTTGGTTTTAATTCTTTTACCCCCAGCAGGTCATCAAATCTTGCAGTGGCAGTTGCTCCAACAATGAGTAGTTTCCCCCCTTGATGAACATATTTACGAAAAGCAGCCTCTAATTCAGGTTCTATCACCTGCCATTCAGGAATCACCACTACAGGGAATTCATTTAATCTTGTAAGCATTTGGTGCGTCATGATTACCTCAACGGCATGCTGTCCATCTAATAAGGAGTTCAGAATTCCTTGCATCTTTTCCATCTCTGCAGATTGGTAAATGACATCGACAGTTTCTTTCCACCCAGCAGTAGAATAAAGTAGTGCAATTTGAGGAATGATCTTGACACCTTTACAAAAATCCCTTCGGGGTAAGATAAAGTCTGCTAATTCTTTAATAACCCGAAAGTCTTTTCGTTTAAATGAAACATCTTCCTTCTGATTAAAATAAGTTTGAACCCCGCCTCCCATACTGATGATTGGAGCTAACTCCTGGCACAGTTGAAGCGATGTTTTGGGAGCCCTCATCCACGTTTTAAAATTCATTGTAAAACTCCAGGCCATTAGATCAAAGTCAATTCCCTGACCAGCCAATGTTCTTGCATGCCAATTTGCCTGATTTAAGGAGTTATTAGCTTCATTATCGCCTGAATAAAAATCCAAACCAATATCGTCTGGTATGGGTTCGGGCATCATGCCACTAAATGCCCAGTTGGAACAAAGCTGAAAATTGGGTGCGGCCTGATGGATCTCTTTTGTGTAGTGTTTGATATAGCTTAAAAAAGATTTCCGATTAAATTCCAACAACTCCTTATAGTATTTATCACCTGGCTTTCGGGGTATTGAATCGATTCCAGTTGTTTTTTTAAATTCTGCCAATGCAGCCGGATGGTAATCTGGTTGAAGCGCCCATGCTTCCCCATCGATCCAGGCTCCATCAATTTTATATTTCAGTGCAAGCTCTTTAAGTTGAGGAATTAGCAATTTGTCGGAATAATCTCCCCAAAAACTGGTCTTGTTAGGATCGGGCGTTCCGTTGGGTTGAACAAGTGCTTGATCGGGGTGCAATCGCACATAATTTGCATCCCAAACACCCGAATAATGAACATATAAACTTACCCGATTTTTTTCTGTTATTCTTCGTATCAGCGCTAAAGGATCTTTATCGAAGCTTAGGGCCTGCTGGCCTACTTCTGTTGGGTAGGAAGAAACACCGGGATGCCCCTTGCAATCAACTTGGATATAATCGGGGCGTCCATACATTAATAAGCTGTCCAGCATTCCTTCAGTTAATGTGGCACCAACATGACCACTAGTGGTACTTAAGTGATGGTCGAAATGTAGTCCCCAATAGGAATCCTTACGAGAAATCTTGGTTTTATGTAGCGGCAAGTCGCTAATCAATCTGTTAGTATTCCTATTCCCTAAAACATTGCTATTTAATTTGTCTTTTCCAATAAGATGATCTCCATTTGAGCTTTTCTGGATTATATTTCCAGCGATTTTATTAACCCGTTGACTATAGGCAGTGCTAATAAACAATAAAAGGGAGGCGCTGGTTAAAAGAAAAAATCTACAAACCAATCCTGTTGAACTGGAATTAAAGTTAATTTTCATTTTCATAAGATGGGGATTAAGGTATTTAATCAATGAGGTGAAGCAATCTCGTTAGGCAAATATATCCAAAATGGAGTATTGAAATAAAAAGGGGAGGGATAATATATTTTGTAGCCGATGCATTAAAAATAATGTGAACTATTTCTTGTAATAAATTCCTTGCGTTAAAAATGCTATTTAACCTTTGATCTCTTTCAGTTGATAATTTACAAGGCCAAATTGACTGCGGTGGATTCTCTTATTTTTAATAAAGGCTCCAAAATAATGTCCTGTATTTTCTGAATAGTTTCCGTCTTGCTTGAATTAATCATTTTAATCAAAAGCCCCGCCGCGGTTTTACCCATTTCCACAGTTTGCAGATCTACAGAAGAAAGTGAAGGGCTAATGTGCTCCCCAAAAGTTTCATTGGCAAAACCTATCACACCAAAATCATTCGGCATATTTACTTTCCTATCTTTTAATCCTTTGATTATTCCTAATGCCGAGAAATCTTCTGCAGCAAAAACGGCATCGGGGATTTCTTTTAACCCAAAAAAATATTCCACCGATTCTATACCGCATTGAATAGATAAATCGCCCGAATAAATGAGCTCATTATCAATGGGTATCTTATTTGCTCTCAAAGCAGCTAGATACCCTTGTAAACGATTATTGAAATTTGATAACTGCTGAGGTCCACTTACATGGGCAATTCTTTTATACCCTACATTAATTAGATGTTCGGTTGCATTAAAAGCACCCTTATAATCATCAATTACTACAGTCGGTACATTGAAATCTGCAAAGGTTCTATCAAACAAAACCAATGGAATGGCTTTTTCGGAAAGATCCTTGAAATGGCTGTAATTAGTAGTTTCTTTTGCAATGGATGCTAATATCCCGTCTACCTTAGCTTCTAGAAAAACCTCAATTCCCTTTTTTTCAAGCGAGGTACTCTCTTCGCTCTGGTACAATAATATATTAAAGCCTAAACTACTAGATATCATTTCAATACCACGAACTACCGATCCAAAAAAATTCATCTGGGCACTTGGAATCATTACTCCGATGGTATGTGATTTTCCAGAGCGCAGAGAGGAAGCAATTGCATTTCGCTGATAATTGAGTTCTTTAGCCTTCTCCTTTACCAATCGAATGGTTTCTGAACTGATGCGAGGATTATCATTCAATGCTCTTGAAACTGTGCCAGAAGTAATTTTTAACTCCCTGGCAATATCATGAATGGTAATACTTTTCAGCATATTTGGATTTTAAAAATCACTTTAGGATAATTTCAGATTTGACAAAATTTGTGTAATTAAAAATATGAATAAACCGTTTTAATTAAACAAATATACGAGAAATAGCAAATTTACCTAAGAATATAGCTAAGCAAATAGCCCAAAAACCATTTTAAGTGACAATTGGGCTATGGAAATGGAATTACCACGTTCATTTATGATTAATTGGGTATTTGACAAGTAATCAAATTAAGTATTAACTAGCTTTTTTGAAATTGTTTTATAGGCTATAAAATGGTTTCTGTTCCTACCAGACTTTGTTTTACAAATTTCTTTAATGCTGCTGGGAGTACATCCATAATATCCTGCATTTCACCATCAGATACAAAATATTTCAAGGCCTTAAAAACAGCAGCAACTGCCGTTTTAGTATTCGGAAGATCTCCAAAATCAAATTCTGCCAATCTGCCATCTTCCTTCCTTACTTCTTCAAGAAAATCAGCAATATGCGTAATCCGATTAAAATCCTTACTAAATTTCCAACCATCTACGTAAACTCCCTTAAGCGACATAGGTAATTGCGCTAGCAATTGAAATGATTCTTCGTGAGTCAATCGGTTTCGAAGTGAATGAAAAACGGCACGGATAATCCTTCCTGCTTTATCTGGTGGTACTGCAAGCTCATCGGTTACCAGTTGAACAAATTCATTACCCTTTATTGCATATTTTTCAAAATCAATTGACATAATTCATTTTTTTAGATCCAGAATTCAAAGGATGATCAATTTTAAAACAAAGTTTAGCAGCTATGCGATATTCACCCATTTTTTGATTATCCTTTTCAGTACTTTTTGTAATTGTTGCCTTCAAAAAAGGATGTCATATAATACTTGAACGGAGTAATTGTTAAATTACCTCGCAGTAGATTTAATCTTTGAAAATAAATTTAATCCAAAAGAAAAGGCAGTATTTAACAAACTAGGCTCATCAGCTTTGCTGAATGGTCTATTTTTCACTCCTTCGATTATAGCCTCACTGAGCAAATTTTCTGGTCGAAACATTTGTTTTAATTCTTTCCAGTTAACTTGTATTTCATTTCCCAAGCCATCTCGATATTTTTTAAGCTGCTGTTTTTTTATTTCCAGCTCTTGAATAGATGAAATCTTTTTCAAATCCTACATCATTTTACAGTTCAACTAGTTTAATCTTGACTCGACTTGATTCCCTCAATTTGAGAACTGAAAAAAAGTCAATGCCTTAAAAAAATCAGTGCGTATTTATATACTAATTGCCTCCAAAAAAATACAGTACTAGAAATTTACTCAAACAAATCCCTCCCCTTTTTCTTTGGCAGATTGAACAAAATCCTCTTTCAGGTCATTGAATTTATCTCTGCCTTTTCTGAATTTGGCCTGAACATTATCTACCATCTTTTTTCCCTGCCCGTTAATTTTCTTTCTTGTTTCACTGCCTTTGTCAGGAGCAAACAAAACCCCTAATAATGCGCCCGCTACTGCTCCAGCACCTAGTGCTGTCAGTATTTTATTTGTATTATTCATAAAATTATTTATTTGGTTAAGAATAAATACAAGGTACCATTACGGTCGTTGCTTAGAAATGATCACCCTCATTTGTTTGGATGACACTTGTCAGAGGCAATATTTGGCAACCTGGCTTTCAATTCTAACTTTTAAACATGACCACAATCAGCAAAACGGGTGATTAAAGACACAATTAAGCCGTTGTGAGACCCTTACTTTTGTATCGGTTTTTCATAGGATATTGGATTTTAAACCGGGGCTGGATTTTTATCCTGGCCCTCTTTTTTTTATAACTACTCCTACTGTGCTTCAACCCACTAAAAAAAGGTCTTCAGTCATCCACTGAGATTTACTTCTCCCCAATAATAATAAGCGCGTGAATGTCTCTATTTTATTAGACAATGACGAGAATCAGCTGTAAGGTTGACAGTCATTTTAGTTTGACGGTTTTTTATGAAAGACATTAGCAACTCACCTTTCAAACAAAACGTATGCAAGAAAAAAGATTTTGTCAGAGTTGTTTACTACCGATAGCTAGCCCTTCAATGATTGGAACGAATCATGACGGTAGCCCTAATAAAAAATTTTGTTGGAATTGTTATCGAAATGGCAGTTTTACTGCACCAGAAATTACCCTTCAGGAAATGGAGCAAAAGGTTAAAAAAGTGCTGGAAGCCAATCAAATTCCTGCAAATGTGATTGATCTGTCGATCAACTATTTACCCCGATTAGCAAGATGGAAAAATTGAATCTGAAATCCCTTTATTTTTTTTCGTTTTTCTGCTGTTGTTTTTTCAATTTCTTATAGTAACCCCGCAATAAAAAGCTATGCTTTACAGCCTCCATATTCTGGTTAAACCCATCCGTACCCTGCTGGATATTTTCTAAGCTATTGGTCAAGCTCGCTGCCATCAGGGAGTCTCTGAGCAACGCATGAAGGGGACCTTTACCATTGGTGGCATCCAGCCTGATATCCTTTACCAGTCCGCTAAATTCCCCAGCAAGGGAATCGGCTTGCGCTACCACCCTGTTAATTTTCACAACAGCCTCTTCCAGATTTTTTGCTAAAGACTCATCCCTCATTAACTTTCCCAGAAGCCCCTTGCCTACTTTCACATCTTCTACCATCAAGTCGAGATTATCTACCATATTGCCCGCTTTACTTGTAGCATCTCGAATATGAGCTACCGATATCTTTAGATCTTTGGGAATGGATGGGTCGGAAAGCAATGTCCACAAAGCACTACTGCTATTTATTCTTTGCACCGTGGTTTTTAAATTGGCTGCTATTTCAGCGATGTCATTATTGGTAGTATACAGCGTCTGCAACATCTCATCAGGACTTACGGCTTTTTTAGCCTGCAATATTTCCTCTTCCTTAGCCAAGGGAGCAGAAACCTTAGATGGCACGATGTTTACCACCTTATTACCCACCAAACCATCTGTACCAATAGAAACTAAGGCATTATTACGAATGATCAGCAGCATTTTTTTATCAATGATCATTGAAATCTCAATAACCGTATCATTCAATATGGTAATATTTTTCACAGTGCCAGCCTGGATACCTGAAAAACGAACATTGTTGCCTGCAACCAAGCCCTGCACATTTTCGAATCTTGCCTTCAGCACGTAGGTAGCCCCAAATAAGCTTCTATTGGCGCCGATCATATATAACAGCACAACAAGGAACAACAAGCCTCCCAAGACAAATGCACCTAATTTAATATTATTAACAGTTCGATTTTCCATATACCGTATTATTCAAAAAATTGTTTCACTTTTGGATCCGTATTATTGGCTAACTGATCGAAATTGCCATTAGCATAACACCTTCCCTCAATCAACATTACCACCCTGCTACTTGCCATTCGTACACAGTTCATATCATGGGATATGATTAATGAGGTGGTAGTATATCGCTCCCTTATTTCAATCATAAGATTAATAATCTCCTTGGCCGTTATAGGATCAAGCCCGGTGGTAGGCTCGTCATATAAAATAATTTCAGGTTTCAATATCAATGTGCGAGCCAGCGCAATCCTTTTTCGCATTCCACCCGACAATTCAGCCGGCATACTATCAATTGTATGGGCCAATCCTACTTCCTCCAATGCTTCTTGAACCATTGCATTTACTTGCTTTTGGGTAACCGATATCCAATGTCTGCGGAGAGGGAATTCTAAATTTTCCCTGACCGTCATGGAGTCGTACAAGGCATTACTTTGAAACAAAAAGCCCACTTTAGCCCGTATTTTATCCAATTCATCATTTTTGATATCCGGAATATTAGTTCCAAACATTCGTATACTTCCGCTATCGGGGTTCAACAAACTAATAATACATTTAATCAGTACTGATTTTCCTGATCCTGATTTTCCCAATACGACTACATTTTCACCTCTTAATAATTCAAGATTAAAATCAACCAATACCTTATTGGTGCCAAAAGACTTATAAAGATGCTCAATCGACAATACCGTTTCTAATGATTCCAACTTGTCATTATTATTATTCAATGAAAATGTTTTGGACATTATGATCAATTTAAGCCCAGCACATCTGTTATCTGAACTGCTAGTAAATCAATAAGAAAAATCATAACGGATGAAACCACCACCGCAGAATTGGCTGAACGCCCCACCCCTTCGGTACCCTTATTACTATTGAACCCTTTATAACATCCAACTACCCCAACTGCAAAACCAAAAAAATAACTCTTAATAAATGCGGGTAAAACATCGCTAAAAGTGATGCTATTGAAAACTTGCGTCCAAAATAAATAGAAACTGGTATTTCCACGGATATTTACACCCAACCAAGATCCATACAATGCCACTGCATCCCCTAATAAAACTAGTACCGGCAACATTAAGGTGGCAGCTAGCACCCTGGTTACCACCAAGTACTTAAATGGATTAGTGCCACTTACTTCCATTGCGTCTATCTGTTCAGTAACTTTCATAGACCCCAATTCAGCGCCAATACTACTTCCGATTTTTCCGGCAAATATTAAAGCTACAATTACAGGACCAATTTCCCTTATAATTGCAATGCCCACAATTGCAGGGAGCTGGGAAGCTACCCCGTAATCCTCCATAGAGGGACGCAACTGAATAGTAAGCACCAGCCCCAAAATAAAAGCGGTTAACCCTACCAGTGGAAGAGATCTATAGCCGATAACAAAACATTGACGCATTAATTCAGCTATTTCGTAACGAGGTTTAAACCATTGAGTAAAAAACCGGCCAGTAAACCGGGCTATTTCTCCCGCTTCTTTTAAAAAAATATTCAGGCTAGGTAGGTAAGAGGCAATCATTTTTATAGGGGAATTTGTGATTTACAAGTTAAACATAATATAGTACATTAATTAATTTATTATGGAGACAAATGAAGAGGGTTATTTTAATATTATACCCATAATTATTATCAAATTTTATTCAACAAAATCGAACGGTTTTTCATTCGAACTGAAGTTAGTAATAACGGCTACATATGAATGCAGAGCAGTACGATTTTCTCCAGTCAAAATTCTATTCAATTTATTCCTTAATTGCTCTTTTTCCTTAACCCATTGTTGGGTTACCTGAATAAGCATATTTTGTTCTTCCAGATTAAACGAATCTAAACTGGCTGATTTTAATAAAACAATTGCGGTGCTGAGGTCCTGAAATTTACCTAGTTCCTCTAGTAGCAATTTTAAAAATGAATCGTTAGTAGAATTGAAAATAGTGGAAGGTACCATATCAGACAAACTCAGTTTATCAATTGCTAGATAATAAAATATATCTTTTAAATATTTCCGAACCGAATGGAAATCATAGTCGTCCAAATCTCCTTTCAATAAAATATCATACACCATTAGTAAATTTCGGGTCACGAATTGTAAACAATTGCTTTTCGATATTTTTTCAGGAAAAACCTTATTAATTCTTTTTTGATTTGCTTTAACTGCTGTATGTAAAGATTTTATAGGCAAGCCATATTTAACTTTAAAAAAATCATTTTCAATTAAATTAATATACCCCTGAGGCTTTTCTTGCTGCAATTCAACAGCAGCAATAACCCGGTGATGCAGCAATTGAAGATCTCGAAGATGGCCCAGTACCTTATACCAACCTTTTAATTTTTTGGACATCTTTACCTTTTTGTCAACATTTAAATTAATTGAACCTAGGCGAAGAAATGTCCGAAATTTTTTATACTCCACTCGAAATTGGTGTATAGCATCCTCCTGTAAATTCAAAGAAACCATTGATGCATATTGGTCTACCTTTTTAAAATGCCTTTTTTTTATGTGGCAGATTTCATTTTGATTCATTGCTCAAAAAATTAGACAGTATGAATTGGGTACACAACAATCCCCTACACTATATTCCACACCTTGATCGACTGGCAAGACAGATAAATATCCGGAGCCTAGAAGTCGCCCAGTGATAAATAAAGCAATAAGACTCCTGAGCGTTTGCCCATTGCAGTTAAAATCGCTTAATACCATTTCAATAAAATTATAAGAGGGAAGGTATAACTGTTCTTTTACTACTGTGCTGCAGGAGTGAGTAAGTAGGTTTTCATTCACCTTAGCAATTAAATCAACGGTTTTACTGAATCTCATATTAGCAACTTATAGATAAAACACCTAAATGGATTACAAATAAAATAATTAAAATTGATTCCATTTATGATTCGCATCATCAACCGAGGGGATACCCGTCAGCATTTCATCCATTTTCCACTCTTACTTTAGTAGCCTATTTTCGATAAAACGGTACGAGTATTTACTAGTTTTTTGATCGCGCACATTCAACATTGAAATGAATATATCGCTAGCTACTAATTTAAAGGATGTTGCATCTCTAAGTGAAAAACAGGTTTTATCTAATTTTTCAACAGACATCAATAAAGGACTCTCTTCAAATGAAGCCGCTAGTCGCTTAAAAAAATACGGTCTAAATATCATCCCTTCGCACAAAAAATCTGCTTGGTGGAAAGAGCTGGTACAGCATTTCAAAAGCCCATTAATTATTCTTTTATTAATAGCTGCTGCCATTTCCTTTTCAGTAGCAGAAACCATCAATGCCACTATCATTATTGCTATTGTAATTGCAAGTGTAGCAATTGATTTTTTTCAAGAAAGGGATGCGGGAAATGCTGCTGAAAAATTAAAGCAGGCAGTAAAAATCAAGGCTACCCTAATCAGAAACGGGGTAGAGCAGGAAATACGATCACAAGATATCTGTATAGGCGACATCGTACTTCTGAATGCCGGTAAAATAATACCCGCTGATGTAAGAGTGCTGATGGCAAAGGATTTTTTCATTAACCAATCCTCCCTCACGGGCGAATCTTTTCCAGCAGAAAAGCAGCCAGCTGCAATCGAATCCGCCAGTAATGATTTGACCTCTTGGAATAATATCGCCTTTCTTGGGTCGAGTGTAATTAGCGGAACTGCAAAAGCGGTAGTAGTGCAAACTGCCGCTGGTAGTGAGTTTGGTAAAATTGCACAAAAATTATCCAGCAGGGAGGAGGAAACTGATTTTAGCCGGGGAATGCGTGAATTCGGCTACATCATTCTAAAAGTTACCATTGCACTCGTGTTATTTATCTTTTTCATTAATGCGCTAATGAAAAAAGATGTGCTAGAGTCATTTATGTTTGCTATAGCAATTGCAGTTGGTCTTACCCCTGAACTGCTTCCCATGATTATGTCCCTTACCATGTCGAAGGGGTCGCTGCAAATGGCAAAAAAAGGTGTGATCGTTAAACACCTATCTGCTATTCCAAATTTTGGCAGTATGGAAGTATTATGTACGGATAAAACAGGTACCCTCACAGAAGACAAAATTAAATTGATAAAATGTGTGGATGCTAGCGGCAATGATTCTGACAGTGTTTTTCAACTGGCTTATTTAAATAGTTTATTTCAAACAGGCATTAAAAACCCATTGGATGATGCAATTCTTGCACATAAGAAGCCGTTAATTTCCATTTGTCAAAAAATAGACGAAATTCCTTTCGACTTTTACCGAAAGCGAATGAGTGTTGTAGTAAAGCAATTGGGCCAGCTTACGCTCATTTGCAAAGGTGCCCCTGAAGAAATTTTAAAAGTGTGTGTTCAAGGAAAAGATTTTGTAGCAACGGCTATCAATCAATATGAGGAACTAAGTACTCAGGGGTTTCGGGTACTGGCAATTGCCGTTAAAAAAGTAAATGATGGGGGAAAATTTACCAAGCAAGATGAAATGGAACTGTCTTTTGAAGGATTTGTAGCCTTTCTAGATCCTCCCAAAGAGGATGCAAATGAAGTAATTCGAGCCCTTAACCTGATTGGAGTAGAAGTCAAAATTATTACAGGAGATAATCAACTAGTAACGCAAAAAATTTGTAAGGAAATCGGCTTGCCTATAAAAGGTGTCATGCAAGGCCATGAGATGGATACTGTTACTGACGATGCCCTAAAAAAAAGAGTATTAAACACCAGTATTTTCACCCGATTTTCGCCCGATCAAAAAAACAGGGTAATTGAGGCTTTAAAAGCCAACCATATTGCGGTGGGATATTTGGGGGATGGTATCAATGATGCCCCTTCACTTAAAGCTGCAGATATTGGAATTTCTGTCAACAGCGCTACAGATGTTGCAAAGGAATCGGCAGACATCATTCTCACAGAAAAAAGTTTACTGGTATTGAAGGAAGGGATATTAGAGGGGCGGAAAACCTTTGGCAATACAATGAAATATGTGCTAATGGGCCTAAGTTCCAATTTTGGCAATATGTTTTCTGTGGCGGCAGCTACCCTTTTTTTACCTTTTTTACCAATGCTCCCAGTGCAAATCTTGATCAATAATTTTTTATATGACCTTTCTCAGGTTACCATCCCCTCGGATAATGTGGATGACAGTTATATTCAACGCCCTCAGCACTGGAATTTAAAAATGATCTACCGGTATATGTTCATTTTTGGCATTACCAGTTCAATATTCGACCTTTTTACTTTCTGGCTTTTATACACCTATTTTGCAGTAAATCAGGCTCAATTTCAAACTGGGTGGTTTATCGAATCATTGGCAACTCAAATTCTGGTGGTTTTTATAATACGCACGCAACAAACGCCATTTTTTAAGAGTAAACCATCTGTTAAATTAGTCATTAGTGTCCTAGTTTGCCTCATTATCGGATGGCTATTACCCTACATGCCATTTGCTAATAAGATTGGCTTTGAAGCGCTCCCCCTTCCCCTGCTTGCATATATCGTCCTATTAGTGTGTTTTTATCTTTTTTGTGCAGAATGGGTAAAGCGATTGATTTACAGGCAGGTTCAAAAATAAGTTGATTCAATGCGGCAAGCCTTGGACAAAGCTATTGCTCCACCCCATTTATTTCCACTATTGCTGAGATTTTAGCAGCAGCGTAAGCTCCTTTCAATTGAATTCTTTCTAATCAACCATCTACCTATCTATAAGCCTACTTGTGAATTAAAATAAACCGTATCTTGTATAAACTTGTATATGGAAATAGCTTATTTCTATATACAAATTCGGTTGCCAGTTTATATGCTATTTTCCAATAATCAGTACCCGAAAATTTGCTATAGTTAACATCATTCACTACAAATAAATCAACTATGATAAAAACCAGCCGATTTGTACCTGTTTTATGCATGGGTATTTTTTTCTCGTTCCAAGCTTTCTGTCAACTTCCAAAAGCATTTTCAGATATCCCATTAACCAGCCTAGATGCTTTTCAGCAGCCAGGAAAAAACTGGATTATTTCATCCGATGCGGGAGCTGATTTCACCAAGGAAGGAGATATCCACTCTATTAGTGGAACTGGGGCAGTAGTCAATATCGTTACCCCAAAAAACCATTCACACTTGATTACCAAAGAAAGCTTTGGGGATCTAGCACTGGAGCTAGATTTTATGATGGCGAAAAATTCAAATTCCGGTGTGTATTTACAAGGCCGATATGAAGTTCAATTATTTGACAGCTGGACAAAGCTAAATCCAACATTTTCAGATTGTGGAGGTATTTACCAACGCTGGGATGATAGTCGCGGAAATAACAATGAAGGCTATGAGGGAATTGCGCCTTTAATGAATGTGGCAAAAGCCCCTGGTCTATGGCAACATTTAAAAGTAATATTCCGTGCACCCAAATTTGATGAGAAAGGAAATAAAATTTCCAACGCAGTTTTTGAACAAGTATATTTAAATGGCAGCTTAGTACAAGCTCAGGTTGCTGTTACTGGACCAACTAGGTCTTCTATGTTGGAAGATGAGCAACCAACCGGTCCACTGATGTTACAGGGAGATCATGGTAATATAGCCTTCCGCAATATTCAGTACTCAAAAACTGATATGTCAGTAAAAGATGAAATAACTGAAAATCCTATTATCATCAATCCTGAAGGAAAACCATATCTTCTAAGAAGTTATTTAAACTATGGCGACAAAAAACTTACGCATGTTATTTCTGTAGGTAATCCAAACCAGTTAAATTATTCCTATGACTTGAAGCAGGGTGCTTTATTTCAAATTTGGCGTGGCGATTTTTTAGATGTAACCGATATGTGGCACGAAAGAGGGGAACCACAATTGGCGAAACCATTGGGAGCCGTGATTGTGTTATCAGATGCCCCCGCATTGGCAGTACTTGGAAACCCAGATCAAACCTGGCCAGATTCTGTAGCCTTTGACGATTTTCAAAATAAGGGATATTCATTAGATGCCAACAAATCTCCTTCATTTCAATATTCATTCAATGGCATTACTGTTTCTGACAAGATCTCAGCAACGGACCCCAATTCGCTGGTAAGGAAATTGAAAATATTGGATGCTCCAAAAGGTTTATATCTGCGTTTGGCTGCAGCTGTTGAAATAGAATCTATAGGTAAAGGGCTTTATGCCATTGGTAATAAAAGCTATTATATTACCCTAGATGACAGCCAGCAACCAATTATAAGAAAATCAAAAATGGGAAAGGAACTGATTGTTGCTATCCCTGCTGCTACTAGTACCTACTCCTATTCAATCACCTGGTAATATTATTAACAATGAAACTGCTTTTAAAAAACAAACGATATACTTTGCTAAAACAAATTGTTTACGTCATCTTGCTTTTGAGCCCCTCAATTAGTGAAGCGCAAAGCAAATCCAACAAAAACATTCTGTCGCAAAAGGAAGAAAATTTTTATGAAATTAAAACTATACCTATACCTGAAAATATAGCCTTAGAAGTAGGCGGTATGGCATTTTTACCAAATGATAAACTGGCTGTTTCCACCCGTCATGGTGAAGTATGGATTATTTCCAATCCTTACATGAAAAATGGAATGATGCCCAAATATAAATTGTTTGCCCAAGGTTTACATGAAGCACTGGGTTTAAATTATATCAAAGGAGATCTCTATCTCACTCAAAGATCCGAACTCACCAGATTACGTGACCTAGATAATGATGGGGAAGCGGATGAATATAAAACAGTTTATTCATGGCCGCTTTCTGGAAACTATCACGAATATGCCTATGGCCCCATTTTAGACAAGGAGGGTAAAATGGTGGTCAATCTAAATGTAGCATGGGTTGATCGTGGTGTAAGCTTATCAAAGTGGCATGGTTGGATGTTAAAGATTACAGAAGACGGAAAAATGGAGCCCTTTGTTACAGGATTACGCTCACCTGCAGGCTTTAACACCAACAACAATGGCGATATCTTTTATGCCGATAACCAGGGTGACTGGGTAGGCTCAGGAAGTATAACACATGCTGAAAAAGGTGACTTTATGGGAAATCCCGCAGGGCTTGTTTGGGCTGGACTGCCTGGTTCTCCTGTAAAACTCCGCACAGCAGATATCCCCGATACGGATGAACCAAAATACGAAGTGGCCAAAAGAGTACCTGGATTAAAAACTCCTTCGGTATGGTTTCCCCATACCATACTGGGCGAATCAACATCCGGCATTTTGAGCTATGATGCCAAGGGGGCGATGGGGCCCTTTGAAGGACAATTGTTTGTTGGCGATCAGGCACAGAGTAAATTAATGCGCGTATACCTAGAAAGAGTTAAAGGCGTTTACCAAGGCATTGTATTCCCCTTTCGGGAGGGGTTTTCCTCGGGAATACTTCGGATGAACTGGGGATCTGACGGAAGTATGTTTGTAGGAATGACCTCAAGGGGATGGGGTTCCACGGGGAGGGGGCTTTATGGGCTACAGCAAATGGTTTGGAACGGAAAAACACCATTCGAAATGAAAAAAGTAGACGTACAATCCGATGGATTTGAAGTGACATTTACCCAACCCATCGATGAAACCACTGCCCGCAACCCTGCTTCCTGGAATTTTTCCACCTTCACTTATCAATACCATCAGATTTATGGAAGTCCTGTGATAAATCAAAATACACGCAGCATAAAGGCTATTGAGATTTCACCAGACCATCTAAAAGTTAGACTGGTATTAGATAGTATGAAATTGGGCTATATTCATGAAATAAGGGCCGAAGGAGTCAGATCTGCGGACTCCGCTTTTGCGCTGTTGCATAACTATGGTTACTATACACTGAACAGATTGCCAGACAACAACAAACTACTGATTACAAAACAAAATAAAGTAAATCTTCCAATACCAATCCGCCATCATGATATGGCCGAAATGGAGATGCCGGTAAAATCATTGGCAAAGCATACTTCCAATCAACCAAAAGAATGGTCAACTGGGCCCGACCTCAGTTTTAACATTGGTACAAAACCAGGGTTGAAATTTGATATTGAAACCATCACAGTTAAAGCAGGTATGAAAATTAAAATTATTTTTAATAATAATGATGATATGCTCCATAATTTGGTCATTACTAAACCTGGAACTGCAGATAACGTTGGATTGCTAGCCACTAAAATGGGATTAAATGGAGAACGATTAAATTATATCCCAAAAAGTAGCGATGTTCTATTTCATACGCGTATACTGCATCCAAAAGAGTCAGATGCTATTTATTTAATAGCACCAAACAAGCCTGGGGACTACTCGTATATCTGCACTTTCCCCGGACATTATATGGTGATGCGGGGCATCCTGAAGGTTACTCAGTAACTATTTGATTGAGGGTGAAAAATATACCTATCAATCTTTGGTGTTTTTTTGCAACTCGTTTGTAATGGTAAAAATATTTATCAGAAATTTGAATTAATAGAGGTGCTAACCCATTAAATCCTTACTATTGACAGTAAGGATTTAATGGGAATTTATTCTAAACTAGAAGTTTTATACAATTGTTTAATCGTTAAATTTTTCTGCTATTATGAAAGCTACTTTGGTCCCTACCTTAGCTGTATTATTTTTTATCATTTTTTTTTCATGTAACCAACATGAGCAGGATGCTCCACCAAGACCTGCCAAAATAGATCCTAACCCATCCTCCGCCTTTCTTACTCCGGAGCAAAGTATGGCTACTATGAAACTTCCTCCGGGTTACCATCTCGAATTGGTAGCCAGTGAGCCAATTATTCAGGAACCCGTAGCGATTGTATGGGATGGTAATGGCAGGATGTATGTAGCTGAAATGCGGAGCTATATGCAGGATATAGAAGGAACGGGAGAACGGCTACCTACCTGCCGTATTACAAGATTGGAAGATACAGATGGAGATGGAAAAATGGATAAACATACCATTTACATTGACAGTATGGTATTACCAAGAATGATGCTAGCACTGGATGACCGGTTGGTAGTAAACGAAACATACACATACAATCTATACAGTTACAGAGATAAAAATGGAGATGGGAAAGCCGATGAAAAAACATTGGTTTATCATAATGATACGCCCGATGATGCTAATTTGGAGCACCAAAAAACAGGCTTGGTTTGGAATGTAGATAATTGGATTTATGTAACCAGTAACCCTGTACGGTATCGCTACAATAAAGGAATGTTGGAAGTAGATACCCTTCTGGCTGAGTCACCAGGGGGGCAATGGGGACTTACCCATGATAATTATGGAAGATTATACTTCTCTTCTGCCGGCGGCGAAAACCCAGCCCACAGTTTTCAGGTTAACCCTGTATATGGAGAGCTTAATATTGAACAAAAGCTAGGTAATTTTGATGAGGTATGGCCCATTATTGCTACTCCAGATGTACAAGGTGGTCAGCCTAGATTAAGACCAGACAGTACCTTAAATCACTTTACCGCATCCTGCGGACAGTCCGTTTTTAGAGGCGATCGGCTACCGGAGAGCATGCAAGGCGATCTATTTATTTGCGAGCCGGTTGGTCGACTGATTCGTCGTGCAAAAGTAGAGGAGCGAGATGGTAGCACCTATCTTAAAAACGCATATGATAAAAGAGAATTTCTAGCATCATCTGACATGAACTTTCGTCCAATCAATTCAGCAACTGGACCAGATGGATGCCTGTATATTGTAGATATGTATCATGGTATCATACAAGAAAGTGCCTGGACTACACCCGATAGTTATATACACCCGCAAATTAAGCGGAAAAATTTAGATCTTAATATTAATAGAGGTAGAATATACCGACTAGTTCATGATGATTTTACTCCTGGACCTCGGCCACAACTGCTCAATGCAAGTAACGCTGAACTGGTTACTTACCTTTCGCATCCCAATGGCTGGTGGCGGGATAATGCACAAAAATTATTAGTCATTCACGGAGATCTTTCGGTAGTGCCTGCCTTAAAAAAAATGATTTTGAATGAGAAGTCAATGTTGGAAAAGCTGGCATTTTGGAAAACAGATCCCTCCCCCATTGCAAGGTTGCATGCTTTATGGACCTTAGAAGGGCTTAATTCAATTGATGAACAATTAGTGGCAGTAGCACTTAAAGACCAAGATGCAGAAATAAGGAAAGCTGCCATCCGGATCAGTGAAAGATACTTAGATAAAAATAATAGTAGCCTCTTTTCCCAGATAAAGAATTTGAAAAACGATGCTAATCTTGGGGTAAGGGTTCAACT
>JBIIVV010000049.1:0-17358 GCA_044339235.1 Ferruginibacter sp.
AACTCCCTTATTTTCTACATTACCAACATTGGTCAATAAAGCAATATCAAAATTAGAACCTGGAGCAACTGGTATCACACTCAGCAAATCTTTTGTTTTCTTGTTGTATAATTCCACACTACCTGAAATTCGGTTGTTCAAGAAAGCGAAATCAAGTCCTAAGTTGGTAGTCGTGGTAGTTTCCCATTTAATATTTGCGTCATAAGCTGATGGGCGCAAAAAACTATAATAGGTATTTCCAAACTGATACTGGGCAGTTGAATTACTTTGACCATACACCGGTAAATAAGTATAATAACCGATTCCGTCTTGTTGTCCGGTAATACCCCAGCCAAAACGAAGTTTTAGATCGCTTACTATTTTGCTATTCTTGAAAAATTCTTGCTTCAATTTCCAGGCGGCTGCACCAGCGGGAAAATAGCCCTCTCTATTGGCAGCAGAAAATTTAGAACTCGCGTCTCTTCGGATTGATCCGGTTAATAGGTACTTATCATTTATGCTAATATTTACCCTGCCAAAATAAGACTCCAACCGATATTCAGGTTTGTCTGAAGGGAAAGTAGGTTGAGAGCCAGGAATTTGAATTCTATTTTGACCAAAGGCAGCAAAGTTGGTTACTTCGGTCAAGAAAGCCTGATAACTGTGACCAACCAATAGGTCGATTTTACTATTGATTCCTTTTAAGTCCTTGTTATAAAATAAAGAAACATCTGCTAACATATTCTTTTTCCTCTGTACATAATTAGCATACCTGCCCTTTGTTTGATAATTGGTGGCAGCGGAAGAGTCTATCAAATCAGCACCTCTTCCTCTTGTGAAATCCATACCCACGTTTGCCAGTAAGTGCAAATCGGGGAAGCAATGGAATTTATAATCGGCCTGCACATTAGCAATGACTCTGTTAAGGCCTGAGCGGTTATCTCTCAAGTTTAAAAGGGCGAGTGGATTACGATTTGACAAATCAATAGGTTTGCCATCTGCTTGCAGCCATTCGTAATAACCACCATAATTTGCGTTGCCGCTATAAATAGGTTGTGTGGGATCAAATGAGGCGGCGGACCCAATCGCTCCTTCATTAGCAAAACGATTATCCGTATGCGAAAATTTCGCATTCAGGTTGATTGACAAATGATCTTGAAAAAATTTAGGCGACAAATTCAATGAGGAGGATACCCGTTCAAATTGATTGGTTTTCAAAATTCCAGCCTGGTTAAGATATCCCATTGAAATCCGAAAAGGCAAATCAAAACTCATATCTCCAATATTTCCGGTGGCACTAATATTATTATCATTACCCACTGCATTTTGAAAGATCTCTTTTTGCCAATCTGTATTGGCCGAACCTAATAAATTTTTGTAGGCATTATTTCCGGTTGCGGTGGCATCGGCTGTAACGATTGCCCTTACTTGATCAGCAGAAAGTACATTCGCCGTTTTAGCCACCATGCCATTGGACAACTGTGTGTTAAAATTATATTTTACCGCTCCTTTGTTTCCTTTTTTGGTGGTAATAATCAATACCCCATTAGAAGCCCTTGAACCATATAATGCAGTTGCAGAAGCATCTTTCAAAATACTCATGGATTCAATGTCATTGGGATTGATCATATTTAAAAGATTGCCCGAACCGGAAATATCATTTCCTTCAACAGGCACACCATCAATAACAATCAACGGATCATTGCTTGCATTTAAGGATGCGCCACCTCGGATTCTGATTTTACTTCCTCCACCAGCAGAACCACCGCCAGAGGTGATTTGCAAACCGGCTACCTTACCCTGCAATAATTGTTCAGCAGAAGCAATTGCTCCTTTTTGAAAATCTTTTGAAGAGATAGCGCTAACCGATCCGGTTAAATCAGATTTTTTACGCGTTCCATAGGCTACCACAATCACTTCGTTCAAATCCTTTCCTATTGCACCAAGGCTAACAGTTAGCGGTTGACCTGCAATGGGTATTTCTTGGGTACCGAACCCAACAGAAGTAAATACCAACGTACTCGCACCACTAGGGGCTGTCATTTTAAAGGAGCCATCGATAAGTGTTTGGGTGGAAGTGTTGGTTCCCTTAGCCGTTACCGTTACTCCAGGCAATGGACTGCCATCTTTTGCATCGGTTACCTTACCGGAAACTACATTTTGCGCTATCGCTGCAACTGAGAGAAGCAGGAACGCAACTGTTTGCATAAGAAATTTGCAAAGCATTTGCATGTTCTTTTTCATTTGTGGAATTTTTCTTTTAAAATGGAGGAGGAAACATTTCGACTATTGCTCGAAAGGGAAGCGGCTTTGTACAATCGTACAAAGTAACTCATTTCAAAAGCAAGCAAATTTCGTTTTTTCCTATAGCCACCACTATCGTTTAGTAAAAAAATAAAAGGTGTTATGTAATGTGTATTTTTTACACTTTTAAAAGCGCAATACGTTAGTATTACACAAGTTAGTTTAAGGGTAATGTGTAATTAATACACAATTTAGGATGTTTTTTTGATAAACCACCTTTTTTTATCTTTTTTTTGAAAAAACTTCCGACAATAAGCTAAAAATCGATTCCCACCCAGCTTTTCTTCTTTTTGCCGTATTTTTCAAAATTAAACTTATACAACTTGCCCGGACGGTGAGGCACATCCTGTTCCATCTCATCTAGATCAATCAGTAAATCCATAGAAAAGAATTTTTTTCTAAAATTGCGTCGGTCCAATTTAATATATAGGATAGCTTCATATAAATTCTGAAGATCGCGCAAAGAGAATTTTTTAGGAAGCAAATTAAAGCCCAGCGGGTGTTCCTGCACCCGCTTTTGCAATTGCATTAAACAGGTGTCAAATATTTGTTGGTGATCAAAGGCCAGATCCTTTACACCCTTCACATCATGCCAATGCAATTCATTGTCTAATATATTCAACTTATGATGCTGAATATTGATCAGCGAGCAATAAGCCACCGTAACTACCCTGCCGGCAGGGTGCCGACTTACTGTTCCGAAAGTACTTACTTGTTCAAGGTATACATCATTCAACCCGGTTCTTTGTTTCAGAATTCGATAGGCCGCGGCATCTAGATCCTCACTCGGAAAAACTAGGTCTCCCAACAATGACCATTTTCCTGAATATTTCTTCAGGTCACTCCTTATTAGTAACACTTTTAATTTTTCCTCATCGAACCCAAATATGATACAATCTACCGACAAGGCTATTCGGTTAGAACTTTCTACCTCGGATTGAATTGCCTGCAATAATTTAACTTGTTTCGGCTCCTTGCTCTTTTCTTTTGATACCATACGATTATTTACATTTTTAAAGGCGAAATCATCACTTGAACAAGGATTGAGTTGACCTGTTTACTTATCTCTTATTGTTTAAAAAAGGAAGAATAATATAGCTGGTCGTTTTGCCCCCACCGAATAAAGTAATTCCCTGGCAGCAAGCTGCCCATTTTATTTGGTAAAATTAATTGATATTGTCCTTTACTTTGATTTCCACTAAAAAATAGTTGAACACATTGGCTCAATGGATTGATTAGCGAAATTTCCACTATCCCATTTCCCGGTACAATATAGTCTATCATGTTATCGCCCATGGTGTTATTTTCATCTTGTAAAGCTGCTTCAGGTTTAATCCATTTAAAGTCTTTGTCATTAGATTTCTCAAAAGAACCTAAACTCGTTTTAGCCAACTCCTTGCTAAATGATTTGCTAAAGAAAAAAGTAGTACCTGTTAATTCTATAAATGCCGCTAAGGAAAGATCTCCCGATAATTGATATTGGGTTTTCAAGGATGCTGAATTTAAGTCAATATTGCCTGCTGTAGCTTATTTGCTAATAATTACACTTTCTATTTGGTTGTATTTTTTTCCGGTGATCTTAATATAATACTTACCGGAAGGCACCTGATTGATTGGAATGTTGGTTAATTTATCTTTTGTTTTTACCAATTGAATGCTTCGTCCATCTCCGGCGATGAGTCGGATTTCAAGTGTTGTATTGGGCGCTTCCCTGAATTTGACGAGTAGCACCGGTGATGCTGGATTAGGAAATATGGTGGCCAAATTACTGACACGCGTGGTTGCCGGATTGTTGAGCGCAGTAACTACCAAGTTAAAGTTATCACTTTCATTTTTACATCCTGCGGCATTGGAAATTTCTACTTTGTACAATCCAATAACAGTAGGTTGATAATTGATATTGTTGGCCCCATTGATGGAAACAGTATTTAAAAACCATTGAATACGAGTAGCGGCAATAGTTGAAAACTCAGATCCATTCCAGCTGACCGTAGGTTTGGCAGGCGAGGCAATGATAGATAGTGTGATGGGTAGGGAGCCAACTTTACAACCAACAGCATTGATGATGGTATCCGTATAAGTGCCAGCTGCTGTTGCTGAGTAAGTAACGCCGTTTGCACCCGAAATGGCTACTCCATCTTTGTACCAGTTATTACCACTAGCAGTATTGCTCATTAGCGTTGAATTGCTGCCGGCACAAAAGCTGGAGAAACTGGATGAGATGATAGGCACAGTGATGGAGCAGTTTTGAGTAATCGGAAATCCAGCTGGCCCACTAATAAAGACATGGTATTCCCCCGGCTGCAAGGTTATACTTTGGAGAGTAGTAGATAAACTAAAAATGCTACTAGTTGCACCATTGATACCGGTTCCGGTTCCATTACTAATGTAATTGCTCCAATCACCCATTGCCTGAAAGTTGATATTTCGGGTTTGTGCAACCACATCCAAATTGGCTACCACCGTAATCTTTGTTCCTGTTGCTAAAGTGTCGGCTATTTGAAAACGTTTATACAATCCATTGTTGTCATTAAAATCATAACTAAAAGAACTGTTATTAAAAACTGCTGCATTATCCAATCTCAGTTTAATAAGTTTTGAATATACCGACCATAATTTTAACCGATTGGTATCCGCCATATACTCCCAATGGGGAGGCTTATTGGATAAGTTAGACCCTCCAAAATTCAATGGCAAATCATATCCCCTTTCCCCAAATTGCCAAATCATTTTTGGTCCGGGTACTGTGAAGAATAGAGCCGCCGCCGCAGCTTGCCTGTCAAGCGCTGTTGCTAAAGTTTTTACATTGTATACACCCGAAGTATTCCCGAATTGCAAATTCTTATACATTAAGCGCTCTTCATCATGACTTTCCATATAGCCCATTTCGGATGGTGTAGCAAAGGCTGTCTGGCTACTACTGTAAACCACTTTTGAAAAGTCGGCATTACTGCTGTACCCCATCGTATTCTGATTATAAGTGGCATTGTTATTTCCCCAAAGTATAAATCCTTTGGCAGCATACTCCTGCTCTTCCTGGCGTTGCTGTCCCAAAAATTCCAATACCATATAAGTGCTGGGATATTTGGAAATAATATAATCATAGTACCGATTTAAATTGGCAACTCTTGAAGCGTCGTAATTCTCAACGGTTGAACTCGTGCTGGGGGTTTGCGTAAACCCTTTCGCAAGATCAAGTCGAAATCCATCCACTTTATATTCTGAAAGCCAATACTCCATCGACCGTTCTACCAAGTACTGGGTTGCAATCGCAGTATGATTTAAATCTTCGAAAACACTATATGGGTGGGGTGCAGACTGATTAAACCAAGGACTATTGATAGCAGGTTTTCCTGTAGCCGCATCCCAATATAATTTTCCTTGGGGTGAGTTGAAAGCATCTAGGTGATTATACACCACATCTAATAAAACTGCTATTCCATTTTGGTGACATAGGTCTATCCATTCCTTGAATTTATTTTTGGTGCCGTAGGCTTTATCCAACGCACAATAAAAAACAGGATTATAGCCCCAGCTTTCATTACCGCTAAACTCATTGACCGGCATTAGCTCAATCGCGTTGATACCTAGTCGTTTGAAATAAGAAATGGTGTCAATGAGCATTTGATAATTGCGGGCATCCCCAAAATCACGCAGCAATAACTCATAGGTTATTAAATTGCGCTTATCCGGTTTTGAAAAATTCGTTACCTGCCAATTATAAGGTACTGCACAAGTTTGAAGTACGCCAACTAACCCATTCTTACCCGCAGAAACATTTGAATTGGAGGGATACGCTTTTAATTGCGGATAGGTAGCAGCAGGTATATTTGGATCATTCCATGGATCCAATATTTTTTCTGAATAAGGGTCTGCAATATAAATAGCATTGTCCACCAAATACTGGAACGCATATTCCGTTCCCGGAATAAGATGATGTATGGTAAGCCAATAATAATTCCCATCGGGTGTTTTATTCATTTGAAAAGCCAGTTGTGAGATCCAGTTGTTTCCCGGAAAATCGCCCAATACTACTGCATTGGCCTTATTGGGTGCATACAAAACCAAGGTAACCGAATCGCAGCCTGTTGCATAATTAATCCCTTCCTTCACAGCAGTTGGCAAAGCTAAGATGGTGTTAGCAGGAGGAATGTAAAATGAAATGGTATCATAATAACTGCTTGCCCCCACTACCAACTCCGCTATAATGCTTTGATTTCCAGTTGCTATAATAGAAGCAGACCCAGCAATGGTAGTTGTTGAAGAGGAAGGGCCGCCAATTTGAGTTCCATTACAATATAATTTAAGTACCCCCGCACTAGTAGAAGCAATGGCGGTAACTGGTACCGTTTGACCAACCGTAGCAACAACTGCTTCGTGTGACAATGTATTGGCAGGAATAATAAAAGGATTTGTAAATTGAATATAATTTCCACTGGCTGAATAAATAGGAACAAACATATCACTCATATCCGTATTTTTTTGCGCCTTGTTACCACTTACATCCCTAAAAAGTACAGCAATTTTTTTTATCGTTTCTCCAGCTGGCACCCCGCCGGCAGCTGAATTAAAATAAGCACGGGGATTGGTAATGGTGAACGACCATTGGTTATTACCCAGCGAAATAGCCATTGGTGCGGAGTTGCTTGCCCAAGTGGTAGAAACATATTTCCAATCCGTAGCACTTGTACTAAGGTTGGTAATTACCCCCAAGTGCAGATATACAGTCCCGGTATATCCAATCAACGCCTGGTTTCCCTTGGTTGCATCCATCGTAATCACAATGGTAGAATTGTCATTGGGAAACTGTGGTGACCAATTAAGCAATTGAGCATTTGAAGCGAGGCATCCAACATTAACTAACAGCAAAAAAAACATTTTTCTCATCCAGCATCGTTTAATGTGTAAATTAAACACATTGTATGACATAGCAAAGAATGAGGCAGCTTATTTTTAAGAACCGCTTACAATTACCAGCTCCAACCAAGTCCAAGCGCATACTTTCTGTACAGCAAGTACAACAAGGCCTACCCTCATTTTTTAAACCAGGTCTTCACCACCACATAATAATTAAAAACACTGGTTGCTGCCATCTTTTAAGCTAAAAGCTGCCATCCCAAGTTTATTTCCAGCACCCACTGCTAAAATAGTACGATGCTGCAATTTTAATTTTTAACTTCGCTGCAGCAAAGCAATTATGAATCAACCGCATCGCACGAAAGAACTACAACAGCAAACAGCAGAATGGCTATCAGCGCTCAGCTCCATTGATTTATCCAACATCGAACTCCTCCGGGATATTTTACGATGGCATGAATACCGCTATTATGTTCAAAATGATCCATTTATCAGTGATGCTGAATATGATAGTTTATATAAAATTTTACAAAAATTTGAACTTGAGCACCCGGAAATTATAACCCCTGATTCACCCACACAGCGAGTAGGCGTAGGATTGGCCAATGATTTTACAAAAGTTGAACACCTAGTGCCGATGCTGTCATTGGAAAACTCCTATAATGCAGCTGACCTGCTGGATTGGGAAAGGAAGGCATTAGAATTATCCGCACTAGACAGTATTGAATATTGTGTAGAGCCTAAATTTGACGGAGCCAGCATTTCATTGATTTATGAAAACGACCTGCTCTCCCGATCCGCTACCCGCGGAGATGGTACAGTCGGTGACGACATCACACTCAATACAAAACAAATCAAATCCGTTCCACTCTCAGCAAAATTCAGCAGCTATGGAATTGAACAAATTGAAATAAGGGGTGAGGTATTGATCAACAAGAAAAATTTTAAGGCCTACAACGAAAAGCTAATGGAAGAGGGGATTCCACCCTTTGCCAATCCAAGGAATGCCGCCGCAGGCTCCTTGCGAATCAAGGATACACTTGTAGTCAGCAAAAGAAACCTAGAGGTTTTTTTATACCATGTCAGTTTTTACACCAGCGCAGCACCACATTCCGAAACCGGCACCTTGATTAAACAACCGAAAACACATTCGGGAATGCTAGAAATGCTATGGGAGCTAGGTTTCAGGAGTCCAAAAAATGAATTGAAAGTGGTCAGGGGAATCAATGGTGTAATAAAATACATTGAGGAGTTTGAGGAAAAAAGAGACGGGCTGCCCTACGAGATTGATGGTATGGTGGTAAAAGTAAACGACCTGCAACTCCAGGAAAAACTTGGCATGACCTCGCACCACCCTCGATGGGCAATTGCTTTCAAATTTAAAGCCAGACAGGCAACCAGTAAATTACTTTCAGTAGAATTTCAGGTAGGCAGAACGGGTGCCGTAACACCTGTTGCCAAGATAGCGGCGGTATTAGTAGGTGGTGTAACGGTTACCAGTATCTCCATCCACAATGAAGAATACATTAGGGAAAAAGACCTGATGCTCGGAGATACGATTTTAATAGAACGCAGCGGCGATGTAATTCCGCAAATAGTGAAATCATTTGCCGAATTAAGAACCGGTGACGAAACCAATATTGAGTTCCCTAAAAATTGCCCTGTATGTAATCACCCTCTCTTTAAGCCTGCAGAAGAAGCCGTTTGGCGCTGTATCAATATCAACTGCACCGCGCAGGTGGTAGAAAGAATCATACATTTTGTAAGCAAGGATGCAATGGACATTAAAAATTTTGGAGAAGCAAATGTTCGAAAATTTTATGATTCGGGCCTGCTAAAAGATGTCCCTGATATTTACCGACTGGATTTTGACAAGATTGGTAAAATGGAAGGATTTGGAAAAAAGTCAATCGATAATTTACAGTCTGCCATTGAACAGTCCAAATCACAACCATTGCACCGGCTGATATTTGGTCTGGGAATTCGCTATGTAGGTGAAACCACCGCCAAAACACTGGCTAATTCGGTTACCCACCTACTTGATTTTAAAAACTTCAGTGAAGAGCAGATGTTGGAACTGGAAGATGTGGGGGTAAAAGTTGCCGGAAGCATCCACCGCTTTTTTCATGATGACGATAACCTGGCGATGCTGCAAGAACTAGAAGAATTGGGTATTTCCCTGAAGAACCAAAAAAGACAAGTAGCTGATACTGATGAGCTTGCTGGGCAAACATTTTTATTCACGGGCAGTTTGATGCAATTAAAAAGAACTGATGCCGAGGAAATGGTAGAAAAAAATGGAGGAAAAATTGTAAGTGGTGTTAGCAGCAAATTGAACTACCTCGTGGTAGGCGAAGACGCTGGTAGCAAACTGGAAAAAGCAAAAAAAATTCAATCCATCAAAATAATCAATGAGGAAGATTTTATAAAAATGCTTCCTAAATAGTCCTTTTTTTTTCATATATTTATAGGTGTGGCTTTCGTAAGTACATAACTGCCCGCAAGCAATATGACTTGCCCACAAAGCACCCTTTAAATTACTCGTTATGATAAAAAATATTCAAGGCGAAAAATGGAAACAACTGCAATTTGATGGCTACAAATCCCTCCGCAGAAAATATGCGGTATCGTCTATGGGAAGAGCAGCAAGCTATACCAAAGACCTTAATGAGGATGGGAAAATCTTAAATGGGTCTATCACCTCGGGTTACCGAACCCTAAACCTTCACTTAGACTCTGGCAACGGAACGATCTACCTGCACAGAGAAATTGCCAAGTTTTTTTGCAAAAAACCTTCTCCAAGATATAAGTATGTAATTCATCTCAATCACAAAAAAGATGACAACCATTTCAGCAATCTTAAATGGGCAACGCTCGAAGAAGTTGGGATTCACCAGCAAGACAGTCCCCAAAAAATTGCCTACAAAAATCGCCAGGCGAATAAAACAATAGGGTTAAAATTAAATATTACACAGGTAAGGCATATTAAGGAAGCCATCAATAATCCCAAACGAAAACTTACTTTCAAACAAATGGCCATGAAATACCATGTAAGTGAAATGACAATGTATCGAATCAAGAGTGGAGAAAACTGGAAAAGGGTGAAATGAAAAATAGGTACTTATTACAAAAGGAATTGGTCATTTGAACCAATTCCTTTTTTTTTGGTTTACCTTAAATAAAATATTCCATATGCCAGCCAACAGCACACTGCAATTTTTAAAAGACCTATCAAACAATAATAATAAAGCCTGGTTTGATACCAACCGTTCAAGGTACGAAACCGCAAAAGCCGATATCCAGACAATGGTGGCAGAATTGATTCCCGCCATTGCCGCATTCGATCCTCCTATCGGTCAGTTAGTTGTAAAAGATTGTACCTTTCGGATTAACCGGGATGTACGCTTCAGTAAGAATAAAAGTCCTTACAAAACCAATATGTCTGCCTATTTCAGCATGGGTGGGAAAAAAGCATCCGTAGCCGGTTATTACTTTCACTTTGAACCTGGAAAAAGTTATGCGGCAGGCGGTTTTTACAGTCCTCAGCCTGCAGAACTTTCCAAAATCAGACAGGAAATAGATTACAGTTTAGATGACTGGAAAAAAATTCTCTCCAACAAAACCTTTAAAAAATATTTTCCAGCAGGGGTTGATGGAATAGCTTCTCTAGTAAGACCTCCCAAAGGCTATGATGAAAATAATCCTGCCATCCACTACCTAAAAATGAAACATTTCATTGTTAGCAAACCTTTCACTGATACAGCGGTGCAAAGTAAAACACTGATAAAAGATATTGCCGCTACTTTTAGTACAATGAAGCCAATGATCGATTTTTTAAACCAGGCAGTAGAATAACTCATTTAAAAAAGAGTGGCCAGAGATAAAAATCTCCGGCCTTGCTTACCTCTGAAACCACAAGAAAAAAAGTTGGAAATATTTTTACTATTGAAATGATTACAATTAATTAAATAAAAAATAGAAAAGAATTGGAGAAGGCTTTCATTGAGATCGAAGAGAAATAAAAAACAGAGCAGAAAGTAAATATACTGTATAATTTTTATTTTATATACTATTTTTTAATAATATTTAAAGTTTTTTTAAAATATTATTTTCTTCCAAAAATTGTCCAACTGATTGGATTTTATGCTCAACAAAAACATCCTTTCCAACAAAAAAATTCGCAAAATGGAAGTCTATTTTTAATCGATCGCAATATGCGCAAGATTAGTTTCTAAGGCTAAGCCGGCAAAAAAGCCGACCTTTGCCACCGCAATGGAAAAGTCAAACTTTATAGATTACATCAGAATTTTTTGCCGAAGCGGCCATGGAGGCCCTGGAAGCAGGCATTTTATGCGAACCAAATACAATGCCATGGCAGGGCCGGATGGGGGCGATGGAGGACGAGGGGCGCATATCATTTTAAGAGGTAGCACGCAACTTTGGACCCTTTTACACCTTCGCTATTACAAAAATGTATTAGCCGAAGATGGGGAAAGTGGTAGCAAAAATAATAGTACTGGAAAATTTGGAAAGGATATTATCATTGAAGTACCGTTGGGTACCATTGCCCGTGATGAAATAACGGGCCAAATTGAAGCTGAAATACTGGAAGATGGCCAAGAAATCATTTTAGTAAAGGGCGGCCGAGGGGGTCTAGGCAACAGTAATTTCAAAACTTCCACTAACCAGGCACCCGAATATGCGCAACCAGGTGAAGATGGCAGCGAAGGATGGAAAGTGCTAGAACTCAAAGTATTGGCAGATGTAGGACTCGTAGGATTTCCGAATGCAGGCAAGTCTACCCTGCTGTCTGTAATCACGGCTGCTAAACCAAAAATTGCAGATTATGCTTTTACCACTCTGGTTCCCCAGTTAGGAATGGTGGATTACCGAGATGGAAAAAGTTTTTGTATTGCAGATCTTCCTGGCATCATTGAAGGAGCCGCTGAGGGCAAGGGATTGGGACATCGATTTTTACGGCACATTGAACGCAACTCAATTTTACTGTTTTTGATTCCAGCAGATTGTACGGATCACAAAAAAGAATTTGAAATATTGGTGAATGAATTAAAAGAATACAATGCCGAGATGCTGCAAAAGGATTTTGTAATCGCTATCAGTAAAAACGATATGCTGGACGATGAGTTAAGGGCAGCGATCTCGAAAGAGCTGCCTCAAAAAATTCCACATATTTTTATTTCTTCCATTACCGGACAAGGGCTTCCGGAATTGAAAGACCTACTTTGGAAAACTTTAAATGCTCCACCCAAAGAAATTTAAAAAATACAATCGAAAAACCGCTACCAAATAGCGGTTTTTTTATTTAAAGCATGTCAATAACTGCTATTGATTGTTCCTTACAAATACTCTTATTGAAAATGCACCGCCCTTTACTTACTGCTAGGATTCAATTGAAAAAATAAAAATAAATTTTATAAAGCTTGTCAATGAAAAAATTGCAATTCCTTCACAATAATGTAATTTGCTATTTCACAAAAAGCTTGTTGCATGTTTAAGAGCAAAATTGCCGGTATCGGAAAGTATATCCCAGAAAATACCATCACCAATGAAGATCTGAAGCAATATATGGATACCAGTGACGAATGGATCCAAGAAAGAACTGGTATTCAAGAAAGGCATTATGCGCACCGAACCGAAGAAACTACCACTACCATGGGTGTAGCAGCCGCAAAAATCGCCATGGAAAGAGCCGGCACTACTGCCAAAGAAATTGACTTTATTATTTTTGCCACCCTTAGCCCCGACTATTATTTTCCGGGATGCGGAGTACTGGTTCAAAGAGCCCTGCAGATGAATGAAATTGGCGCTTTAGATATCCGGAATCAATGCAGTGGATTCGTTTACGCCTTATCAATAGCCGACCAATTTATACAAACAGGAATGTACAAGAACATATTGGTGATAGGCAGCGAAAAACATTCTTTTGGATTAGACTTCTCCACCAGAGGAAGAAATATTTCCGTAATATTTGGTGATGGTGCTGGAGCTGTAGTACTTCAGCCAACTCAAAAAACAAACCAAGGCATATTAAGTACGCACCTTCACAGTGATGGTGCAAGTGCAGAATTACTGGCCATGTACAATCCGGGAACGCATGCCAATCATTGGGTGAAAGAAAAAATAGCGAATTATTCGGATGCTGAAATAGGTGATATGTTCATGAGCAAAGAGATGATTGATCAGGCACAAAATTTTCCTTTTATGGATGGGCCGGCTGTATTTAAAAAAGCAATTGTAAAATTTCCGGAAGTAATCAAAGAAGCCTTAAATGCGAATGGACTAACCATTGCCAATTTAAATCTACTCATTCCTCACCAAGCTAATTTGCGCATTAGTCAATTTGTACAACAGAAACTGGAACTGCAGGACCACCAGGTATTCAATAATATTCAGCAATATGGTAATACTACGGCCGCTTCCATACCCATTGCCTTATGTGAAGCATGGGAACAGGGGAAAATTAAAGAAGGCGACCTTGTTTGCTTAGCCGCATTCGGTAGTGGATTTACTTGGGCAAGTGCATTGATTAGATGGTAGGAATTAATTTTACCCACTGTAAGGAGTTATTTAAAAAGAAAATCCAACATTGAGCTACCTTTGTAAGTAATTACAAGTAATGAATCGCAGAATAATCTATTTAGTAAATCCCATTTCCGGCACCGGAGGAAAGGAGACTTTAATAAAAAAAATTGAAGATAAAACAACGCTTCAGGGTATCCCATTTGAAATAGTATATACCAATGTCAAGGGTGATTATCAATTTTTAAGAGAAAAAATTCTCCTGGAGCAAATTACAGATATTGTAATCTGCGGTGGCGATGGTACCGTAAGTAAGGTAGCTGGATCCTTGCTGAATGAAAATGTAAACATCGGTGTAATTCCCATGGGCTCTGGTAATGGCCTGGCTTTGGCAGCAAAAATTCCTACCAAAATCGACTCGGCGCTAGCTATAATTTTCAAAGGTAATGCTGCTTATATCGACTCTTTCATTATCAATGGCAGTTTTAGTTGTATGCTCTGCGGGCTTGGATTTGATGCACAAGTAGCACATGATTTTTCGAGGGAAACAGCTAGGGGATTGGCAACTTATATTAAACAAACAATCATCAATTTTATCAGCGTTCGTCCGTGGACTTTTGAAATTACCAATAAAGGACAATCATTTACTACTTCGGCCTACTTTATCAGCATAGCCAATAGCAACCAGTTTGGCAACCAGTTTACCATTGCCCCCAAGGCTAGTCTCGCTGATGGTTTACTGGATATTGTGGTGGTAAAAAAAATGCCGAAGTACCGGTTTCTATGGTCTGTATTAAAACAGGTGCTGAATGGAAAATTGAAAGATTATGATGAAAGCTCCTTTCATAAAGAAGAAATATTGTACTTTCAAACCGATCGGCTAATCATACAAAACCCAGCAGCAGCTCCGCTCCACATAGATGGTGACCCTTGCGCCACAGCGAGTGAATTTAAAATAGAAATCATTCCCAATGCTTTCAAATTATTACAACCGGTTGTTTAGCTGTTTGAATCATCCTATTTAATTTCTGTGAAACGGGGGACAAGATTTGCCGAGTCGATTAATTTATTTGCCAAGCAATGCTAAAAGTGCAGCCAACACTTTTTGGTTAGTATCTGAAGTAAAAGAAGCAATCACATCCTTTTTTTCTGAAGTGGTTAAATGAAAATTGAGGGCTGCGCCCTGGTCCTCCTTCTTGGGAACATAAATAAAAGTAAGGCGATTCAGCTTGTCTCCGAATGAATTTTGCAAATAATTGAATTCATTCGATTGGTTAAAATCCTGAAAATTATGCCAACTATGTTCCAAGATAGTAGCCGGTTTGGTTACCATATCTACGATTGAGCCTGTTTCATTGGTTGGCTTCCAGTAATCACTCACCCTGTCTCTTATCTGCAACACGATTACACCAGAAGTATTGTTGATGATCCATTCGCTGAAATGATCGATAAAACGAAACGAAGTTTCCTGTCCAAAATTATCTTTTATCCCAGCATCCATTACATCAATAACCGGACTAGTAGGTAACCAAACATTGGGCAATACATAAGGGAAAGTGGCATTCATCCTTAAAGCGGTCAGCAGTCGGAGATTACCAGGATCTTGCCTTGCAAACAATGAGTTGAAATCCACCGCGTCGGGAGTATACGACTTATCAGACGAAAATGCCGAAGGTTTCATCATAAAACTGAGCGGCTGTGTGCCGATCATCATTTTTCGGCCGTCGAGCGTGACTACTGAATTGTATATAATCAGCGGGATATTTGCCGCCTTTTCATCTGCAACATAATCCCTTAATTGTTTATTCAACATTCCACCCGTATTTACATTCAACTTTTCTTCAAATGCATATCCGCGGTCTTTTACATACTGATAAGGCCCAATAGAAAACTTTTGAGCAGGCGCAAAAAGATCCCGGCTTACCATCGATGAAAATATTGGGTTTAACAGGTCTTCTGAAATATTTTCAATATACTCAGTAGCTTGTAAATTGATGGCAGTTGATTTTTTTCTTTCCGCATATAATTCCCTAAAGTAGGTGGCGGATAACATCCCGCCACTTGCCCCGCTAATTAAAAATGTTTGCTGCATCAATTTCCCGCTAGTAATTCGATCAAGCTGCTGTAAGACATTCATCACGAAAGTTGCACTTCGCAATCCTCCTCCACTAACGTTCATGAAAACCATAACTGGTTTATCAGAAGACTGCTTTTTCTTCCAGCTATCTAGGATATTGATCATATTAGCCTTATCGCGGCTAATGAATTCCGGAGTACACAATTGTTGTAGCGACTGTTTGTCGTAAACAGGGCGTTCTGATTTTTGATTGTAATTGAGTCCATACGCCTTATTGCGGGGATCAATAATTTCATTCTTAAAAAGAAAATTAAATCCCAAAACTAACACAAGCAAAAACAAAACACTCCAACTCTGTAAAAAATAAGTAACTGCTCCAATTGCGGCAACCATAATTGCAAAAAATATAAAAATACTCGCTGCAGCAGGGGCTTGAAAAAATTTAATATCCAAAAAGAAACCCACGGTGATTAAAAAGATAAAGGCAACAATAATTCCCAACATGGCAGCAAAATGATGGCGCTTGAAAATAGTATCCAAGAACTGCTGATTATAATGAACCACCGGTCTTACCTTCTTAAATTTAAACCGGCTAGAAATAAAATAAGTCACCTTCATTCCAAATCCATCTGGCTGGGATTGTTCTGAGGGTTGATAGTTTTTTTTAAATTCATCAGGATTGGAGATAACAGGAGTAATGGTGCGTAAAATAGTTCTGTCGGCACTAAAAAAAAATACAAAAGAAAAAGCAATACACAATATAAGTCCTCCTAAAAATCCAATGACTAAAACCAGCACCTCCGAAATGCCGATCAATTCTTTGTACAAATTAAACTGCACCGCTTTGGAGAGATAAAAAGCGAGAAAGAGCAGCGGCAGGATAGCATTGTTAATGCAATATTTTAGAAATGGTTTGGAAGTAGTAGCTAAAAATTTAAATCGTTTGGTATGCAAAATGAAAGTGGTGATATTCCAGCTCATAAAAAATACGCCCATCGTGACACCTATCAATGCAGTGCTTACAACATTTACTTTGCCCATATATTCAGGAACGAAGAATAGGGAATCAGCACCAAAATTTTTCAATAATCCACTGTTGAGCGTACTCGTTAATATTGCCCAAATGAGCAACAATATTTGGTACTTGCGGAAATGCAATATTAGCAGCTGAATGGGAAAAGAATAAAAAATGTTTTTGAGGAGCAGGCGCATTTAGATCGTTTTATTAAATATACAACGATAAAATTAGCGTTTTAATATGTATGATTGCTAAAAGGCCTTAGTTCCTTTGAGGAGCCCTAACCACATACAATAAACCAACTACCACCATTACTAGTAACATGGCAGTAAATTGATGTGCAACCCCTAGCCAAACAAGGCGATTGGAATAGGTAGCATTCAGCACTGTTAGTATACCTAATATAACCTGAATGCATACCAGCAGCAGCAATGCTATCCGAAGTTGGGAGAAAATCCGATTTTCCCGGACGATACGAGCCTTCCAAAACCAGGTAATAACTAAACCAAACAGAAGGTACGCCAATCCCCTATGAATAAAATGGATGGTGAGGGGATTATAAACAAAATTTTTTGCTAAAGGC
>JBIIVV010000231.1:0-5159 GCA_044339235.1 Ferruginibacter sp.
TAATGGTTGATGATAAGCATAAGAACCATAAGCAGACCAACGATTAATAAAACCAGTTTTATCATTAAGGGCGGTAATACCAATACCATGGTGAGCATTGGGGGCAGTGTAATTATCCGAAAATTTTCTTCCACGTGGATTTTCACCGGGTAGTTCAAAAGAAGTAGCGGAGGTTTTATAATCTGACTTTCCAATAGGCCCATGAATACTAAAATAGGTGGTAACTGGTGCACCCTCAATACCAGTCCATTGATTTCGGTAACTCAATTTTACATCTGTATAATTTTCTATACCTGCAACAGCTGGATTAAGGATGTAATTATTTAAAACATATTGGGAATAATAAGGCTTGACCTGAGGAAATACCAATCCCCTTGTAAAAATAAAGAACAATAAAAATGCTATTCTTTTCATAAATACTGCTGGATAAATTGACAGCTATTTTATAATTGTAACATAACCTGTAATTGGCTTTCGGCCACTTCCAGCTTGTAAAATATAATAGTACGTATCAAATGGCAATGGCTTCCCTTTTAAAGTTCCATCCCAAGCGGTAGCATCTGTGTATCGCCTTGATTCGTAGACTAGCTGGCCATTTCTTGTAAATACCTGCAAACTACAATCTGGATAGGAATCTAAATTTTTTATCAACCATCGATCGTTGATACCATCGCCATTAGGTGAAAATAAATTGGGTACTTTAATAGCTGACAAAATCTTAATAAACAAACTGTCACTTGCTGTGCAACCACCCTTTGCCGTTATCGTCAACTTGTAACCAATATTTGTTAAAGGATTAATTACTGTTGGAGTTGGATTGGTAGCCGAATTTAAATATAAAGCAGGTGTCCATAAATATTGAAGTTCATTTCCGGTTACCAATGATGATAATAATAAAGAACCTCCCTCGAGCACTACCCTATCAGCTCCTAGATCAACCGTAGGATTAGGATACACTGTAAATAATTGGTTGACGGTATCACTCCTACAGCCAACATTATTTACAATTGAAAGACTAACTTTAAAAACACTTGCACTTTTGTATATATGCACCGGACTGCGGCTTAGCCCAAGCTGTCCATCTCCAAAATCCCAACTCCATGCGGTTGCGACATTATCTGGTCCGCTAATCATACCAGAAAATACAACTCCATTTCCTAGGCAAGCACTAGGCAAATCACTACTGAAAATTGCCTTAGGTTGTGAATGAATTGAATTCAAAACAATGGTAGTATCATCCACACAACCATTACCACTTGTAACCTTCAGATTTACATTATAAGGACCGGTTGATGAATAAATATGGGTAGGTGATTTAGTAACAGAACTGTTATTCACCCCACTGATTGGATCATCAAACAACCAACTATAGGTCAACGCATTTTCAGTGCCATCTGCAATCGTAGTTAGATTTACGAATTGAACTGTTGCAACAGGTAAACAAGCAGATACAGGTACAGAAAAATTAGGGATTGGGAATGGTCGAATGGTTACCGGCAATTGTTTTAAGGAACTTACACAACCATTAGAAGTAGTTACTTTTAAGGCAACCGAATAATCTTCAGCTACTGAAAAAATATGAGAAAAGGATGCAGCTGTATTTTTTATCACTGGGGCTGACCCATCGCCAAAATCCCAGATAAAGCTGGTCAACGTTCCTACAGAAGCAATGGATGTGCTATTAAAGAATATATTATTTTTTTCGCAGGCCGGCAGGTCAAAACTAAAGTCGGCTATAGGAGGGGCTAGTACACTAATCCACTGTGAGATGGTATCAACACAGCCCCCAGCAGTAGATGTAAAGGTAAACAACAGAGGATGCGAACCTGCTCCCACTATGGCCGGACTAAAAATCCCTGAACTTGAAATTCCTAGACCACTAAATTTATATGAACCAGCAAAGCCTCCAACCTCTGAGGCCTGGGTAATTTGAAAAGGCAATGCATCAAGACAGGTGTTAGGTATACTGGTAAACTTAACCTTGGGTGCAGCATTGACCGTAATCGTTTGTAATTTATCCTCCACACAAATCCCGCCCGAATATGCCCTGAGCCGGATGATGAAATTTTTGGTCAGCGGTGTTTGAAATTCTGGATATACATGTTTGTAAATTTTGCCAATAGCTGGAGATTCGTCTAACTGAAATACCGCCGGTGCGCCAAGGTTATCCCAGTATATTGCTACTTTAGTTACTGAGCCAGGAAATACAGAAGAAATATTAGTGATGCTCACGGAATCGTTAGCACAAAGAGCAGTAGAACTACCTACCATGAAATCTGCCTTAGGGTTACTGCCATTAACAACAAAATCCTGATTGATTGTACTGGAGCACCCACCAATGTTGCTTACAGTTAAGCCTACCGTATAGGTTCCTGCAGCCCTATAACTATGTTGAGGATTTTGCTGCGTAGAAATATTCAAATTGCCAGAAACAGGATCTCCGAAATTCCATATCCAACTATCAATTGAGCCGGATGCAATAGTACTGGTATCCCTAAATTCGGCATAACTGTCGCTTAAACAAACCTCAGGCAATATAAATCCTGCGACAGGAATGGGGTGAATGATGATGTTTTTACTGGTCAACGAACTTTTGCAACCAGTATTGGTTTCCACTTTTAATGAAGCGGTTTTACTTCCCAATGAAGCATAACTATGGGAGCGATTCGCATTTGTCAGTACGGTATCAAATACCCCGTCTCCATAATCCCAAAACCATTTTACAATACTACCCACTTCATTGGTACTGGAATCAGATAACACAATTGTTTTGCCCGCACAAATGGTATCTGCAATACCAAATTTAACCTGGGGAACCGTACTAATGGCAAGGATAATAGTAGTATCAGCAATACATCCAATATCACTAATTGAAATTAGCCTAACAGGAAAGGAACCGGTTGCAGCACTGGTATATTTTTTTATCGGTTCTTTTACAATATCAAATGTATTATCGCCAAAATCCCATTTCCATTTAACTGTTGGCCGCCCACTGCCAATGGTAGCATCAAAAAACTTTATATCATCTGTAACACAACCGCTTTGGGTAAAAGTAAAATTTGCTTTTGGCGAATCATAAACAATTACATCATAATTAATTTCCTGTAATCCGCTACACCCATCAGATGAAGGATTATTTGCAGTTACCTTTATTGGGACTGTTCCTATTGAAGTAAAAGTATATTGGCCGGATAATTTAAAAACGTTTAAAGTACGACCATCCTTAACAAATACACTATCAGGCATAGGTGATTTATTGGTAACATTTGTATTGGGGCTAATTCCCGGATTGTTAGCAAAATTCCAATCCAAACTCAATGGCAGATAGGGCAAGGTGATAAATAAATTTAATGGAGTTCCCTTACAGGTAGCTGGATAATTTACAGAGGCATATTGATTTTGGAGTGTAATATATTGATAAAGATCTTTTACGTTGGTACCCGCATTATAACCATACGATTCTACCGTACCAAATCCATAAGCAATGCACATAAAACCACTATCCGAAACAATCCGATGAGAAGGATTGATATTCGTAGAGGAGGTAACATCTTCTTGTATATATGAATAGCCGGTGGCACCTATGGCAATAGGAACTGAGAGCGGTGCTGCATTGTCAATTTTTAAAGAACTGAAGGTGCTGGTCTTAAAAATAATATTTAAATAATGATTGTCTATTTGTGTATTTGGTGGGGTCAAATCCTTTCTTGCCGACATCACCGTGATATCACTTAAAGTTTGCTCAATGGAATTAAGGATTATCATTTCAGGATCACTGGGTACATTATCACAATTTTGGGCAGTTATATATTGCAGCACACAAATTGGTTTGTTGGAACTGATCACTTGGCCTTTATTATTTCCTACAGTACTTATATCATAATACCGATTGCCAATAATGGAGGATTTGTTTAAGGCAACACCATCTACATAAACTAACGCTAAAGGATCCTGCACAAATATTCTAAATAAATCGTACGATTTATTTAGAAAAGGAGCTGTATAATAAATTTTACCCCAGGATGAAAATGGAAACATCTGCTGATATAAATTATCTCCCGAACCAGCATTTGCACATCCCATAAAAGTCCTAGTGGATCCCGAAAAAACAGCAATTGGCTTACAGGGAACTGTAGAGGAGGCTACCGACTTAATATAAGATCCTGAAAGATCATTGACACTCTGATATTGGTAAACATCCCCTTTATTGAGTTTTACTTGAAAAGACACATTCGCAACGCGCTTATTGGATAAATCCGGTTGTGTAGGAACTATATCCACCGTTGTACTATCCTCCGTTGCCAAAACTGCAAATTCTGAATAATTACCGGATCCAGTACCAACCGATTGGTAACTAGCAGCATAATATTCTCTGCCTAACACAGCCGTTGGAATGACTAGGGTAGAACCAGACCTTGCTGCGTTTAAAATATGTGCATACACTGCAACAGCATGGTTACTGGTAATATGAATACCTTTTTTGAGCCCAACCCCTTCAGATTGGGAGTTATAAGCCAGCGTATTACTCGGCGTGGATGAACTTGTAAGCTGAATGGTAGTTACTTTGTTTGCCAAAGCAGTTACAGGTGAAGTGGAAACCCCATTTACTTCCACCGTAACAATCGCATCCTGATCTGTGGTAATGTACAAGGCCATCCTTGACGAGGTTCCATCAAGATGCCCAGTATAAGCCACCCAAAAGTCCTTCCCCTTATTACTATAGTCTTGAGAGAAGCCGTCAAATGAAGCGCAAAAAAAAAGAAGCACCAACAAGCATTTTATCATTAGCAACCAATAATTAAAAAATTTACGTCCGAATTGAAAACTCTTTTAAGCAATTTACAAACAATTATGACCAATAAAACTTACAAAAGTTTAACGACCTTAGAAACTATGACAGTAAAAAGTAATAGTTCTGCTTTTTTTATCTCACCAATCTGGTAATGAAAGGTTCATATTATTGAAATTGTTCACACAATACTGCCTTTTCAGCCAATTCAAAATCAATAAAGTCAAACCCTGGTGACGCAGTGTAGCCTATCAATGAAAAGGCAGACGAAAAATAGATGATAACCTGTCAATTACAATAAATCCATTTAAAAACCAGATCGCTCAAATGCATACTTATATTCACACCAAAATCTATCCAATGCGAGCAT
>JBIIVV010000232.1:0-5152 GCA_044339235.1 Ferruginibacter sp.
TCCAGCAACGGAACTTATACCGTTATTCCCTCAGGGGTAGTGGATAGTTTTCTGATAATCAATTCGGGGCAGGCATTTTTTGTGCAACGCAATGGAAGTAATTCTACCAGTATTGTCATTGATGAAAATGATAAGGATACTGCTGATCATGCAGCTCATTTATTGCGGCCAATTATACCTGGCGAAGAAAGTAGTCTTGCCATTAATCTTTATCAGGCCAATGCAAATACACTTGGTAAACTTTGCGATGGTGTATTGGCTCGCTTTAGCGACAATTATAATGCGCTGCCCACTGAGCCCTATGATATTTACAAACTCAATAATTTTAACGAGAACCTCAGCCTAGTACGAAACAACCGCTACCTAGGTATTGAAAGTCGTCCCTATCCTGTATCCAGCGATACGCTTTTTCTGCCTTTTTGGGGACAAGCTATCCGTGAGTATGCACTGCAGATTAACAATAATCAATTCCTTGACTCCGGACTTACAGCAAAGCTCATCGACAAATTTACCAAAACTGAAACGCCGCTTTCCAACAGCAATGCGGCGACCAATTATTCTTTTAGTGTTACCAGTGATACGGCCAGTTCGAGTCTTGGTCGTTTTATGATTGTGCTTCATTCAGCACCTGTGTTGGCAGTAGTGTTCAACTCCATCAGTGCCTCCAAAAAGGAAAATAAGGTGCAGTTGATTTGGAATACTACCAATGAAACCACTGTGGCTAGTTATGATATTGAAAAGAGTGCGGATGGTATTTTGTTTACAAAAGTGGATACTGCATTGGCATTGCCAGGGCTTACCAATGCCAGCCACCAGTGGTTAGATGACCAGCCATTTAATGGTGCAAATTATTATCGCGTTCGTAGCAATGCCAAAAATAAAGATCATCATCTTAGCGAGGTTGCTTTGGTGCATATGGACAATACTAGCAAAATTCAAGTAGCCCCCAACGTTATTAACAACCGACGTTTTAATGTAGTGTTGAATCAGCCTTCGGCAGGTACCTACACATTATTGTTGACCAATGTATTGGGGCAGCCAGTGTTACAAAAAATAGTCAGTCATGCTGGAGGGATTAGCAGTACCGTCATTGATCTTGGCAGATCCAACATCGCTGCAGGTGTTTATCTTTTGTCAGTGAATGATGGTGTTGGAAAAAAAGAGGTTTTTAGATTATTGATTACCCAGTAATCCTACATAAATATTGTTGGGGAAATAAAATTTTACCCTGTTGGGGCTAACGAATGGTTAGCCCAGCGGGGCTTTTTTATGGGGGTGAATGGGGGAATTGCTAGTTTTTTTCTAAAATCAGTAAATTATATAACATATATCTATAATTATGTAATAATTTTTTTTCAGAATGTTTCAATTTTGCATTGCGGTATTTGAATGATTAATGTTGTTCAATTGTTTCGGCGCAGCGGTTGTAGTAATACAACTTAGATATATAGCACCCGCTTTGAAATCCATCTTATTTATTGATTAAACTGTTTGACTTCAATCAAGCAGTTTTTTTTTTGCTCAGCAAAAAAACGAATCAACTGTAGGCTCCAAAAATAAACACCTACGATTCAAAAAAACGAAGCTTGTTTTGCAGTGCATTGATTTCATCCTGTTGCTGCTGAAGTTTTTCCAATAGGTAATTAATTACTTCTACTCCTTCGAGGTTGATTGCAAGATCGTTGTGCAGCCGGATTATTTTTTCAATTTGCGGCAACTCGCTTTCCGGAATATAATGTTGTTCTTCTACCGTAGTGATCTGAACCAGACCATGTTCAATCAAGAGTTGAATGAAAGAAAATTCAACCGGATACTCTATACAAAAAGTTTCCAGCAGGATCAGTTGCTCTGTTTGCATACCTAATTTTTTTAATCGGTGGAGGCTAATTCCATAAATAAGGCTTTTTGTTTTTCAGTTAGGTTAGTGGGGATTTTAATGGTGTAGGTGATATATAGGTCGCCAAATTCAGCTTCTTTTTTATAGACGGGGAATCCTTTTCCCTTTAATCTGGTTTTGGTTCCGTTTTGTGTTTCGGGTTGTACTTTTAATTTTATTTTTCCGCTCAGGGTTTCTACCGTTATATCTCCGCCCAACACAGCGGTGTATAATTCCAAGTCTTCATTTAGATAGAGGTCATTTCCTAATCGCTTGAAGCGGGGATCATTGGCAATAGAAAAAGTGAGGTAGAGATCGCCGCTAGGTCCGCCATTGACACCCGGGGCTCCATATCCTTTGAGTTTGATAGATTGGCCATTTTCTACACCCGCCGGAATGGTGATCCGCACATTTTTACCATTTAGATTTAGTGTCTGCTGGTGGGTGGTGTAGGCATCCCTAAGGGATAGTTGCAATTGACTATTGTAATCCTGTCCTCGGTATTTGGCCTTGCTTCGGCCACCGCCACCCCCAAACATAGAAGAGAAAAAATCGGAGAAATCATCACTTTCAAAGCCGCCTGAACTGTCTTGTCTTCCCGATCTTCTGCCCGACTGGCGGGCTTGTTCAAACTGATCGGAATGCTGCCAATCTTTGCCGTACTGATCATATTTTTTTCTTTTAATAGGATCGCTTAGAACTTCGTTGGCTTCGTTTAATTGTTGAAATTTTTTGTTCGCATCTTTGTCAGTGGGATTAAGATCGGGATGAAGTTTTCTTGCCAGCTTACGGTAAGCATTTTTTATTTCTTCTTCGGTGGCAGTTTTTTTAATGCCCAATATTTCATAATAATCTATGAAGTCCATGTGTACAATGGTTTGTGTTGTGAAATGGAATGCCCTTCAATTGAATTTGCTCCAACCCGGGATAAAATGAATACCCGACGCATCGGATATTTCACAAAATTAATTTATTAAAATGGTTTATCCCTTTGGTAGTTGTCATCTTAGTTTTATTTAACACATTCAATGCCTAACTATTGACCCAAGTAAATCAGCAGCAGCGCTCGGTAAGGATTTACTGTAATCTAGTTCAAGTCGAAATATCTGTTAATATACGCTTTTGTGATGGATTGGCAAAGTAACGGGCAGTCTATATTTGACCCTGAAAATAAGGCCGTAATCTTTTGGGGTAGTTAAAGCAAAATGGTAACTTGTAAAAAGTAGAGCGGTGCTTTTTTATCGGCATAAAAAAATTAGTATTACTCAATGACTCATTTATGAAAATAAAAAACAGGGCAGCTCTAGTGTCTGTTATTGCAGCGCTGGAGGATAAAAGGGAAAGGGAAAAGCAGGGCATTGTTGACAGCTTTCATGGTATCACGGATAGCCTGCGGCCGCTTCAACTGATTAAGCGTGCGTACCACAAAGTGCAGCTTCCAGCGGGTTTGGCGGGTAATGTGGTGAAGGTGATTTCTGTGGTGGGGATTGGCTTTGTATCAAAAAAGTTGTTGTTGGGCAAGTCCAATGGGTTGATTAAAAAAATGGCGGGTCTGCTCATCGAACTGGGGGTAGCGGATTTGTTGACGAAAAAAAAGAGTGCTGAAGCTCCTGTTGCGGCGGCGGTTGAAAAGATTCCTGCTGCTGAGCAAGAAAAATGATAGGCCTTACTGTTATCAGCCTGCTTCAATAAAATGACCCACTTGAAAAGCATCATTTCTATTATCTTCGCATTACATCATGTCAAAATTTCTCATAGTAGGTCTCGGTAATATCGGTAATGAGTATGCCAATACACGTCACAATATAGGATTTGACGTGATTCATGCATTTGTGCAAAAGCATGGCGGAAGTTTGCGGGTAGAGCGACTAGCTTATGTGGCCGAGTTGAAATGGAAAGGAAAAAAATTGATCTGTATTTGTCCCACCACTTTTATGAATCTTAGCGGCCGTGCATTTAAATACTGGCTTGACAAGGAAAAAGTGCCATTGGAAAATACGCTGACCATTGTGGATGACCTTGCCTTGCCGCTCGATAAGATTCGGCTTCGCGCCGGCGGCACCCATGCGGGGCACAATGGGTTGAAGGATATTCAACTAATACTCGGTACCGACCAGTATCCCAAGTTGCGCTTTGGTATCGGCAATGAATATCCCAAGGGAATGCAAGCCGACTTTGTGTTGAGCAAATGGCTCAACAGCGAACTGCCCACCGTACAGTTGAAAATTGATAAATGTATGGAGATCATCGAAAATTTTGTTTCCATCGGTATCGCACAAACGATGAATGAGGTAAATAAGTTGTCGATCAAAGCCTGATTCATTTCCATTGGTTAATAAGTGATTGAATAGCTCTTTTAAAGTAAGAGATAAATGATGGAAATATTATCTAAATCAGGCCTACATATATTTGTATTTTAAATATGATTGCAGTATATTAGCAATCCTTTCAAAATTATTAATTTCAATACAGCATGAAGATTATATGTGTAGGCCGAAATTATTCGGCACACGCCAAAGAGCTTGGCAATGAGGTACCTGAGGAACCAGTTATTTTCATGAAGCCCAAAAGTGCCTTGTTACAGAGCCATACGCCGTTTTATTACCCTGAGTTTACCAATGAGCTTCATTATGAATGCGAGTTGGTGATTCGGGTGTCAAAGAATGGCAAATACATCCAGGAGCGCCACGCTTCCAATTATTACAATGCCATTACCACGGGCATCGATTTTACAGCCCGCGACATCCAGAATGAATTGAAAAAAAAGGGCCTGCCCTGGGAAAAAGCTAAGTCTTTTGACAATTCAGCGGCGGTGGGGAAGTTCATTGATATCGTACCCGGCTATATTAAAAAGACGGTTAATTTCAGTTTTTATAAAAACAAGGAGTTGGTACAAAAGGCCAATTCGAGCGAAATGATCTACCATTTCGACTACCTTGTATCGCATATTTCCAACTATTTTTCCCTAAACATTGGCGATCTGATTTTCACCGGCACGCCATCCGGAGTAGGGGAATGTGTATCTGGAGATGAGCTAGAAGCATTTATTGACCAAGAAATGCTGCTAAAGCTAGATGTAAAATGATAAATTATCTTTTAGTCAATTAGCGGTCCGCTATTTACTAAAAACGCCTATATTTGCACCCCGAAATGTCGGGGTAGCTCAGCTGGTTAGAGCATCGGATTCATAACCCGAAGGTCGGCAGTTCAAGTCTGCTCCCCGATACCTACCGAAACCTAATACTCAAAATGGTTTCGGTTTTTTTGTGCCCATAA
>JBIIVV010000050.1:0-17309 GCA_044339235.1 Ferruginibacter sp.
TTACAAATTGGTGACAATAGATATAGGTTAAAACGAACAATCGGCTGAAAATCAGGCCTGGCATGGAAAAATATTTTTTTCAAATGTTAGTATTATCTCATGATCCTATCTTACTTTTGCAGAATTATTAGGATATTTTTCCTCACCAGACACCCGTTTTCAACTGTATGAGTCTCAATAGAAGAATCTTTAACCAGCTATTAGCCTGCTTTCTGTTTATCGCCTTGGTTTCCTATGCAAATACAAGCTATGCCGCCGACGGTGAAGCTTTGTTTAAAGCAAACTGTGCGAACTGTCATAAACCCCTGGAGGATTATATTGGCCCTATGCTGCAGGGTGCCCGAAAAAGAGAGCCAAATCCTGAATGGGCGTTGAAGTGGGTGAACAATGTAAATTCGATGCTGGAAACTGATCCGTATGCTAAAGCATTATTGGCAAAGTATAACTCCAGGATGACCCAGTTTAACCTCAAGGAAGACGAGATTTTAGCGATTTTGGATTATGCAGATGCATTTAAAGCTCCCGTTCTAGTTGCTCCAGCCGGTGGCGCCGAGGCTCCTGCCGAGGACAACTCATTGACATTTGGGATTTTAACCCTTGTCCTGGCTTTAATTGCACTTATATTATTACAGGTTAACAGCAGCCTTCGAAAATTGACGGATGAAAAAGACGGCATTCTACGTTCTGAGCCAGTACCTTTTTATCGTAACAAAAGTTATTTGATGATGGGTATTTTGATTTTATTCTGCTTTGGAGGATATACCACTATTAATGCTGCAATGGGATTGGGCCGTATGAAGGGTTACCAACCGGTACAGCCTATCTATTATTCCCATAAAGTACATGCAGGCACCAATCAAATCAGTTGTTTATATTGTCATGGTGGAGCGCAGGACAGCAAACATGCGAATGTGCCATCTGTTAATACTTGTATGAATTGTCATAAGGCAATTAAAGAGTACAAGGGAGATCCAATTGTAAGGGAAGACGGATCTACTGTAAATGGAACTGCAGAAATACAAAAATTGTACGCATACGCAGGTTGGAACCCAGATACAAAAGTATACGATCAACCGGGAAAGCCGATTGAGTGGGTCAAAATTCATAATCTCCCCGATCATGTTTATTTTAACCATAGCCAACACGTGAAAGTGGGTAAGCAAAATTGCCAAACCTGCCACGGAAATATCCAGGAAATGCCAGAAGTATACCAGTTTACCGACTTAAGTATGGGATGGTGTATTAATTGTCACCGCGAAAGCAAGGTTGACTTTTACAATAAAGCTACTGGCGAGGGAAATAAGTTTTATAGCATTTACGAAAAGTTTCACAATGATATCAAGTCCGGTAAAATGGATAGCGTAACGGTAGAAAAAATTGGTGGAACAGAATGTCAAAAATGCCATTATTAATTTGTTATTCAGCGGATACAGCTGGCTGTTGACGACTAGGGTTACAAATTAATTGGCACATTATCATATTAGCACATTATTACATTTATGGAAAAAAAGTATTGGCAAAATTTTGGAGAATTAAATCAGTCGGAAGCTTATCAGCAGACGGCCGAAAAAGAATTTAAAGAAGAGTTATTGCCGTTGGAAGACCTAGATGACAAAGGGCTTTTAGATGCAAAATCTCCCCGCAGGGATTTTTTAAAATATTTGGGTTTTAGCACTGCTGCAGCTACGTTAGCTGCTAGTTGCGAAATGCCGGTACGCAATGTGGTACCGTATTTGCAAAAACCGGACAATCTGATTCCAGGTGTTTCCAATTATTACGCTAGTACCTGTATCAACGAAGGAGATGTTACCTCGGTAATTGTAAAACAAAGAGATGGACGTCCTATTAAAATAGAAGGAAATGAAATGTCTTCTATTACCAAAGGCGGAACCAGCGCATTGGTGCAGGCCTCTGTTTTGGACTTATATGATACTACTCGTTTGCGTTATCCAATGCAAAAAGCGGGTGCAGATTTTAAAGAAGTAACCACTTTTGAGGCTTTTGACAAAATAGTGTTAGATGCTATGAAAGGACTAGGCGGTAAGCCAGTTGTGCTGCTAACTTCTACTATCAATTCAGTTTCTACCTTACAAATCATTGCTGAGTTTTTGGCTAAAAATGCTGGAAGCCGCCACGTACAATATGATGCAGTTAGTTATAGCGGTATGTTATTGGCGAATGAAGCTTGTTACGGTAAAAAATATATTCCTTCATATCATTTTGACAATGCTAAAGTGATGGTGAGTATCGGGGCCGATTTTTTAGGCACCTGGTTAAGCCCGGTAGAATTTTCCGGTCAATATGCACAGAATCGCAGGATTACAGGCGAAAAGCCAACCATGAGCCAGCACATTCATTTTGAAAGCTCATTGAGTCTTACCGGAAGTAATGCAGATGATCGTTTTGTTCATAAACCATCTGAAACAGCAGCGATTGCATTGGCTTTACTGGCTAAATTAGGCGGTGCAGTTACAGCACCTGCTATTAGCGATGCTTCGCTGACTAAGGGAATTGAGCTAGCTGCCGCTGCATTGACTGCCAATAAGGGTGCAGGCCTAGTAGTTTGTGGAAGCAACGATGTTAACTTACAAATAATAGTAAATGCCATCAATGAGGCGATTGGCGCCAGTGGCAAAACAATCAACCATGCCGTTAGTTCCAACTATCGTGCAGGGGTAGACGCAGATATGGTAAAATTGGTGGAAGATATGAATGCAGGTTCCGTAGGGGCTTTGCTGATTCATGCTACCAACCCGGCGTATACTTATTTTGATAGCAAAAAATTCATTGACGGATTGGCAAAAGTGCCGGTTAGTATTTCTTTCAATGCTACGATGAATGAAACTACCGAACGCTGTAAATTCAGCATTCCTGCTCATCATTGGTTAGAAAGCTGGGGTGATGCTCAACCAAAAACAGGCTACACGAGTCTGTTGCAACCTACCATCAATCCATTATTTAAAACAAGGGCATTTGAAACTTCTTTACTGAAACTTTCAGGAGATGCCTTGGATTATGAAACTTATTTCAAGACCTATTGGGTAGCCAAATTGGGTGGTGAAGATGCATACAATACTGCCTTGCAAAATGGTGTGGTAGAGCCAGCCGCGATGCTGGTAGGTGCAGGCACATTTAATGCTGCGGGTGTTGCAGCTGCAGCGGCGAAAGTTGCGGCAGTAAAAGGCGGCGCCTATGAACTGGTTATTTATCAGAAAGTATCCATGGGTAGTGGTAGCCAGGCCAACAATCCTTGGTTGCAGGAATTACCCGATCCAATTACTAAAGTTACTTGGGATAACTACGCATTGGTAAGCCCGGCTTTGGCAAAGGAAATTATAGGTATCGATGTGGTGGGCAATCAGCGCGATGGCGATGGTTACGAAGTTCACCCCGAAAAACCTACCATTACCATTACTGTAAATGGGAAGTCGGTTGAATTACCTGTATTAATCATTCCAGGAATCCATTCCAATGTAGTGGCAGTGGCAGTAGGATATGGCAGACAAAGTGCAGACAAGGATAAAACGGCTCAACATATTGGAAGATCCGCCAATGGCGCTGGTCAAAATGCTTATCCGTTGGTAAGTTTTGATGGAACGGGATTCAGTTATTCTACAGTAGCAGCTATTAAGAAAGCTGGAAATACTTACGTGTTGGCACAAACGCAGGTGCATGGTTCTTCAGAAAGTCGGCCTATTATTTATGAAGGGTCATTGAAGAAATTTGTTGAAGATCCAGAACATGTATTGGAAGAAGCTACGCATGAGCGTGCAATGTTGATTGCTGCTTCTGGCGGTACAGATTATGTGAAGGATGCCACCATTTATCCGGATTTTGAAAAGCCGGGTATCAAATGGGGAATGAGTATTGATTTAAATACCTGTACTGGTTGTAGCGCTTGCGTGGTAGCTTGTACAGCTGAAAATAATGTTAGTGTGGTGGGTAAAATTCAGGTGTCTAAAGCACATGAAATGCATTGGCTTCGTATTGACCGGTATTTCACTGGTGACATGAAAAATCCTGATGTGGTATTTCAGCCGATGATGTGTCAGCATTGCGATAACGCACCTTGCGAAAATGTTTGTCCAGTTGCAGCTACTAACCATAGTTCCGAAGGGTTAAACCAAATGACTTACAACCGTTGTATTGGTACAAGATATTGCGCTAATAACTGTCCTTTTAAAGTACGCCGTTTTAACTGGTTGGATTATAACGGAGCTGATAGCTTTGAAGATAACCAAAATCCAATGGTAGAGCAGGGGTATATGAATGAGTCGGTAATGCAAATGAATGATACATTAACTAGGATGGTATTAAATCCGGATGTAACGGTTCGTTCAAGAGGTGTAATCGAGAAATGTTCTTTCTGTGTGCAAAGGCTGCAGGAAACCAAGCTGAATGCTAAAAAAGCAGAAGATCCTTCTTTGGTAAGAAATGTAAAGACGGCTTGTATGCAAGCTTGTCCTACTCACGCCATTAGTTTTGGTAATGTGAACGATAAGGAAAGTGATGTATACAAGATTAGGAATGTAGAGCAAAAGCATCGTAATTTTTATGTGTTGGAGCAATTGCACGTTTTGCCCAATGTGAGTTATTTGGCTAAGATCAAAAATTCAGACAGAAACGTTACCAATGAAAAAGAAGTGGAATTGCAGGGAGCACATTCAGGAGAAAAAGCACATGGGTAATACTCACAAAGGTTGAGCGGAACATAAAAAAATAAAGCTAACGCCAACAACGAAATTTGAAGGCTACAAAAAAGCGAACATAATATGTCATTATTAAAGTACGAATCACAGATCAGGGAACCTTTGGTGGATGGTAATAAAGATTATCACCAAGTAACGGAAGACATTATACGCCCAATTGAAATGAAACCCAGCCGTCTTTGGTATGTTGGTTTTTATATCAGTGTAGCCTTGTTGCTATTTGGTGTATATAGCATCTATAGGGAAGTTACCTACGGGGTGGGTCAGTGGAACCTGAATAAAACCATCGGATGGGGTTGGGATATTACCAACTTTGTATGGTGGGTAGGTATTGGTCATGCAGGAACGTTGATTTCTGCCATCTTATTACTTTTTCGTCAAGGTTGGAGAACGGGTGTAAACCGTGCTGCAGAAGCGATGACCATCTTTGCGGTAATGTGCGCAGGTCAGTTTCCAATTTGGCATATGGGTAGGGTTTGGATGGCTTTCTTTGTATTGCCTTATCCCAATAGTCGCGGTCCTTTATGGGTGAACTTCAACTCACCTTTGTTGTGGGATGTATTTGCGATCTCTACTTATTTTACCGTTTCTTTATTATTCTGGTATTCTGGTTTATTACCCGATTTGGCTACCGTTAGGGATCGTGCTAAAACCAAATTACGCAAATTATTATATGGGGTAGCTTCTTTTGGATGGACTGGAAGTACCAAACATTGGCAGCGGCACGAAAGTTTATCGCTGGTATTGGCGGGGCTAAGTACCCCATTGGTACTGTCGGTGCATACCATTGTATCTTTTGACTTTGCCACCTCCATTGTTCCGGGATGGCATACCACCATTTTTCCTCCTTACTTTGTGGCAGGTGCCATCTTTAGTGGATTTGCCATGGTGCAAACACTGATGATTATTTTAAGAAAAGTATTTGGTTTACAGGATTATATTACCCTGGGGCATATTGAAGCAATGAATAAAGTAATTGTTTTAACAGGCTCTATTGTAGGGATTGCTTATATCACCGAGTTGTTTATTGCATGGTACGGACAAAATCCTTACGAGTGGTATGCATTTAAGGAAAACAGGGCTAACTTATTTAGTCCTTATGGATGGAGTTACTGGTTAATGATGTTTTGTAATGTGGTATCTCCCCAAATGTTCTGGTTCAAAAAATTGAGAAGAAATATCGCTTTTACTTTCTTCATGAGCATCATCGTAAATATTGGTATGTGGTACGAGCGTTTTGTTATTATCGTTACCTCCACTTACCGTGATTATTTACCTTCTTCTTGGAGTACTTATTATAGCCCTTCTATTTGGGAAATTGGTTTTTATCTGGGAACTTTTGGTTTATTCTTTACTTGCTTCTTCTTGTTTTCAAAATATTTCCCTGTGATTGCAGTGGCAGAAATTAAAGCGGTGCTAAAGACCAGTGGTGAAAATTACAAACACAAAATGACAGACATCGAGAAGGCGGATGCGGAGAAGTTTTATATAGACGAAGTGGAACACGCACATTAAAAATTGCCTCCCTACTTTTTTAAGTTTGGAGCAATTGGAACGAACTAATTATTTGAAGCGTATATAATCATCAAAAAGCCAATGGGTAAACCCGGAGGTTAAAAGTTAAATTTTATGGCTGGAGGAATTAAAAAATTTGTTGTAGGGTGTTTCGAAGATGAAGCGGTATTGTTTCCTGCGGTGAAGAATGTTCGCCGTGCAGGTTACAAGATCCATGATGTATATACTCCCTTTCCTGTTCATGGCTTGGATCATGCGATGGGATTAAGAGAGACGAGTTTACATACTGCAGGCTTTATTTACGGCATCATCGGCACTACCACTGCTTTAAGCTGCATTAGCTGGATCTTTACGAAAGACTGGCCATTGAATATTGGGGGAAAGCCACATTTTGCTTTACCAGCATGGATACCAATCACTTTTGAGTTGACGGTTTTATTTGCTGCTGTAGGCATGGTACTTACCTTTTGTTATTTATGCCAGTTATCGCCGTTTGTAAAAAAACATCATTTTCATCCTAGGGCCACCGATGATTTATTTGTAATGGCGATTGAGTGTACAGAAAAAACAAATGAAGCAGAGGTTACCGCTTTTTTGGAAAAAGCAGGAGCAATTGAAATCAATACACAGCACGCCGAAACGGGATGGTGGATTGGCAGATATGATAGAGTGCAAAAATTATACGCAGATACTGAAAAAGGATATTGAGATTTCAAGTCCCCAACGAGCGTGGAATTATTTTGAGTGTAAACTTTGTCAAAATCTTAGGTTGAAATATAAAAGTTTGTAAGATCCGCCCCCTAAATTTCAGTGAAAGGGTGGGCAGGAAAAAATAGAAAGAATGAAAAAAAATACGATTATAACCGTTTTATTATTTTCAGTTGCAGGGTTAGCTGTAATGACAGGCTGCGAGAACAAGCGCAAACCGGGTAAAATATATATGCCCGATATGACGTATAGCCGTGCATTGGAAACGTACGCACCTTTAGACTCTGCGTTTTTTACCACCGATACAAAAAATCCGGGGGATGAAATTTTTTACAATAGCAAGCCAGTTGAAGGAACTATCGGAAGAGGAGAGCTTTTCCCCTACACCCTTCCCGACGATTCTTTGGGCTATGCGATGAGCGCACAGGTTAAAAACCCCTTGCCTCCATTGGTTACCAAGGATAGCTTAGAAGCTGCAAGGTTATTCAATATTAATTGTGCTATTTGTCATGGTGCTGGTGCACAAGGCAATGGCCCGCTTAGCACGTCTGGAAAAATTGGTGCAATTGCCAATCTTACCTTACCACTTTATGTGGATATGGCAGATGGAACCATGTTTCATTCTCTGCAATATGGAAAAAATAATATGGGTAGCTATGCTCCTCAATTGAGCAGACAACAACGTTGGCAGATTATTCAATATGTCAGAACATTACAACCAAAGGCTGAGTCAGCTAAGGGTGCAGCAACCGCTGCTACAAAAGCTGACAGCGCCGCAGTAGTAAAAAAATAATTTTAAAAGCATTCACTATAAATACAAGTTTAGATGTCTAAATCATTCGAGTTACCGGGAAATTATAAGAAGTGGACAATGGGCCTTATAGGCGCCGGTTTAATTGCTTTGCTATATGGCTTTATAGCATTTCATCCTTTTGAACATGCAGGCCATGGTGAAAATATCAACAGCACCCGCTTTTGGGCTGTTTTATTGCAAAACAGTGTTTTCTTCTTGTTGATTACGAATGCAAGTATGTTTTTTATTGGGGTAACTACTTTGGCAATGGGTGGTTGGCAGGTGGCATTAAAGAGAGTGCCTGAAGCGATCTCTAGTGTGGTGCCTGTTTTAGGCATCATCACTTTTGTAATTTTAATGTCGATTATTTGGGGCGGCCGAACCGATATATTTCATTGGATTGATCCTGAATTATACGACCCTACCTCTCCCAAATTTGATAAAATATTAAATGGTAAAAAAGGTTTCTTAAACCCTGTTTTCTTTACTGTTTGGAGTTCGGTTACTATTTTCCTTTGGTGGTTTATTGGCAGAAAAATGAGGTCTTTTAGTTTGGAAAGTGATGCTAGTGGACCAATGGATTATGAGACTGGAAAAAAATGGATCAATAAAAATATCTTGTGGGCTTCTTTATTCATCGTATTCTTTGGTTTATCCGTAGGATCTACCATTCCATGGCTTTGGATTATGAGTATTGATGCACATTGGTATAGCACCATGTTTAGCTGGTATACTTTTGCTAGTTCATTTGTAGCCGGCATGTCACTGATAGCACTTTATATTGTATTTCTTAAAAACAAAGGCCAGTTGGAATATGTTACCGACGAGCATTTGCATGATATCGGTAAATTCATGTTCGCCTTTTCTGTATTCTGGACCTACCTTTGGTTCTCTCAATACATGCTAATCTGGTATGCTAATATTCCTGAAGAAACTGGTTATTTTAAGATCCGTGTACAGGGACCTTTCCGTGGAATATTTTTCCTTAACCTCGTGCTAAATTTCATTTGCCCTTTATTGATATTCATGAAAAAAAGCACCAAGCGTAACTGGACAATGGTAACATTTATGGCGGCGTTAATTATTTTTGGACATTGGATTGATTTTTGGCAAATGGTAATGCCAGGCACTTTGGGAAGTCATGCATCTTTGATGCCTTTTGAATTTGGCATTGCTGCCTTATTTATAGGTATCATTATGTGGAGAGTGGGCGTGTTCTTGAGCAGTAATCCAATTACAGCCAAAAATCACCCTTTCCTAAAAGAAAGTATTATACATCACACTTAATAAATAAGTCGACGGAATAAATAGAGTTGACTTTAAAAAATACTGGGCTGTGTCATTTAATATAGATTATTTGAAGAAGCTTTTAAACAAATTAACCGATTAACCAATACTGAAAATAATTTTGCAACATGACAAATATTTTGTTGATAGCGATAGTAATAATGATTTTCATAGTCATCTTTCAAATTTCGAAAGCTAGTGAGTATGTTAGTATTTTAAAAGGCGAAGAAAAAGCGCGCAAGCAAAATAATAGAATCAATGCTTTTCTATTAGTAGTTTTTCTGGTATTGGGCATTATTGGTTGCTGGTGGTGTAATGATTTATACTACGGTAAAACTTTATTTGTTCAAGGTGCAGCATCCGAAATGGGGGAGAAAATTGATCTGATGCTTTACATTACCATCGCTGTAACGGGCGTAGTGTTTTTCATTACCCAGATCCTTTTATTTTGGTTTGCTTTTAAATACCAGGAAAAAGATGACCGCAAGGCTTATTATTTTCCTCACAATACTAAGTTGGAATTATTGTGGACCACGGTTCCTGCAATTTTTCTAACAGTACTGGTGGTGTTTGGTTTAAAATACTGGTTCAAGATCACAGGAGAAGCTCCCCAAAATTCGGTGGTAATTGAAATTACAGGCCATCAATTTGGATGGGAATTCCGCTATCCGGGTCCGGATAAAATATTAGGAAAAAAAGATTACCGACTTACCAAAGGGGCTAACTCTTTGGGAGTAGATTTTAATGATCCGGCTAGCTTGGATGATATACATGTACCTGCTACTGTTCATATTCCTGTAGGAAGACCAGTAAAGTTTGTTATCAATGCACAGGATGTAATACATGATGTAGGATTATCTCATTTCAGAATGAAAATGGATGCTGTTCCAGGCATACCTACTACTTTATGGTTTACACCGCTTTATACTACTGAGGAAATGAAGGTGCGTACCGGCAATCCAAATTTCGTATATGAAATTAGTTGTGATCAGATGTGTGGGAAAGGCCACTTTACTATGCGAGGTATTATTGTGGTAGATACCCAAGAAGAATACTTGAAATATTTGGCAACACTAGAACCTGAATATTGGACCATTTTTCCTGATAAAAAACCAGGAGCTCCTAGTGCAGCAAATTCAACCGATAGTACAAAAAGTAAAGCTTCACTTGCCGCTATAATGCCTGCAAGTAATTAATTTGTTATAGAAAATAATACAGTACAATGAGTAACACAGCAACAGCACACGAAGCAGAAGTTCTTGGAGTTCATGAAGCAAATCATGAAGCACATCATGAACATCATCATGAAACATTTATTAGTAAGTACGTATTTAGTCAGGATCATAAAATGATCGCTCGACAATTTTTAATAACTGGAATGATTTGGGCGATTATTGGAGGATTATTCTCTGTATTGTTTCGCCTGCAATTAGGTTACCCCAACTCTACATTTCCTTGGTTGGAAGATTTGTTGGGCCAATGGGCAAAAGGTGGAAAATTGCAACCTGAATTTTACTATGCCTTGGTTACCATGCATGGCACTATTTTGGTGTTCTTCGTTTTAACTGCTGGATTAAGCGGAACCTTTGCCAACTTTCTAATTCCATTACAAATTGGTGCAAGGGATATGGCTTCGCCAATGTTGAATATGCTGAGCTATTGGTTTTTCTTTTTAGCGTCTATTATTATGTTCTCTTCTTTGTTTGTTCAAACAGGCCCTGCTAGTGGCGGTTGGACTATCTATCCTCCATTGAGTGCTTTGGGAGATGCTTCTAGCGGTTCAAAAATTGGAATGGATCTTTGGTTAGCGAGTATGGCCATGTTTGTGGTTAGCTCATTGTTAGGAGGTTTAAATTATATCACCACTATCTTGAACATGCGTACCAAGGGTATGAGTATGACTCGTTTGCCCTTAACGATTTGGGCATTGTTTTTTACTGCAGTGTTGGGCGTTTTGTCTTTCCCTGTTTTATTGTCGGGCGCGATCTTACTTTTATTTGATAGAAACCTAGGCACTAGTTTCTTCCTAAGTGATATCGTTGTGAATGGTAAAATATTACCTAACGAAGGTGGAAGTGCCATTCTTTTCCAACATTTATTTTGGTTCTTGGGTCATCCGGAAGTATACATTATTTTGCTGCCTGCAATGGGCATGTCGTCTGAGATTATTTCTGTAAATAGCCGCAAACCTATCTTTGGTTATATGGCCATGGTAGGATCTTTATTTGCAATTGCGATTCTTGCCTTTTTGGTTTGGGCGCATCACATGTTTGTTACCGGACTCAATCCTTTCTTAGGAGCTTTCTTTGTATTGTTAACTTTATTGATCGCTGTTCCCTCTGCTATTAAAGTGTTTAACTGGCTCACTACTTTATGGAGGGCTAATATTCGGTTTACACCCGCTATGTTATTTGCCATCGGGTTTGTAAGTTTCTTTATCAGTGGTGGGTTAACAGGTATTTTTTTGGGTAACTCAGCGCTTGATATACATTTACATGATACTTATTTTGTAGTTGCGCATTTCCATATCGTAATGGGGGTGGCTTCATTTATGGGTATGTTTGCCGGTGTGTACCATTGGTTTCCAAAAATGTATGGTCGCTTTTTAAACAATACACTCGCTTATATCCATTTTTGGGTTACACTAGCGGGTGCATATTTGATTTTCTGGCCAATGCATTATGAAGGTTTGGCAGGTATGCCACGTCGTTATTATGATTTCTCTAATTGGGAGTCTTTTAAAATGTTTGGTGGCCTCAATGAGTTTATCAGTTTCGTAGCGATGATTGTATTTGCAGCCCAGTTGTTATTTGTATTCAACTTTTTCTATAGCATATTTAAAGGAAGAAAAGTGACTGAGGCCAATCCTTGGGGAGCCAATACATTGGAGTGGACTACTCCTATTCGTCCAGGTCATGGCAACTGGGTGGGTGAAATACCTGAAGTACATCGCGGTGCGTATGATTACGGAAAAGATGGAAGAGAATTTATTCCACAGACAGAGCCGGTAGGGGAAAACGAAAGTCACCACTAAGTAGTTAGCGGAACTGTGAAAATGATTTTGTAGCGATATATAATAATAAGATTTTTGATAAGGATGCCGAACGATAAAACTACCATAACCAATTCTACTTCATTTGCATTGGCGTCAATCGTGAAGGATTATTTTCAACTGATTAAATTCACGTTGAGTTTTATGGTGGTATTTAGTACAGTTGTCAGTTACCTGATTGCTACTAATTATCGCAATGTATCGGATGTATTGTTATTGTTTTTAGCAGGTATGCTCATTACGGGATCTGCTAATACCATTAATCAGATAGCGGAAAAAGACACGGATGCTTTGATGAAAAGGACCGCAAGCAGGCCGGTAGCAAGTGGCCGAATGACCGCAAAGCATGCAACGGTTTTTGCGATCATTACTGGAGTGGTAGGGCTGATGATTATGTTGCTGAAATTTAATTGGCAAAGTTCTTTGATTGGTTTACTGAGTTTATTTATTTACGGCTTTATTTACACGCCCCTAAAAAAAGTAAATTCAGTGGCAGTATTGGTTGGCGGTTTGCCAGGGGCTTTACCCTGTCTGATTGGCTGGGTGGCTGCTTATTACGATAGTCCGATAGAATGGACGGGTGGTTGGATCATTTTTGCGATTCAGTTCATTTGGCAGTTCCCTCATTTTTGGGCAATTGCCTGGGTCGCGCACCAAGACTATAGCAAGGCAGGTTTTAAATTATTGCCCAGCGACAAAGGACCTACCAAATTTACTGCAGTGCAAACCATTATGTACAGCACATTGATGTTGCCTATTGGGGTACTGCCTTATTATTATAATATTAGTGGCATTACTAGTTTATGGATATTGATGGCTTGTAATATTGCAATGATTGCTTTAAGCATTCGTTTGTATATCAAGATGGATGTCGCTAGTGCAAGAAGAGTAATGTTTAGTTCTTATTTTTATTTAGCAGTGGTGTTTATTGCTTTATTAGCCGACAAGGTGATTAAAGGGTAGCAGCTGTGTAACGATTAGTTTTAAAATTTAAAATAAGTCCCTTTGCCGGGGCGAGGTTTATGAGTACAGTGGTGATAGAACAACGAAAAAAAATACATCCTACTATGTTTACCCTTTGGGTGGGCATAGCAAGTATTGTAATGATGTTTGCCGGTTTAACAAGTGCTTATATAGTTAAGCGCAATCAGGCCAACTGGGTAACATTTGATTTGCCGCTGGTTTTTTGGTACTCAACGGCCATCATCATTATCAGTAGTATCACTTTGCATTTATCGCTGAAGGCTTTTAAGCAGCGTGAAATGTCAAGGTACAGATGGCTGGTTGTAATTTCGTTGGTGCTCGGATTGTTATTTATTGTAACGCAGGGAATCGGGTTCAATCAGTTGTGGGTAAAAGGAATTACCCTGACTAAAAATGTATCCTTTTCTTTTTTGTATGTGATTGTTGGTTTGCATTCATTGCATGTGTTGGGAGGAATTGTGGCGTTATTGGTTTTATTTGCCAATGCATTTAGAGCCAAAATCAGAAATTACAATATTGTGCCTTTGGAAGTAATTAGTACGTATTGGCATTTTGTAGATCTTTTGTGGATCTATCTATTGGTTTTTTTATTGATGATTCGATAATGTTTGAATAGCATCGTATAGGGCTTAATAACTTATATATTTGCTTTCTATTTTTGACTCATCTGATCCATTTGAATAAACATTTTTTATACAAATAAAGTTTTATTAATGTCTACAGCAGCAGTACAGCAAGGAACAAAATGGTGGAGCGGGGGTAAAAGTCCTTTCAATGCCAGTTATGGAAAAGTGATGATGTGGTATTTCTTGATGAGTGACGCCTTTACCTTTGGCGCCTTCCTTATCAGCTATGGCACCATTCGATTTAGCGTAAATGACTGGGCCGATCCTAACCATGTTTTTAATTCTTTTCCATTTGCGGGACATGCCAATCTTCCATTAGCATTTGTAAGTTTAATGACGTTCATTTTGATTGCCAGTTCAGTAACGATGGTATTGGCAGTACATGAAGGGCATAATATGAACCGCAAAGGAGTGGAAAAATACATGTTATTAACCATTGTGGGCGGCATCGCTTTCTTAAGTTGCCAGGCATGGGAATGGACGCATTTATTAACCGGTGAACATGTAGCCTTGTTAAACGATGGTACTTTGTCTGTTTTACCTACTACAGTTAAAGCTAATCCATGGGGAGCAGCATTGTCTCATGAAGCAGTAGCAGCAGCTTTACAAAATACACCTCAAAGCCAGTTGGCATCCATTGCTGCTACGCTCCATCACGGAACTGAAGCACATAATGTAGCGGCTATGTCAAATACTGAACTAATCAAATTTATAGAATCAGCTGATTTGCATGCGAGCCAAACTGGCCCCATCGCATTTGGTGGATATTTCTTTGGCATCACCGGATTTCATGGCTTCCATGTATTTTCTGGTGTGATCATCAATATCGTGATGTACCTTAAAACAAAATTGGGACATTTTGATCAACGCGGTCATTATGAAATGATTGAAAAAGCAGGCTTATACTGGCATTTTGTGGATCTAGTTTGGGTATTTGTATTCCTTTGCTTTTATCTAATTTAATTGTAACCTTGTAAGAATTAATTGATTAACCAATAAACGAATTATGTCAGCACACGTTTCATCTCCGGAAATTACTTTTCATGCCGAACACACCGGTGGCACTAAAAAAATCTGGAATACATTTTGGCTTTTATCTGCTTTAACCGTTGTTGAACTGGTATTGGGATTGTTGATTTACAACATTCACAAAGGTGAAAACCCCAATCACACATTGGTACTTGCTTTTAAGGGAATGGTATGTATTTTAACCCTAGCCAAAGCATATTATATTGTTTCCATTTTTATGCATTTGGGTGATGAAGTGAGAAACCTGATCATGACCATCATTGTTCCACTTTGTTTATTTATCTGGTTTATTGCAGCTTTTCTTTGGGATGGAGATAGCTGGAAAACCTTGCGCAACCGCTACAATAGAACCGAGGTTAAGATTGAACATGTAGCGCCGGCAGCGAAGGAAAAAGGAGTAAAAGATTAAAATGCTTTTGTAATAAATATTTTTAAAAAACCATCGTCCGGGTTAAGGGAACGATGGTTTTTTGTTGGCTCAATTCAAGTAAAATATCATGAACAAAAAAGCCTTGATGGGATTGCTGGTGGCATTTATTTTCCCGCTGACGGGTTACTATATTGTAAAATATTATAGTGACAAGGCAGTAAATATGCCCCGTCGTTATTTTTATGATAGCGTTACAGTAATTAAAAAGAATGGCAAAGAGATTACAGATACAGTTTGGCATAAGGCAGCGAACATGACCTTCATTAACCAACTAGGAAAAACGGTTGACTTGGATTCCTTGAAAGGAAAAATATTGGTGATTGACTTTTTCTTTTCTAGATGTCCTTCTATTTGCCCAGGCATGGCCAAAAGCATGAAGCGGCTTCAAAATTCATTTGTCAATAGCAAAGACAGCATCGTACAGTTTATCTCTATTAGTATTGACCCTGAGCACGATTCGGTTCCACAGTTAAGAAAATTTGCTGATCGATACACATCCAATCATGACAGCTGGTGGTTTGTAACAGGCGATAAAAAAAATATTTACGATTTTGCTTTAAAAGAACTGAAAGCCAATGTAGCGGATGTAGGTGCTGATACCGCATTTCCGCATACAGAATATTTTTTCTTACTAGATAGAGACAGGGTGGTAAGAGGTTGGTACAATGGATTTGATACTGTCAAGCAAGCCAAACTGGTTAGGGATATCCCCTTGTTGATGTTGGAAAAAAGAAAGAAAAGAACGTTTCAGGAATTTCTAAATGAGCTGTTTGGCTAACCCCCTAAACTCTAACCCCCTAAACCTCTAAACGACTAAACCCCTAACCCCCTAAACCTCTAAACCAAAAAACATGCTCCAACCCACCATTGCAAAGAATGATCGCAAAGCCAAGTTATTCATCTGGACTGTTTCCATTATTGTTTTTGTGGCGGTTGCTTTTTTGTCAAAATTTAAGTTAACAGTTGACCTGGGTTTTAATCCACATTTGTTTGCGAAGGCCAATGCAGTAATCAATTCGGCGGTGGCTTTTTTATTGGTGGCAGGTTTGATTACCATTAAGCAAAAAAGATATGCTTTGCATAAAATGATCATGATCAATGCGATGATATTATCGGTTTTATTTCTATTATCTTATATAGGGCATCATTTATTGGCTGGCGAAACCAAGTATGGCGATATCAATCACGATGGCTTGGTTGATGAGGCTGAGTTATTACAGGCAGGAGGTTTACGTACCCTTTATTACATTATTTTGATTACGCATATTCCACTAGCTGCAATCATATTACCCTTTATATTGTTTACGGCATATAGGGCATTAACCGGCGAGTATGAGCAGCATAAAAAGCTCACTAGATTCACTTGGCCAGTTTGGTTTTACGTAGCTGTTACAGGAGTGATTGTGTATTACATGATTAGCCCTTACTATACCTAATTGGTTTTAAAGCTAACCTTTTTTTACAGGCCTATTATGCCCTTTCAATAATAATTTTTGAACTTCCCAAATAGGTGATGATGATTTTAATCGTGTCACCCAGTTTTACTTCAGGGGATGTAGTGCCAGATTCGTTTTTTAAAATGGGCAGTTTAGCTTGGATTTTATTTCCTAAAATATGAACAAAAATTCCATGCGGTGTAATTTTAAAAACGGTTGCATCAATAGGGGTTTTGCTTTCAACATATTTTAGGGCGGTGGTATATTCATGAATGAATATAGATTTGTAAGGTACTGCGGTGGCCTTATCAGGACGCTCTGTATTTTCTAGCTTAAAGAAATACGGCTCATTAAGGTTACTGTCCTGTGGTTTCCTTTCCCAAGGCGATAATTTGAGCTGAAAGAAAATATAGCTGCCAGTTTCTTTTACAAAATATTCATCTTCTACTTTTTTCAGGTATCCTACAAATCTATTTTCAATGGCCGATTTGTTGATAAGATTATCAAGTGCATTATTGAATTTGAATTCCATGCAGTCGGCGACCATCTTGTCGCCCCTGGCAGAGAGGTTGATTATAAAATTCACTTCATCTCCTACATGAAATTGGTGAATTCTTTTGATAATTTTTTCTGCCTTTAATTTCAGTTGCTCTTTCTCGCTGATATTGCCACTGATTGTTTTTTTCTTGCCGTTAAGCATGTACTCGATCGTTGCATATTCTTTATCATGATTGATAAAG
>JBIIVV010000233.1:0-5137 GCA_044339235.1 Ferruginibacter sp.
CTAGGAAAACGAAATAACAAATAAAACCGTTTTAACCGTTTGGATAAAAAACATCCAACGGATAAATCCGTTCCGCCAATACCATTGCATTTCATAGCCCATGGTTTTTAACCATGGGCTATGAAAACGAAATAACAAATAAAACCGTTTCAACGGTTTGGATAAAAAACATCCAACGGATAAATCCGTTCCGCCTATACCATTGCATTTCATAGCCCATGGTTTTTAACCATGGGCTATGAAAACGAAATAACAAATAAAACCGTTTCAACGGTTTGGATAAAAAAAATCCAACGGATAAATACGTGCCGCCTATAACATTTAATTTCATAGCCCATGGTTTTTAACCATGGGCTATGAAAACGAGATAACAAATAAAACCGTTTCAACGGTTTGAAAAAAAACATCCAACGGATAAATCCGTTCCGCCAATACCATTGCATTTCATAGCGCACGGTTTATACCATGGGCGTTTTTATTTAATACCGTGGAGTTGGAAAAAAAATTCTGAAAAGTTGACCAAAGCATGCACCAATGCCGCATAATAAACATTTTTGGTCTTCACGTAAGTATATCCATAGGCCCATCCTGCCACAGCAGCCAGACCAACGAACAAAATTGACCCCTTAGGAAAATGAGCCAATCCAAAAATCATACTGATGATGGCTAAGGCTGTATAAGTTCCAATCGCTTGTGCTTGTTTTTTTTCTAAGAAATAAGCTGGAATAAATAATCCAAGCGTAATTAGTATCGGAAACCAAATGAATTGAATCGCCATGGCATACCCAGCACAAGCTGATAAAATAAGTAGGATGACAATTCCATAAGTCCAATAGGATTTCCAAGCGCCTGATTTATTGATTTGTTGGGCCAACATATTTTGCAACAATCCCCTAAAAAACAATTCTTCAAAAATGGCCGTTCCAATCCAAATGCGCATGATTTCCAAGAGCGACTTGGCGAAGCCATCTTGAATTAGTTTCTCAAAAGGATGGGGGTTTACAAAACCAAAAGAAAAAGCAATCACATATACAAATCCCAAAAATGAAATCCAAGAAATCAACGCGATGCCTAAAAAAGAACGTTTAAAAATGGGATAAAACCCGATGTCTTTAATTTTTCTTATTTGCCCAAAAACATATACCATCATCAATACCCATGAAATTTTAAACATAGATCCAAAACCATTGCCTTTAAAGGGCAAGGAGGTGTCGCCCTGAAAATGGATGAGCGTCAAGGGTACTACAAAAAGCAGTAATAGGAGATAATCCATTCTGCCAACACTGGTTCTGGGATACGCTTGGTAATACAAAACAGGAAAAACAAACAGAAAGGGCAGCAGGCTTCCTGAACCTTTAAAGGGCGATTCGCCATGAATACCCACATAGGCAAGTAACAGTGCCCATAGAAAAAGAGGAAAGAGGAGGGATTTTTGTTGTGCTATTAACCCTGCTTCTTCCAAATGAATCTGGACTTCAGGGTTTCCGATATTGAACAGAAAAAAATAAAAGATGCCAACAAAAGGTAGGGCAATCAATAATTCCTGCGCAGGAATTGCTCTTTGGTAAAAAATAAATAAGCCAATGTATAAAATCGTTAGAAGGCTTCCTGTATAAAAATGTTTAGCGGTAATTTTCATGTTTTACAATAAAACAAATTTTCAAAAACAAATAGAAGGTGAAATATGGAAACAATTCAATTAATAAAAGATTTATTATTTATTTGCCGATTTTGCTAGCTGTACCAAGGATGTATCTTTTACTTTCTTTAACTCATCCAATGTCCAGGGGGCAGTTCTAGCTTCCATATCTTTTCTAATTTTAGCTACTTCTTTTGAAAGCACCTGTGGAGAATCCAATTTGTTTTTAGCACGATTACCACCAAATTCATAACGGGCATAAGTCAGTACATTGGCTATCCATCCATTATTATTTGAAGCAAGAGAAGGCATTTCGGAAGGATATGATTTTCCATTGATAGGCCCTTTTAAACCTTTCAATAATATTTGGATTGCCATATGTTTATTTCCAACTAATAAAGGCAATGCTCCAACTAGCGAAGGTGCTGGCATCGAACTTCCCGTAGTAATGATACCTTTTCCGTCAGCGCCATGACAGGTTGCACAAGTAGATCTAAAAATTACCGCTCCACTAAGGATAGGACTCTTAACCTTTGCTGGCAAATCACCCAGCCTTGCCGAAAGCTGTTTCACCAATTCCCGCTTATCCATTGCATCTTTAACAGCCAAAAGCATTTCGCTATTAGATTTATGAGCTAACATTTCAGCAACCACTGCAGCTGATTTTTCTTTTTTGGTATGGTAGATAGATAACAATACTTGTGTCTGCACATCAAAGTCTGCGTCATCTTTCATTTTATATACCGCTTTCAAGATTTCAGCATTGTTTTGACTTAAATAAGATTCACTGATCCAAACTGCAGCTTTTCTAACTTTTGGATTTGGATCAGTGAATGCATGGATTAGCAAAGCTGGATCGATGGCATTCAATCCTTCTAATGCCCAAAGCGCATGAATCCTAGCCAAATGGGCTGAATCATCATTGGGTGTACCAGGTTTTGAGGTAGCGATTTCTTTCAAAGCTGGTACTACTGATTTGTCTCCTTTGATGACAATTAATTTTTGTGCATTATCTCTCCACCAGCCATTGGGATGTCCTAAGTATTTCACCAATTGTGCAGCAGATTCATTGAGCATATTTGGCTGAGCTTCCTTCTTTGCTCCATCATAAACCACTCTATAAATACGGCCACGACCAATATTTTTTGCGAGTCCTAAGCTGTCAATTTTATTTCGGAGAAAGGATTCTTTTTTGGTCCAGTTTCCTTGTTGAACTATCCCTCTATAAATATCAACAATATACAAATTGCCATCAGGCCCTGTAGCACTATTTAAAGGACGGAAATTCATGTCGGAGGATGAAATGAATTCTTCTTGATTATACGCATTTTTCAAAAAGGTCTTTCCATTAACGTTGGTTACTTTAGCCCTTCTTACAATTCTACCTACCGGTTCGCATACAAGATAATCTCCCACAAAATCTTTTGGGAAAGCATCTCCTCTATAAATTGATTGGCCGCATGAAGCGGTAAAATGATTCAAAGTATTATTAGGACGTAATCTCGCTTCACCTCCCTGCACATCAGGTGTTGCAATAATGGGCCATACTTCTTGAAACTCCGGTCCGAACTGATCTGGAAAATTGAGTTTTCCATAAACCGGGTTGATTTGAAATCCTAAAACTGGATTTTCTCCCCCAGCACTTGAATAAAATAATCGGCCATAATTATCATGTGTAAGCCCCCATTGGCCATCGCCACCTGTTGGCATTTTTTCTATTTTGATTGAGTCATTTTCATACTTAAAACGAGCCCCCTCATAAGTCACATACATCCAGTTATCAATATTCCAATCTAGTCCGCTGCGCTGGTGTTCCATATTAGCATCGTTGCTTGAGTATTTTGGATCTTGATAAACTACCCTTTTTTGGTCCGCTTTTCCATCTCCATTGGTATCCTCATAACTAGTAATCGTGATCGTGTTGGTTTCATTTACGAGTAATTTAGTGCCAACACATTGTATCATCCTGGGCAACAAAATACTATCTATAAAAACGGAACTCTTATCCATCACTCCGTCATGATTCGTATCTTCCAACAACATGATTTTGCTATAAGGCATTTGCTCCCCGGTGGCATCCGCATCTTGCATATAAGTTAGCATTTCCGCTACATACATCCTGCCATTCGCATCCCAAGTAATTGCAACTGGCTCTTTTATCATGGGCTCACTGGCAACTAGTTCCATATGATAGCCCTCTGGTAGGTGCATGGTCTTTAAGCTTTCTTCTGGCGTATTATAAGCACTGGAAGGGTGAGGGTTAAATTCGGGTTTTGGGTTATCTCTTTTTAGTCCACAGCTGAATAATAATGAACAAAACAACAATCGGTAAACGAGCTGAATTTTTACTTTCATATAGATATCTTTTTTTAATACTGCTTTAAATGTGAAATTCCGTATGTGGACTATAAATATATTATTTATTAGACTAGTTGTTAATCTTTTAATATTTAAAAGTAATCTATTTCTGATTTAATTTATCTAGGGCTTCATTTTTCTGTTTATCCCCTAGCTTACTTTTGATCATTGATTTGCTTATCTGATAACTTACAGACAAACGGAAATTTTGTGTATTACTTTCGCTATGACTATCAATCCTAAAATTAGTGCCTACAGAATATCCATTGTACTGCTGTAATCCAAAAAGATCAAAAGCAGCAAGCGACACAATTAATTTTTTATTAAAAAATTTATGCATTGCACTGAGGCTAATATTAACATTTGTACGGCTTTTCCCTTGTGGATTAACATAACTACTATAGCGATTACTTGCCTCTATAATTGTCAAATTAGTTGGAGAATAAGAGTAATTAAGGGTTGCATATTCAGTTGCACCATCAACATAACGATATAATAATTTTTCTCGATCGCTGTACTTATAATAAATATATCCACCACTAATATTCACCCTGAATTTTCTAGTCACTGTAATACCAGCCCATACACTTCCAGAAAATTCATCTTGATTAGAAACGTTCTGGTAGGTAGTTTGAGTTTTGCCACTGTCAATCAATGTTCGAATTGAACTGAATACATTTTTAATATGATTATAACCAAGGTTGGCATTCATATTGATTTTACTTTGAACGTAAGAAACACTAAAATCATAGTTATCTGTTAATGCTGGTGTGATCAAAGGATTACCAAAACGTATATTATATGGATCACTATAATCTATATTGGGATTGAGTTCTAAAATACCTGGCCTACGAATGGTTTCACGATAAACCAATGTTGAATTAAATTTCTTATTAAACTCTTTAAAAAATGTAATGCTAGGCAAGAAACGCAAATAAGCATTATTAGCATCGGCAGAATTCCCCTTTACAAATTCGAAGTCCGACAAAGTCTGTTCTGCCTGCACTCCAGAAACGATTCGCATTTTTTTAGGTAGAATAAGCACTAATGCAGTACGAAGTGTAATAATGGATTGATCAAAATAAAAATTATTGCTCAGCATTTCATTGCTGATATAATTATTGTCAATCTTGCTCAAAT
>JBIIVV010000234.1:0-5124 GCA_044339235.1 Ferruginibacter sp.
AAGGGATCTAGCTTTTTGAATAAGTCTTTTTTCTAATCCAATTCGCTCGGCTATCGAAAAGGTATAGGAACTACCTGGTTTGCCTACTACCAATTTATATAGTGGCAATAAATTGGTTTCGTCAAATTGCATGGCGCCATTAATGATTCCAGGCACTTTGTTGGCCATTACTTTTAAATTCAAATAATGGGTAGTTACAATACCAAAAGAATGTTTTTGTGCCAGTTCCTCCATGATGACTTCTGCAAAGGCACCTCCTAAATTAGGATCACTCCCACTACCCAATTCATCGATGAAAAACAACGTTTTTCCATTGGCATTTTCCATAAAATGTTTCATATTCTTCAAATGCGAAGAATAGGTACTCAACTCAAATTCGAGGCTCTGGGTATCACCAATATGAATCATGATCTGTTTAAAGATTCCCATTTCGCTGTCTGGATGTACAGGAACCAGTAAGCCGCTTTGCAACATTAACTGCAAAAGGCCCACTGTTTTAAGTGTTACCGTTTTACCCCCCGCATTGGGTCCGCTGATTACTAAAATCCTACTTTTGTCATTTAGGGTAAGGTTTACCGGTATGGTCGGCTTTTGATTAATCTTGTTATAAATGAGCAACAAAGGGTGATAAGCCTGTATAAGATGAATATGGGCTTTGTCATGCACTTTGGGATAATTGCCACCCATTTGGATCGCCCATTTAGCTTTGGCATTGATAAAATCATAAGTGCCCGCAATATCATGATAGGTTTTTAAAAGGGGTGCATAGGCACTCATGGATTGGGTCAACAATCTAAGAATTTTATATACTTCTTTTCGCTCTTCGTTTTCCAACGAAAAAATATCGTTATTCAACTGAGTAGTTTCTTCCGGCTCAATGAAAGTCGTTCTACGACTATCACTTTCTCCATGTAAAATCCCCTTAATCATCCGTTTTTGCTCCGCATACACCGCCAATACCCTTCTGCCATTAATGAAACTTTCTTCAATATCTGCTAGGTAACCTAGCTTATTAAGCTTGGTGATCATTTTGTCGAATATTCGGCGCAGATCATTTCTTTTTCGAAAAAGATTCATGCGAATAGCTGCCAAATCTTGACTAGCACTGTCCTTTACACTTCCCGACTCATCTAGTATCTCATCAATCAATAACGTTATTAATTTTTCAAAGTAAGTATTTTCAATCACCTTAGAAAGTGCTGGATAAGCTATCCTTCGCTCATTATCAAACCACCTAAATATACTACCGGTATTTTCTGTAAGCTTTCGGATATGTAAAAATTGCTCTCCAGAAAGTACGGCCCCTGCGATACCCAATAACTTCAATTCTTTGGTTAAATTTAATATAAAATCATTGGGAAAATAGATGCCGGTTTGTAGTAGTAGTTTATACTCATGACTCTGCCTCAATTCTAGGTCTATGAATTCTTTTTTGGTATGAATACGTAAATTGGCTGCCCTGTCTTTGGCATAAACGGTTTTACAATATTCAGCCAATAAAGTCTTTACCTTTTCATATTCTAACTGTTGTAATGCGGATTCCGGAAAAAATTTCATATTATTTTAACTCCTAAATGATAGTTATAGTAGTTAGCAAAAATACGGAATTAACTATCCCTACAACGCTACTGCAAGCAGATTCATTAGTGTAAGACAGCAGTATAAACAGGTTTGTATTCAAATCAATGTAAATTTGTACAATAAGTTAGATATTTGATAAACCTTTGTGTTTTAAAATTGTTTATCACCTAAGCTATTTAATTTTACATTCAAATTTAAATAAGTATCGTTAGTGGAATAGGATAAATTATTTCGAACAATTTTCAAATTGAAGCTTATCCTATTTTTCTCAATTTGATACGCTTAAAAAATATATAACATGAAATATTTCATTATCATCATTTGTTCTTTGTATGGCCAATTTGGTTTTGCGCAGACAAAGCCGAATGTTAAATCTACAACTATGAATGAAAAGGTGCAAGTAGAAACCGCTACTTTTGGAACAGGATGTTTTTGGTGTACAGAAGCTGTTTTTCAGCAGTTGGAAGGCGTTGTAAAAGTAACTAGTGGCTATAGTGGAGGGACAATGGAATCACCCACTTACAAACAAGTTTGTACAGGCACAACTGGTCATGCAGAATGTTTACAAATTATTTATAATCCATCCAAGATTACCTATGATGAGCTATTGGAAGTTTTTTGGCAGGTGCACGATCCAACTACCCTCAACAGGCAGGGCAATGATATAGGAACGCAATATCGCAGTGTGGTTTTTTATCACGATGCCATCCAAAAAGCCAAGGTAGAAAAATATGCCACAGCTTTAAATAAATCTGGTGCCTGGGCCAATCCAATTGTCACCAAATTAGAGCCTTTTGTAAAATTTTATGCTGCGGAAGACTATCACCAAAATTATTTCAATCTAAATGGAAGTGAAAGTTATTGTCAGTTTGTGATTAAACCCAAAGTGGAGAAATTTGAAAAAGTATTTAAAAGTAAACTGAAGAAGCATTAATTAAAAACGTTTGTCGAAATCGAAATCTTCCTTTCCTCGTAGTTTGATTTTAATGAAATCGGGGTGCTGTGGATTAATCAAATAATTATGTTCTTGTTTCATTACTACAGAAGGAAGCTGTAGGATGGAACTGTTGTTGTCATTCAACCATTTATTTCCCAATGACTGGCAATATGAATAGTTTTCAATGCTATTCCAATTTTTTTTTAATGAGGCCAGTTCAATTTTTTCTACCGAAAGGTTATCGGGAATTTCTATCATCATTATTTTAAACAAATCATTTCTCCCCTCCCCGCTTCTATGTACCAAATTTTCAAGACAAGCTAAGGAGCGGCTCTCAGCAGTATAGATTACAAAACTCCCCCCGTAATTCCATCTTGCAGCCAAACCCGAAGCGGTCAAGGAGTTACTAAATTGTATTTGTGTAATTCTGTAAACATTCATGCTAAGGATGATTAGGCTAAATCTCCATGAGCAATCCGGTTGAGTTCATCTTGGATAAAATGAATACCTCCTACAGTAGTAATAAAAGATCGAGGAATACGATTACCTATCCCAAAGGATGGTTTATCTAACCAGCGATTAAAACTTTCCGTACTACCAAATACTTCATTGCCTTTATTAAAAAGCACGATGGTTTTTAAAACATATTCGCTTTGTAAAGGACTAAATTTCTTTTTATCCTTTTGGTATCTTGAAACAGTTTTGTAGGATACATCTAACAGATCGGCGGCAAAATCTTTATCGTAATTGGTAACAGTTAACATATCATCAAAGGCTGAAGCATAAATGGCTGAAGGCTCGGAAACCATATTGCTTGCTTCTTCTTGGATGTAATCAGCGTATTGCTTAAATACTTTTTTAGTATCATTAGCCGTATCCATATATGGAAAATATTTATACTAAGATAGACATTTTTTCATAAAATAAAGAAATTTGTCCAAACTATTTTTTAATTACTTTTCTCAATTCTAACAGATTTAAACTGTTGGGATAAAAATTAACAATATTGGTATGCACTATATGGATTGCCATATCATACCAAAGCGGAACTACCGGGGCATCTATTAAAATGAGCTGGTCCATTTTTCGGTACAATTGATAACGTATAGAATCGCTTTTTTCAGCAATAGCCTGTTCATACAATTGATTATATTTCACATTATTATATCGGGTATAATTTGGTGGTGAAGGGTTCTTTCCATAAAATACACCTAGAAAATTTTCTGCATCAGGATAATCAGCAATCCAACTACCCCTAAAAAATAGCGCCTGCGATTTGGAAGTCTGCTCCAATAATATACTTTTTTGGACCACTTCTACCTGAATATGGATGCCGATGAGATTGAGTTCATTTGAAATGTAAGCTGCCAGATCTGCATAAATAGGGATGGTCAATAATTTGATTGAAGGCAAATTTTTTCCACCAGCAAATCCGGCTTCTTCCAGCAATTGCATTGCTTTTTTAGCATCAAATTGATATCCCTTAACTACACTCGAATCAAAGGAAGGCATACCAGCTGGCACAAATCCACTTGTAGCTGCAGTTCCGATTGAATTACGCAGGTACAACATCATTTTGTTTTTGTCGAAACCGTAATTAATCGCTTGTCGAATTTTTTGTAAACGCAAGGGTGATTTTTGGACCAAGCTATTAGTAGTATCTACCAGTATACCTAAGTATTCTATATTTAGGTAATCATGCTTTTGTAAGATCAACTTCCCCTCCCATTGCTTTTTAAGATGACCCGTTTTGGTTAGTATTTCATCCTTGAAAGATGCATCGATATCATTGACAAAATCTAGCCGTTGCTGTTGAAACTCCAGAAACTCTGTCGCCTTACTCTCAAAAAAGCTGATTTTTACCCCATCCAAATAAGGTAATTGCATTCCACTACTATCCTTTTCAAAATACCGATCATTTTTTTTAAACAGTAGTGCCTGCCCTTCTACCCAAGTTGTCATTTTAAAAGGACCAGTCCCAACCGGATTTCTTCGAAAATCATCACCATATTTTTCTACTGCCTCTTTGGGTACAATTGAACAATATTGCATGCTTAAAATCCCCAGTATGGGTTGAAAGGGACGAAGTAATTTTAATTGAAAAGTGGAGTCATTGAGCACGCTAAAACCAGCAGTAGTATCAATTCGGTTATTGAATATCCATGCGCCAGGACTGGCAAGATTTGCATTGGTAATTCTACCCAGACTATAGGCAACATCCTTTGCAGTCAATAACCGACCTTTCCCATCAGCAAATACAGGGCTATCATGAAAGTAAACATCTGTTCTTAAATGGAAGGTAAATACAAGCTGGTCAGAAGATAATTCCCAACGCTTTGCAATCGATGGTCTTGTTGTTAATTGATCATCTACCTCCACCAACGTATTATACAATTGGTGTATGGCCCACATAATGGATTGATTTTTTGCAAATGCAGGATCCAAACTCGCAATGCCAGTTTGCTCATTATAATGAAAGATTTTTTTGTCTTGATGAATATGATCAGAACAAGAACATAACAGTAGTAAAAGAACTATGAATGAAATAAATGAATGTAAATTAAAATTGCGCTGCTTAAATTTCATCTTTGGAAAATTGTTGAACT
>JBIIVV010000051.1:0-17241 GCA_044339235.1 Ferruginibacter sp.
GTTGGATAATAGTGCAGTGGAGCTAGCTAAAAATGAAAGAGAAACCGCCTGGAGGGAAATGGCAAGACAGGTGGCCCATGAAATTAAAAATCCCTTGACCCCCATGAAGCTGAGTTTGCAATATCTTGAAAGGGCAATTGAAATGGGGAAAGGCGATATCCAGGAGCTGACTAAAACGGTGAGTCGAACCTTGGTTGAACAAATTGATCACCTAAGTCAAATTGCAGCAGACTTTTCGCAGTTTGCCAATATTGGTAATCCTCGCAGAGAAGTATTTGACTTAAATGAAATGATTCAGTTATTGACGCAATTACATTCAGTGGAAGGCAACCTAGACCTTAGCTGGAAGCCCGAGGATGCTAAAGTGCTGATTACGGCAGACCGAACCCATATTAACCGGCTATTTACCAACTTGATTCAAAATGCATTTCAGTCCATTCCGGAAGGAATTAGCGCTCATATTATCGTTGAAGAAAAGCTATATAAAAAAAATGTACTGATCACCGTTAGCGATAACGGTGCAGGAATTCCCGAAGATATTCGCTCAAAAATATTCACGCCTAATTTTACTACCAAAAACTCTGGCACAGGATTGGGTTTGGCCATGTGCAAAGGCATTGTAGAAGAATGCAAGGGAAATATCTGTTTTGAGACTAAATTAGGAAAGGGGACCACCTTTTTTGTGGAGTTGCCTTTGACAGTGCTTTAGATATTTTTCATTTGTTTTCTGCTCGTTAAATATTGTTCCAGCTCTTTCAATCCAAAGCTGCTTAGGTTTTGCTCTTTGGTAAGCATTGCTTTTTGTGCTATCAGTACGCCATACTGAATGTCATCAAATCCTTCCGGTGAATGCGCATCCGGATTGATGGATATCAACACATTTTTTTCCAATGCATAGTCCATATATCGCCAATCAATGTCTAGCCGACTTGGGTGGGCATTTAATTCAATCACTACCTGATTGGCCGCACAGGCATCAATGATGCGTTTGTGATCTACTGGATACCCTTTTCTGCTCAACAGTAACCTGCCGGTCATATGTCCTAAAATGGTAGTAAAGGGGTTTTCGATGGCATTCATCAGTCGAAGCATGGCTTTCTCCTCATTCATCTTTAAATTGGAGTGTATGGAAGCAATTACCAGGTCGAAAGTAGATAGGATATTGTTACTGTAGTCAAGGCTGCCATCATTCAAGATATCACTTTCAATGCTTTTAAAAATCTTGAAAGGGGCCAGCTGGCTATTTAATGAATCGATATAGGCATGCTGTCCTTGTAGCCTTTCTACTTCTAGTCCATTTGCATAAAAAGCAGATTTACTATGATCGCTGATTACTAGGTATTCAAAACCTTTTAATATGGCATTTTTTGCCATTTCCTCAATTGTATTACTGCCGTCACTCCAGTTGCTATGACTGTGGATAATGCCCTTGATGTCCGTAACCTTTATTAGTGGGGGTAAGGCATGCAGTTTCGCCCTGTCAATTGTGCTTGCAAATTCTCTTTGGCAATTGGGAATAAAGTTTACAGCAGCCTGGCTAAAGATTGCTTCTTCATTATCACAGGAGGGGTAATCTATATGAGGGAATTGTTGTGCAAATGCAGTGGCAAATTCCTCAGCGCACCCTTTCATAAAAATTAGTTTCATCCTTTCCATGCTACTGCAACTATAGAGTCGGATTTTGATACCAACAGAAAGCTTGTATAGGATATCTGATTCATTTTTCTCCATTAGCACTAAGTCTTCACTAGCCAACAAGGCCTTTTCTATATTTTGGATGGAATCATCGATTACCATTTCGAGTTCATGAATGATCTCTAGCTGCCGTATATAAGATCCTGTAAAAGCAATTTTTTTTTCAGGAAATAATTGTACAAAAAAACTTTTGATGGCTTCCTGCAGGGGCTCAATCTGTGAATAAAGAAAGCTTCCCTGGCTCTTGAAATAAAACTCAATAGTTTCAATTAAGCTTTGTTGGGTTTTTTCGCCGAAGCCCTTGTATAGTTTTAACCGGTTTTCCTTGCAAGCATATAATAGCTCCCCAATACTTTCAATTTCCATTTCTTTCCAAATGGTGGCAATCTTTTTCGGACCAATGCCTTTGATATGTAACATTTCCAACACTCCGGGAGGAGTTTTTGCAATCATCTCTTCCAGTGCTTGAAGTACCCCAGTGGTTAATAATTCAATTACCTTTTTACCGGCCGATTCGCCAATTCCTTTTATACCAAATAATTTTTCAGAAGGGGTTTCGCTCAGTTGTATCGGCAATTTTTCTATGGTAAATGCTGCAGCGGCGTATGACTTGGCTTTAAAACTGTTTTCATCATGGATATCCATCAATTTGGCCAATAGAGAGAAAGATTCTGCGATCTGGTAATTATTCATAGTCAAATGTAAATCGAATTTCCAAAACTTATCTGTAATACCCGATTGTATTTTATCAAAAATAGTACTAGTGGCCAATGATGCCATTCATCATTGGCAAAAAAATTGGATGGAGGAAAAAAAGCGATGTAGGGTGTATAAACAAAAAGTCCCGGCGATTGCCAGGACTTTTCTATTAGTTTCGCTTTTTAAAAAGCAAAGCTTACTTCTTTTTTGCAGCAGCTTTTTTAGCTGGAGCTTTCTTAGCTGGAGCCTTTTTAGCTGGAGCAGCTTTTTTAGCTGGAGCCTTTTTAGCTGGAGCTTTTTTAGCTGGAGCTTTCTTAGCTGCAGCTTTTTTAGCTGGAGCTTTTTTTGCAGGAGCAGCTTTTTTTGCTGGTGCAGCTTTTTTAGCTGGAGCTTTTTTTGCAGCTTTTTTTGCAGTTGCCATGTTCTTTAAAATTTAATTGGTTAGTAAATAATACTTAAAATTAAAAATATTTTTTTATCTACCAAAAAAAACTTTATTTTTTATGCAGATGCTTCCACCGCATTGATCGAAATAAAACTCTTGTCGCCTCTTCCTTTTTTAAATTCTACGATGCCATCAGACAGTGCAAAAATTGTAAAATCTTTTCCAAGACCAACATTCTTACCTGGATGATATACAGTGCCACGTTGACGTACAATGATATTTCCTGCAATAGCGGGTTGTCCGCCATAGATTTTTACACCTAATCTTTTGCTTTGTGAATCACGGCCGTTTTTAACCGAACCCTCACCTTTTTTATGTGCCATTTTTAATTATTTTTTTTTATTTCAGATTTCGATTTAAGGGCTTATTTGTTCATTTTTGGATAATTTTCAACATTTCATTGATATCACCTAAATGAAAAATTCGCTGCAATTAAGCGATTTCAGTCACCTGTATTTTTGTGTAGTGCGTACGATGTCCGTGTTTTTTACGGAAGCCTTTTCTTCTTTTCATTTTAAAGGCAATCACTTTGTCACCTTGTACAAGGTCGAGCAAAATTTCAGCTTTCACGATTGCTTTCACATTGGTACCGATGGCGATTGTGCCGGCATTGTCAGTCATCAGAACTTCTGAAAACTCAACTTTGTCACCACGCTTACCTTCAATATGCGGTACATACAAGCTATCGCCTGCTTTCACTTTAAACTGTTGACCTGCTATTTTTACTACTGCTAACATATAACCAAAATTTAGGACGGCAAAGGTAAGGGAATTCAGATTATAATGAGAGAATTATAAAATGGATTTTTAGAAAAATCCTGATTCCTAGTCTTTTTGCAGTGGTTTTAAGTATAAAATCAGCTAACTAGGGTTAAAAATACAATCCAAATACTAGTGCGTGATAAACTTATTATATTCGCTTTTTATTATGAAACATATCTTTTTCCCATTTAGGGTGCTTTTTTCCCTGTATGGTTTTTTGCTTTTTATACTTATTTTGCTGTTACTATTTCCCCTGGTAATAGCAGCCTCTTTTTTTGGAAAAATCAGGGGAGGGAATATGATTTATACAATATGCCAGTTTTGGGCGGATTCCATGATGTTATTTTGGGGGATGCGGCATCGCAATTTTTTTGAGGTTCCGCATGATAAAAATAAACAATATGTTTTCGTTTTTAACCATATTTCCTATATGGATATTCCAATTATTATGAAGGCAATCCGGTATCAACCATTCAGAATTTTAGGAAAATCGGAAATGGCTAAGCTTCCTGTGTTCGGTTTTCTATACCGGAATGCGGTGGTAATGGTAGATCGAAGCAGTGCTGAAAGAAGGGCAGAAAGTGTTCAGCAATTAAAATCGTTTATCCGAAAGGGAATATCTGTGGTAATTGCCCCAGAAGGAACATTTAATATGACCAGCAACCCATTAAAGCAATTTTATGACGGGGCATTTAGAATTGCCATTGAAACCCAAACGCCCATTAAACCAATTTTATTTTTGGATACCCACCATCGGATGCATTACAAAAGTATATTTACATTGTTGCCAGGAAGGTCAAGGGCAGTCTATTTGGAAGAAGTTAGCGTGGTGGGACTAACCATGGATGATTTGCAACTTTTAAAAAATAAGGTGTACGATTTAATGGAAAAGAAATTGATTGCCTACCAGGCAAGTTGGATAAGACCATCTTAAAATACAATCGAGCTGTAAACATATTGAATGAGTGATCAAAATCAAATACCCCTTTTTAGTATTCCTGCAGCCAAGGCGGACCCAACGGATTCATTTGGTGCAGCTGCTGTTCAGGCCACTGATAGTTTGCCTGGAGTGATTGGGCTAGGCAGTGGCAATTCTTTATTTGCTGCTGTAATTCTCCCACTCGCATTGCCTACTACTTATACGTATGGGGTTCCTGAAATTTTTTCCAAAGTAATTCAACCTGGCTGTAGGGTAGAAGTGGTGTTGGGTAAAAATAAAAAGTATGCCGGTATAGTAAAATCAATCAGTGGGAATGCACCGGCTTATCAAACAAAGGATATATTAAACGTACTCGACGACAGCCCCTTGGTATTTTCGCAGCAGTTGGAATTATGGAACTGGATGAGTGAATATTATATGTGTAGTGAAGGAGAAGTGATGGCCGCTGCTTTGCCTGCACATTTTAAGTTGAGCAGCGAAACGATCTTATTGTTTAACGAAGAATACGGAGATGACTTTTCGAGTTTGGATAATGAAGAATATCTGTTAGCAGAAGCGTTGTTGATTAAAAAACAATTGAATTTAACTGAAGCGCAGCAGGTGCTGGACGCTACGCATGTTTATCCCGTAATTAAAAAGTTGATTGATAAAAATGTATGCATCGTTTGGGAGGCCTTAAGTGAACGGTACAAAAGCAAAATGGAAAATTTCATTCTGTTGTACCCGAAGTATGAGAATGAAAAAGAGTTAGGCGATTTATTGAACAATTGGTCAAAAGCGCCCAAGCAGATGGAGTTGCTTTTGAGTTATCTGCATCTAATGAAATTGGAAGGGGAAGTTAGCCAGTCAGCACTTTTAAAGAAATCGGGCGCCACAGTAGCCCAGTTGAAGGGACTTGCCGATAAGCAAATTGTACGCATTGAAAAGCGGAGTGTAGACAGAATTAAGACATTGCCCAAGTCGATGGAACTTAATTTTGACTTGAGTCCGGCACAGCAAAAAGCCCTTGAAGCTGTGCGCGAAAGTTTTGATAGTCGAAATGTTTGCCTGCTGCATGGAGTTACCAGTAGTGGTAAAACACAGTTATACATCCAACTCATTGAGGCATATTATCAGCAGGGTAAACAAATCCTTTACCTTTTGCCGGAGATCGCACTTACTTCACAGATGATTCGTCGGCTGCAATTACATTTTGGAGGCAATATTGCTATTTATCATTCCAAATTTAATAATAATGAGCGGGTAGAATTGTGGAATAAGATCAAGACAGGTGAAACCCGGATAGTGCTGGGGGCCCGTAGTGCTTTATTTCTGCCCTTTAAGGAGTTGGGGTTGATTGTGGTAGATGAAGAGCATGATTCCTCCTTCAAGCAACAGGATCCGGCCCCTAGATACAATGCACGGGATGCAGCTATATTTTATGCTTCCCTTTTTAATGCCAAGGTTTTATTGGGTAGCGCCACCCCCTCGATAGAAACTTATTATAATGCCCAAAAAGGCAAGTACGGATTGGTAGCATTAAATGAAAGGTTTGGGGGTATCCATTTGCCCATTATAGAAATCATTGACACACGTAAGGTAGTGCAAAAGGGAAAAGTAATGTTGTCGCCCCAATTAAAAGAGGCGGTACAGCAAACTGTTGCCAATGGCCGGCAGGTGATACTTTTTCAAAATCGGCGGGGTTATTCTCCTTACTTATTGTGCGGCACTTGTGGATATTTACCACAATGTAAAAATTGCGATGTTACTTTAACGCTGCATAAGTATTCTAATAAATTGCATTGCCATTACTGTGGTACTACCTATCCAAAAATAACGGAATGTCCTGCTTGTGGAACGGTGAATTGGATGGAGAAAAATTTCGGTACAGAAAAAATTGAGGAAATGTTGGATGAGGAATTTCCAAACTTACGAGTGGCAAGGATGGATGTTGATTCGGTAAAAGGCAAATCAGCGCATGACAATCTTATTAAATTATTTGAGCAACAGCGTATAGACGTTTTGGTGGGTACACAGATGGTAGTAAAAGGGCTTGATTTTGAAAAGGTGAGTCTAGTTGGAATATTGGATGCAGATGGTTTGCTAAGCTTTGCCGATTTTAGGGTCAATGAAAGGGCCTTTCAATTAATGGAGCAGGTAAGCGGAAGGGCGGGTCGAAAAGACGAACAGGGTAAGGTATTGATTCAAGCAACACAAGTGAGCCATCCGATATTGCAATTTGTACAACAGCATGATTATAAGAAAATGTATGAATTTGAGATTGCCAATCGACAGCAGTTTTTTTATCCACCCTTTAGTAGAATTATTGAAATAACGTTAAAGCATAAGATAAAGGAAGTAGTGGATGAGGCAGCCAATAAATTGGGACTTGCTTTAAAAATCGATTTGAATAATTTTGTGGTTGGCCCTGCAGCACCTGTGGTGGCAAGGGTTCGAAACCAATACCTGATGGAATTGCTGATTAAATTACCCCTAGATATGAAACAAATTCATCAGTATAAAAAGGCAATCAAAAATCAGTTTAATTTATTGTTGTCCGAAAAGAAATTCAAGGGAGTGGTTATGATTGCCGATGTGGATGCCAACTAATTAGCAAGTTTGTACAAGAATACAAAAAGCAGTATGATTGAAGAAAATATTTCGCTGAAAAACTACAACACATTTGGTGTAGATGTGCTAGCACATTATTTTGCTAGCTTTGAATCGGTGGATGAATTATGTACATACCTCGAATTTGCTCCTCCATCTTATACCCGCCAATTATTGCCGCAGCTTATTCTAGGAGGCGGAAGCAATCTATTGTTTACTAAAAATTTTGATGGACTGGTTTTGAAAAACGAGTTGGGTGGAATCGAAAAGGTCAATGAAGACGAATCCTATGTGTACATTAAGGCAGGTGCTGGTGTCAATTGGCACGAGTTGGTAATTCATTGCATACAAAATAATTGGGCTGGGATGGAAAACCTTTCGCTGATACCTGGCAATGTGGGGGCATCTCCAATGCAAAATATTGGTGCATATGGGGTAGAAGTAAAAGATGTTTTTTTTGAATTGGAAGCCTTTCACCTGAGCGATAAAAAGGTAGTTACTTTTAATTTGCAGGAATGTGAATTTGGTTACAGGGAAAGTGTTTTTAAAAGAAGACTGATCAATCAGTGTATTATATTGAATGTTACCTATCGGCTAAATAAAGTACCAGTTTTCAACACCTCCTATGGTGCCATTGAGCAGGAGTTGGCGGCAATGGGGGTTACTGAATTAAGCATTCAAGCCATTTCACAGGCCGTCATTCATATCCGGCGCAGTAAACTACCCAATCCAGCAGAAATTGGCAATGCCGGCAGTTTTTTTAAAAATCCTGAAATTACAGCGCAGCAATTTGCTTCGCTGAAAAAAGATTTCCCTGCTATCATTGGTTATAGCTTGGGGGTTGACAAGGTGAAATTGGCTGCAGGCTGGTTAATTGAACAGTGCGGATGGAAAGGGTATCGAAAGGGCGACGCGGGTTGCCATGCTAATCAGGCATTGGTGTTAGTAAATTATGGGCATGCAACCGGAAGTGAAATATTTGATTTAAGTGAAACGATCATAGCAACTGTGGTGGATAAATTCGGAGTCGTGTTGGAAAGGGAAGTCAATATTATTTAGAGTACGTTACTTTAAATAGAATACTGTTAACCGTATTCCTTTCTTGTATATAAATTTGGACGGGTAGTAAAACAGCGCCAGGTAATTTGTCTGGCGCTGTTTTGTTTTTATACATCCTCATCAAATTCTCCCTCATAATTCTTGTTGCTTATATTGAGCATACTTCCCATCAGGTCTTTAAATTCGATCTTGCCATCTAATACTTTTTTGCTAATGAGGGAATAGGCTGCTAAACCGTGTAGTACAAATTCCATGAGCAGTGCATTCTCTTTTATGTTGGCAGCTTTGTAATGTTTTTTTACAAGGGCGTGCAACCCATCCACTTTGTATAAAAGTTGAATTTTATCTTCATCCTTGGTTTCAAAAAACACATCTAGGTTTTTTCCACTGTCGAACCAGCGGGTGATTGCCTTATAGGGGGTATCTTCTGGAGTTAGTTCCTTTCCTCTTTTCTTTTTGAGGGTATCGGGATTGGGGAAATATTGGCCAAATACGGTGCGGGTGGCTTTTTCCAACAGGTTGAAAGCAACTTGGTAAGGGCCTTCCTGCTCACCTTCGTACACCAATTCAATTTTACCCGTTATTGAAGGAATGATTCCAATCAAATCGCTGATCCAGACTTGAGTAGTGGATTCGTCGTTGATGATCGCCCTTCGTTCTGCAGCACTTACTGCATTTTCATAAGCTGCAATGGTAAGCCTTGCACTTACACCACTTTTCTTATCAACCAATTCGCTCGTTCTGGCTTCGAAGGAAACCTGTTCAATTAATCTTTTTACCAGATCGCTTATGTTTACCCTTTTTGCCTGTTCGGGATAAATATTGGCTTCCTGTTCGGTGATGGCGAGTGCAGTTTCAATCGATTTTGGATAATGCGTTAATATCTGACTTTCGATGCGATCTTTCAGTGGGGTAACGATGCTTCCCCTATTGGTATAATCTTCGGGGTTGGCAGTAAATACAAATAATACGTCAAGGGGTAAACGAAGTTTAAAACCACGGATCTGCAGATCACCCTCTTCTAGAATATTAAATAAGGATACTTGTATTCTCGCCTGCAAATCGGGCAATTCATTGATAACAAAAATGCTTCGGTTGCTTCGAGGGATAATACCATAGTGCAGTACTCTTTCATCTGCAAAACTAAGTTTCAAATTGGCAGCTTTAATGGGATCAATATCTCCAATCAAATCGGCTACGCTCACATCGGGGGTAGCGAGTTTTTCACCATAGCGCTGGCTACGGTGAAGCCAATTAATGGGGGTGTTATTTCCTTTTTCTTCAATCAAATCAATCGCATATCTTGATATTGGCTCAAAAGGATCATCATTGATTTCACTACCCGCTACTACAGGAATATATTCATCTAGCAATTGAATCATTTGTCTTGCCATCCTTGTCTTAGCCTGCCCCCGCAGACCTAAAAATAAAATATTATGACGCGATAACAAGGCTCTTTCTGTATCGGGTATTACCGAATCTTCATAGCCTAGTATCCCGGGAAAAGCATTTTCTTTTGCCTTTATTTTTTTGATAAGGTTGTCACGAACTTCATCTTTGATAGATTTGGATTTGTATCCTTGTTTTTTTAATTCGCCTAAACTGCTTGGTTTTTTATTTGTCATTTTTTTACTTTTTATTTTGCCATCGGTCAAAAAGCGCAAAGCGCCTCAACCCTACAATGGCCATTCTATTGAATAGGCAAATTAATATACTGTTTTGCGCTTACCGCTTTCAAAATCTTTGAACATAAATGCACCCAGTTTATCGAGCGATGCAAAAAACGCCTTTCCGCTATTGGTTTCTGTGAACTCCTGTACAAATTTTTGTAAATAGGGATCAGAGGCAATCATAAAAGTGGTGATCGGTATTTTTAATTTTTTGCATTGCGTAGCCAGGCTCATGCAGCGATTTAAAATTTTACGATCTACCCCGAAGCTATTTTTGTAGTACTTGGTACCCACTTTTAAGCAAGTGGGTTTTCCATCGGTAATCATAAAAATTTGCTTGTTGGGGTTTCTTCTTTTGCGTAAAAGATCCATCGCCAGTTCGAGGCCTGCCACCGTATTGGTATGGTATGGACCTACTTGAAGATAGGGAAGGTCTTTTACTTCTATCATCCAGGCATCATTGCCGAATACCACAATATCCAGGGTGTCTTTTGGATACTTGGTTTGTATTAATTCGCTCAATGCCATCGCTACTTTTTTGGCGGGCGTGATCCTATCTTCACCATACAAAATCATTGAATGGCTGATATCGATCATTAGCACGGTAGAGGTCTGGGATTTAAAATCTGTTTCCCTTATTTCCAAGTCATCTTCATGAAGCCGGAAGCTATCTACCCCATGATTGATTTGAGCATTGCGGATAGAAGAAGTGAAATCAATTTGCTCAAGGGTATCACCAAACTGAAAGGGTCTTGTTTCAGGGTTGATTTCATCACCTCCACCAGGTTTGAAGGTGTTGTGATTGCCTTGTTTTGTTTTTTTGAGCTTACCGAATATTTCTTCTAGACTTTTTTTTCGTATTCCTTGCTCTGTTTTGGGTGTGATTTTTATTTCTCCATTTTCATCCTTCTCACCAATATATCCTTTGTCTTTTAGGTCTTCATAAAAATCGCCCATGCCATAATCGTCCTTGGTAAGGTTGTATTGTTTGTCCAATTCATTCATCCATTGCATTGCTTCTCCCACATCCCCGCTAGTGTGGGTAAGTATTTGCATGAAAATATCCAGTAATTGCTCAAAAGGGGACTTCCCATTTTGAGCAGGATCAAATTTTGAAAAGTTATATCCTTGCATGAATTTACTTAAAATAAAAAATAAAATGACCAAACAATTGCAGCGCGTCTACCTGGTTGATAGCCTAGCTACGACAACTGCAATTTAATAAACATTTTAGAGGAAAGATTGGTTCGTTTTTTAAATAAGAAAATCCTTCTGCTTTTGGCAGAAGGATTTTCTTATTTCGTAAAAGTATTCGTTATTTTTTTGAACTGCTTGGCTGCTTTGGGGCAGGGGGAGGCGGTGTATTTTTGATTGAGGTGGGCATTTCTATTTCCTTTGGCAAAGGATTTTTATACATTTGCTCTATTTGCTGTATACCTCTAAGAAAATTAGACACTTGCTCATTATCATTTCTAAATTGGTCCTGCTTTCTTTCGTCTAAATGGGAGTAGTAGTTCATCTGTTGTTCAAGATCCCTCTTTACCATTTTAGCTACTTTTTCTGCCAACACTTTATCGTCTGCCTTAAAGCAGGCCTCTAAAAACTGAAGCGAAACATAATTGTGCTGTTGATAGCGAGACACCATGCCATAACTAAAGTTTTCTTCCAGCATTCCCTTGTCACATTTCTGCAACATTTTTCTGGCTTCTTCTTTTTTTCCATTCTCAGCAAGGTTTCCAGCAGCTTCTGCATAGGCCAGTCGGATAGTATTGAGGTGTCTGCGGTTCTCTTCATCAAAATAAACACCCGCTACATTGGCATTGCCAAATACAAATTTGTTCATCATTTTGTCATACACCCAATTTGTATTCACCGGACTGTTGGCAACGGGTACAAGCCTGTTGGTAAGTCCATCCTGACGCAAATATGCTCCGAATCCTAGTTCGCGGTACTCAGAAGTAAAGTAGATGGGGCGTTTCCATTTATTGGCTGCAATCAGATTTAAAATGGCGGCATCATTTTTATACAATGCACTCTTGGGGATTTCAAATCTCAACTCTGAAAGCACACTGTCTTCCGGGTTGACAGTTCCATTGCTACGAACCAAATTAATATCTACCGGGATAAATACTTTTTTGGTGGGGTACACATTGAGCGTATCTCCATCCCGAAGCTCAATTTTTGCGCTCTCATTACTGCCTGCATAATCTTTCATCATTGTGTAGAGATCCATATATTTTTCTGGATCTACACCAGGCCTGGGTGCATAATAAATCACATCTCTTTTTGCACCCTCTATTTGGTCGGCAGTCCAGATTGGATCCATTGGATCGCTCTTGTTCACTTTATAGCGAAGCTGGTTGATATACCAGTCGGTGCCCAATAAACTTGAATTAATTACTCGAATATCTCTGCGAACACCTTCCACTTCTTGGGCATACCATAATGGGTAAGTATCATTGTCGCCAAATGAAATGACCAATGCATTGGGGGCACAGCTTTCTAAGTAATCAATGGCAAGATCTCTAGCCAGCACTTTTTTACCGCGGTCGTGGTCATCCCATTCCTGACTAGCCATAATAATTGGAACGGCTAAGAAACACAATGCTGCTGCAGCATAATTGGCGATAGGAGCACTTATGTATTTCGAAAATAATTCTCTAACATATAATACACCCAATCCGATCCAGATAGCAAATGCATAGAAGGACCCTACAAATGCATAATCCCGCTCACGTGGTTGGTTGCCCGCCATATTTAAATAAACTACAATGGCAATTCCAGTAAAGAAAAACAAAAGACCAAGCACAATGGCATCTTTGTTATTCTTTTTAAAATGGAAAAATATACCCAGTAATCCTAATATTAATGGAAGGGCAAACAATTTGTTATTTGCCTTATTTTGCTTCATGCTGTCGGGTAAATATTGCTGATCTCCCAGTCGGGCATTATCCCAAAAGCCGATACCTGTTTTCCAGTTACCATCTCTTACATTATTCATTATCACACCCTGAATATCATCCTGTTTTCCTGCAAAATTCCACATAAAATAGCGCAGGTACATCCAACCCAGTTGGTATTGTGCAAAGAAATTAATATTGTCGCCCATCGTAGGTTTTCCAAGCCATTCACCCGTTTTGGGGTCTTTTCCAATTTCGGCGAAACTTGCATAATAATCTGCATGACCTTGGTCATTGCTTTGGTCCCACATCCGTGGAAAAATATGTTGATCTTCCTCTGCATAGGTAGTTTCCATTTTACGGCCATTCTTTACGTATTGGTTCTTCCCTTTGATATAGGTTTCCACCATAGTTTGCTCAACCGGGCTGGCAGTAAAATCCTGCCCCTTCAAAATAGGCCAATCCCCATATTGCTCGCGGCCAAGGTAACCGACTAGATTAACTGGATTGTCAACATTAAACATGTCCACTACAGGGTCTGCATTGGAGCGAATAAGTGTGGTAAAGTAGGTGGAATAACCTAGCAGCATAAACGCAAAACTCCACAGGCCCAGTCTCAGAAAATTCCAATTTTTCTTAACGGCAATGCGCAATCCCAAAAATATCAACAGTCCGATGAGTAAAAAGAAAAAAGCGAAGCCACTAAAGAAAGGCAACCCAAAATCATTCACAAATAAAATATCAAAATTGCCGGCTCCTTTAATTGTCCATTGGATAACGGCCTTTTGTATAAATCCTGTTAAAACACATCCAATTAAAAATGCCATTACCACTCCCCAGTTCGTTACTTTATAGCGTTTGTAATAATAAATGACCACCATTGCAGGAATGGTTAACAGGTTTAACAGATGCACACCAATTGACAAGCCCATTAGGTAAAAAATGAGAATCAGCCATCTATCGGCGCTGGTAAAATGCCCTGTGATGCCAATTTTTTGCTCTTCAGTTACCGAATCTTCCCATTTGAGCATTGCCCAAAATACGATTGCAGTGAAGAAAGAGGATAATGCATACACCTCACCTTCCACGGCACTGTACCAAAATGAATCAGAAAAAGTATACGCCAATGCGCCTACGGTACCGGCAGCCATTATGGCAAATATTTGTTGACCAGAGAGTTCTTCGTTGTTATTGCGAATGATTTTTTTAGCAAAATGGGTAATGCTCCAAAATAAAAAAAGAATGGTAAAACCACTAGATAGCGCACTCATTAGGTTAATTCCGGTAGCAGCATGTTGTGGATCAAAGGGAGCCATAAATAATCGGCCCAGCAATACAAACAGCGGCGCTCCCGGTGGATGGGGAACCTGAAGTTTATATGCACTAGAAGCAAATTCCCCAGAGTCCCAGAAACTGCCAGTGGCTTCCATTGTCATAATGTAAACAGTGCAGGCAATGAGGCAAATAGCCCAGCCAGAAATGTTGTTGATGCGTTTAAAAGTCATATAGTGGTTGATTATATCCCGAAACCTATCGGAATGGCAAATATAATTGGTTTGTGCTTTGCACGCATTAGTTTATAGTTATTTATGATTTTTTTTATACTGAACTATACCTGTTTATTTTCATTCAATATAGGTAAGCTTTCCCGCAAGTATTAAAAGGAGCTTCGAATTGGAGGTAAAGCCAAATGCTAAATTCCATAACTTATCTTTGCGCACCATGCGGAAGGCTTTTATTCAACTACATATCGCGGTATTTTTGGCTGGGTTCACTGCAATACTCGGAAAACTCATTGGGCTAAATGAGGGGCTGTTAGTTTGGTATAGGTTATTGATTACCGTAGGTACGCTTTTTTTGCTGCTTTATTGTAAGAAATCATTGCAATTCATTCCATTTAAAGAGGCGTTAAAAATATTTGCAGTGGGCCTAATAGTAGCCATCCACTGGGTAACGTTTTACGGCAGTGTAAAATATGGAAATGCTTCAATCGCAGTAGTTTGTATATCTGCCGCTGGTTTCTTTACTGCTTTTTTTGAACCCATTTTTTTTAAAAGGAAGATTGTATTGGTTGATATCCTCTTAAGTCTGGTATCGATTGTAGGTATAGGAATCATTTTTGATTTTCACCCGCAGTATAAAGTGGGTATTATTTTTGGAATTATCTCAGCCATTGGGACATCGCTTTTTCCTATTTTTAATAAAAAATTACTGATACGGTATAGTCCTGCTACTTTAACGCTATATGAGTTGGGAGGCGGATTGCTGTCACTGACCATCTTGTTGCCATTTTATCTAATCCAGTTTCCTGCCAGCTATTATCTTCCCACTGTATCAGATTGGGTATGGTTATCGGTATTGGCTTGCTTCTGCACGGTACTGTGTTTTGATCTACAGTTAAATGCGTTAAAGAAAATTTCGCCTTTTACGGCTAATATTGCCTACAATATGGAGCCGGTGTATGGTATTGCGCTGGCTTTTATAGTTTTTAGGGAAAATCAATTGCTGGATGCTCATTTTTACCTTGGGTTAGCACTTATTTTATTATCGGTGATACTTCAAACTGTTAGGGTATGGCTAGCCAACCGAACAAATTACCCGGCAGTTGCGGTGCAAAACGCTTAATTGATCGCTTTGTTTTGCAGTTTTTTTCGACAGAAAGCGGTTAATCACTGGCGTAAATGTCCTCTTTTCTTGTCGTTCTCAGTTGCTCGACCAATGAAAATGAAAAAAAAAGAAAAAACCTTAGTTCAAATCCAAAATCTTTTGTTACCTTCGCCGTCCAAAAAATTAGTATATGGCTAGAGTATGTCAAGTTACAGGTAAGAGGCCAATTACGGGTAACAAAGTATCGCATTCGAATATTAAAACAAAACGTAGGTTTTTGCCCAATTTGCAAACAAAGCGTTACTTCCTGGCAGAAGAAGATAAGTGGGTAACGCTAAAAGTTTCTTCCGAAGCTATACGCACTATCAACAAAAACGGACTGTTTTCAGTTGTTAAGCAACTAAGAGCTGCCGGAGAAAAAATATAAAACCAAACTTCCGGTTGCGGAAGGAGTAAAATAAAATCAACAACAATGGCAAAGAAAGGCAATAGGGTGCAAGTTATTTTGGAGTGTACAGAGCATAAGGCCAGCGGTAAAGCAGGTACTAGCCGCTACATCACCAAAAAGAACAAGAAAAACACCCCTGAAAGATTGGAATTGAAAAAATTCAACCCAATTTTGAAGAAGGTAACCCTTCATAAAGAAATTAAATAGACAATTGGCAAATGCCAAGATTGCCCTCCGTAATCTTGTATAGCATTTTCAGATTTTAAAATTTTCAAAATAAATAGTCATGGCAAAAGCAGCTAAAACAGCGATTAAAACCAAGGACCAGAAGGCAGCAGCAGATGCTAAAAACTGGACAAAAGTGATACGTGCCGTACGTAGTCCTAAATCCGGCGCATATACTTTTAAAGAGTCTATTGTTCATAAAGACAATATCAAAGATTATTTAGGTCAATAATATTTTCCTTTAATAAATAAAGTATAAAAGCTGTCCTGATTAGAATCGGGACAGCTTTGTTAATTTTACCCCCTTCGTCCTTGAATTACTTTAGTTAAATTCATTTTACATTACACTACAAACAAAATCCCCCTTGGGGTAAGCCGGTATGGGACTTTTTGACAAACTCTTCGGTAAAAAACAACAGCAGGAAAGCCTTGGTCAGGGATTGCAAAAGACCCGGGAAGGATTTTTCGGCAAAATAACTAAGGCGATCGCTGGCAAAAGCACGATTGATGCAGAGGTATTGGATAGTGTAGAGGACGCATTGGTTGGTGCAGATGTGGGTATTGAGACCACCGTTGAAATTATTAACCGCATTGAAAAAAGGGTTGCTACTGATAAATATATTGGCACCAGCGAATTAAATGCCATCCTGAAAAGTGAAATTGAAAATGTATTGGTTACGGCTCCCCAGGATCTGAGTTACGAAAATTATGCATTGCCTGCCGGTCACCAGCCACATGTAATATTGGTAGTGGGGGTAAATGGGGTTGGTAAAACCACTACCATTGGAAAACTGGCGCATAATTTTTCATTAGCTGGAAAATCAGTTTTATTGGGAGCGGCTGACACCTTTCGTGCAGCAGCGGTGGATCAACTAACGATTTGGAGTGAACGCACCAACGTTCCCATTGTTAAAAAAGAAATGGGGAGCGATCCAGCATCTGTAGCATATGATACGATGATTAGTGGGGTGGCCAGAGGTGTTGATGTCATCATAATTGATACCGCTGGTAGGCTGCATAATAAAGCGCATTTGATGGATGAACTTACCAAGATAAAGCGCGTCATCCAAAAGGTAATCCCCGAGGCTCCGCATGAGGTAATGCTGGTATTGGACGGCAGCACCGGACAAAATGCATTGGAGCAGGCAAAACATTTTACCGCAGCAACTGATGTAACTGGTATAACCATTACTAAATTAGAC
>JBIIVV010000235.1:0-5117 GCA_044339235.1 Ferruginibacter sp.
ATTTTTTTGTCTTGATGAATATGATCAGAACAAGAACATAACAGTAGTAAAAGAACTATGAATGAAATAAATGAATGTAAATTAAAATTGCGCTGCTTAAATTTCATCTTTGGAAAATTGTTGAACTGGCAGGATGAAAACTTTATATATAGTTGTCTAATTAAGGAAAACATCCATTACCTGCACTAATTGTGCTAAAATTAGAGAACATTCTCAATTATTCATTATTTCATTGCAATTTTAATTAAGTTTATGAAATGAAATGGATGAAGGTTTGCCCGTTGGCAATATTGATTATGTTAACTTTTAAAATAAATTTGACTGCCCAACAAGTCAATACTAAAAAAAGGTATACTCATGCTGATACCTTACGGGGTAGTTATGGCCCAGGACGAGATTGGTGGGATGTGATTAAATATGATCTACATGTCAAATTTTCAATTAATGATAGTCTGATAAGTGGATACAATGATATTAGTTTCAAGTTGGTAAAAAAAGGCAAATATTTACAACTCGATCTGCAAGCCCCTTTAAAAATAGATAGTATTATTCTATCTTCCAACTCGTTTAAGCCTCAAAAAATAAATGAATCTTCCATTGTAAAAGATGGAAATGCCTATCTAGTTTCATCTAATTTATTTCCAACCCTTTTAACCAATTCATCAATTGCACACCTGATCGTTTATTATCATGGCAAACCCATTGTAGCAAAAAGACCCCCTTGGGATGGAGGCATTATCTGGAAAAAAGATAAAAACAACCATCCATGGGTTACTATCGCTTGTCAGGAATTGGGAGCAAGTGTATGGTACCCATGCAAGGATCACCAAAGGGATGAGCCAGAATCTGCGTCGCTTTGGGTAACCTGCCCCGATACATTACTAACAGTAGGGAATGGACGATTAATGGGTAGTACAAATAATAAAGATGGCAGTTCTACCTTTCATTGGGAAGTATCCTCTCCCATCAATAATTATACGATCATCCCTTATGTGGGCAAATATGTTCACTTTAGTGAAGTATACAAGGGCGAAAATGGTGATTTGGACATGGATTATTGGGTATTGGATTATAATTTGGAGAAAGCGAAAACCCAATTTTTAGATGCCCCAAAAATGATGAAAGCATTTGAGTATTGGTTTGGACCTTACCCATTCTATAAAGATGGATATAAATTAGTAGACGCACCACACCTTGGAATGGAACACCAGAGTGCCACTGCCTATGGCAATGGATACAAAAATGGATATCTAGGAAGGGATTTGAGCGGCAGCGGCTGGGGGCTCAAGTGGGATTTTATTATTATTCACGAAAGTGGTCACGAATGGTTTGGAAATAATATTACCACCCAGGATATTGCCGATATGTGGGTACATGAAGGTTTTACCAACTATTCCGAAACATTGTTTACCGAATTTTATTATGGCAAAGCTGCAGCGACCGATTATGTTACTGGCATCAGAAAAAATATATCCAACGACAAGCCAATTATTGGTCCCTACCATGTTAACAAAGAAGGAAGTGGTGATATGTATTATAAGGCTGCCAACATGATTCATACCATTCGTCAAATAATCAATGATGACAGTCTGTTTAGAAAGATATTGAGAGGTCTTAATTCAACATTCTATCATCAAACGGTTACATCAAAGCAGGTAGAGAATTACATTTCAGATCAGTCCAAAATCAATTTCAATAAAGTTTTTGATCAATATTTAAGAACAATACAAATACCCGAATTGGAATATAGGGTGGAGCAAAACAAGCTTTTTTACAGATATACCAACTGCATTAAAGGATTTGAAATGCCAGTAAAAACAATGGATCATCCTGGTTTTTGGATTAAGCCAACTGAACAATGGCAAATGGTTAAATTAAACCCGGATTCAATTAGTGATTTTTCAGTGGATCCAAATTTTTATATCAATACCAAAAAGGTAGATTAATTTAGCATCAAACAATCATATGAGCCAAATCAGAAGGCAAAGTATTATTTCGTCGTTGATGGTGTATGTGGGATTTGCCTTAGGCTTTTTTAATACCTATTTATTTACAAAGGAAGGTGGTTTCTCCAAGGAGCAATACGGCCTCACCGGAATTTTTATAGCATTGGCTAACCTGATGTTTTCCTTTGCCAATCTTGGAATGCCCTCTTATATTTTCAAGTTTTACCCTTACTACCAGGATAATTTAGATAAAAAGCGAAATGATATTTTGACCTGGGCTTTATTAGTTTCACTCATTGGTTTTTGCTTTGTAGTAATCGGTGGCTTGTATTTCAAGGAGCTTATTATCTTTAAATTTGGAAAAAACTCGCCGGAATTTGTAAATTATTATTATTGGCTATTTCCCTTTGGACTTGGACTTACCTTGTATAGTATTTTAGAAAGTTATGCTTGGCAACAAAAAAAATCCATCTTCACCAATTTTTTACGTGAAGTCTTGTTTCGTGGACTCACTACGATTTTAATAATATGCGCCTTTATTGGTTGGCTAGGGAAATTTGACCTTTTTATAAAAATTTATTCCTTTACCTATTTAGTCATTGCAATTATTTTATTAGGATATTTAATTAAAAAAGGAGACTTACATTTCACTTTTAAAGTAAGTATAGTAACTAAAAAGTTTTCAAAAAAAATCTTAACCCTTGTCAAATTTATTTATGGGGGTACATTGGTATATGCTGTTGCCGGGGTATTCGACACCATTTTATTAGCTTCTGTTTCCAATAATGGATTGGCGGCCGTGGCAGTATATTCGTTGGCACAAAATATGGCTAGCCTGATTCAGGCACCTCAACGAGGGATTATCTCCTCCTCCATGGCTGCACTATCAAAAGCCTGGAAAGATAAAGACCATAAGAGGATACTAAATATTTATCGTCAGTCATCCATCAACCAATTAATATTTGCTGTTGGAATGTTTTCACTCATTTGGTTAAATTTTGCTGATGGTATTTTCACTTTTCATTTACAAACTGGCTATCTAGATGCCAAATGGGTTTTCTTTTTCATTGGTTTGATGCGTATCGTAGATATGGGTACGGGTGTCAATGCACAGATTATTGCCACTTCTTCTCTATGGAAATTTGAATTTTATACAGGTATCATTTTGTTATCCATTACCCTTCCATTGAATTACATACTAACTAAATATTATTTTGATGTAATGGGCCCTGCAATTGCCAACCTTATTTCGTTTACAATATACAATCTCATTCGATATTGGTATTTGCAAAAAAAGTTCAACATGCAACCTTTTAGTATTCAATCCTTGTTCACCATTTTTTTAGGGATAGGCTCATTTTATTGCTGCTACTTTCTCTTTGATAGCCACCATGGATTTATATGGATAGTGATTAGAAGTGCCTGCTTCATTACCTTATATGGGTCAGGAACCATTTTATTAAAATTATCTGCTGATATTTTACCTATTTGGAATACCATTCAAAAAAGAGTAGGCTTACGGAATGGATAGAATTTTTATCCAACAATGAAATGCTGTAAGTTGAATATAATCTGAGAAGTTTTGTAAAAAAGACCATTGGTTGAACCCATGCCTTAGTGAGTATTCGAAATTCTTCCTCCTGAAATGAATTTGTTACTGTAATACTCATCCGTTAAACTACTAATAGTAACCCCATCCTGAACACTGGAATGAACAAAATAATTATTGCCTAAATATAAACCTACGTGAGTAATACCTTTTCTTCTTCTTCTGGTACTTCTTGTATTAAAGAAAACCAAATCTCCTTCAACTAGATTTGAAGTAGCCACTTTGTTACATAATAAAAATTGATCTGTTGAAGTACGGGGAACAGAAAAACCGTATACTTTTGATAACAATTTTTCAGTGAAACTACTGCAATCAATTCCATTTTGATCTGAACCGCCATAACGATAACGAATGGCCCACCATTCATTTATAAAACTAAAGAGTGGTAAATTTTTGATGCTTTCTACTTCTCTGTCCATTAACATCGCAAACTTAAACTGAAAATGGGTGCAGCTTTCAATGTTTTTTTCGGGGGAAGCTAAAGATACTTTTGAATTTGGATTGGCAATTGAATACAATTTCACTTTTTCTTCTACTGGAGCTGTGGTATTTGGAAATACTTGAGGGGTAATTTCTATGCCATTAATAAATTTAAGGGAAATACTATGTTTATCATGCGCAGAAGCTCTACCCGGGTTGACATTATTTTGTGCTGATAAAAGCGCAAATGAACCAGGGAAAAGCCCCATTACCAACATTAAAATAAACAAGTTTTTCATACGTTAAATTTTAAGTTTACACGTAAGTACAACTTAACCTTCTGTTATCAATGCCCCTTTTTTATCTTTCAAAATCCTATCAATCAATTCCAATCTATACATCCTGCGATACCAACATTGAATTTAATAATTCTTAAATTTAATATCAAAGATAAGATTCAATAATGAAATTGCAGAAACTCAGGATTAACTAATTGATTTTCATTGTATTATCATGTGGAAAAAAGAATTAGAGAAGCATTCTATTGTGTACGATATTTGCTAGATTACCATGAACCATAATTGGGTGACGGCTAGTAGATACCAGCATTTTTTCTATAAATGATCAGTGCATTCGAATATTTATCCGTTACCTAATTTCAATAATTATCAGTTATTAATTTCAGTTTACGTACCTATGGATTTTTCGCATTTACACGTTCATACACAGTTCTCCTTATTGGACGGAGCAGCTTCAATCAAAAATTTATATCAAAAAGCCATTGATGATAAAATGCCAGCGCTTGCTATCAGTGACCATGGTAATATGTTTGGCGCATTTGAATTCGTTAAGGAAGCTTATAAGCATCGCAATGAGGATAAATCCCTAAAAGTTAAGCCAATCGTAGGCTGCGAATTTTATATTACTACTGACCGTACCCGAAAAACATTTAGTAAGGAAGAAAAGGATCCCCGCAATCATCAGATTTTACTTGCAAAAAATGATATTGGGTATAAAAACCTAGTAAAACTTACCTCCCTAGGATATATTGAAGGAATGTATTCAAAATATCCCCGTATTGATAAGCAACTCATTCATAAATACCATGAAGGCCTTATAGCCACCACCTGTTGCCTAGGGGC
>JBIIVV010000236.1:0-5066 GCA_044339235.1 Ferruginibacter sp.
TATTTACCCCTTCCAAAGAAAGAAAGCCCATTCATGGGCTCTCAACAAATAGTATCCTTGTCGCTTGCAGCAGCCATTATGTTACTGATCGGACTGGCTGTTGTTCGATTTAAAAAGATGAGGCAACAAATCGAATTGCTTACCCTGCAAGCAGAGGCGGATAAAGAAATAAATGATTCAGCGATTTCAATTGAAAACCGACAGTCATTTAAAGCCAATTTGACGGAAGCAGAAAATAACCTGCTGGAGCTGCTCATTAACAATAGCTTGCTGGATAAAATGACCTCTGTAAATCAGATGAACAAAGTGTTGGGCTTGGCTAATAAACAAATTAAAATTCAAAATAATTTGCGTGCTTCCGCCGTGTTAATGATCAATAAAAAATTTAAGGCTTATAGTGGTTTGCCGGACGACCTGGTAGAAAAGCAGCGAACAGAATTTGACAAACGGTTTTTTGAATATTCCATCCAGCGAAAATGCCTAAGCAAGGTTAGGTAGGGCTAGCTTGTATTGAAAATGATCTTTATTTTTGCCACTTCAATGAAAACTTTTTTACTTTCATCCATGCTAAATTTAAAAAACTTGATAAGAACCCTTGCCTTCAAATTAACAAACATGATTGCACGAATTGCATAATAACCTATCATTAATTTATCATTATGCTTAAAATTTTTGCAAGCTCAGAAGATCCAGATTCACTTGGCAACAGATTTAGAAATAGACGATTTAATTTTTTTGAACAACAAATTCAAAAACTTAAAAAGCCAATTCGGATTTTGGATGTAGGTGGCTTGGAGTCATTTTGGGTAAATCGTAATTACCACCTGAAAAATGATGTGCAGATTACCCTGCTTAACTTAGAAGCGGTGCCCAGTAACTATCCAAATATGATAAGTATGATTGGAGATGCAACCAATTTGTCCCATTGTCCTGATAATTCTTTTGACGTGGTTTTTTCCAATTCTGTTATTGAACATTTATATACAAGATCCAATCAGGAAAAAATGGCCAATGAAATTAAGCGAGTGGGAGTACATTATTTCGTACAAACCCCTAATAAGTATTTTATAATTGAACCCCATTATCTTTTACCGGGCTTTCAATTTTTAAGTCCGCGGATAAAATATTTTCTGCTTACTAAAACTCCGCTGAGTAGGGGTAAATTTTGGGATTATCAATTCGCCCAACAATATATTGATGAGATTCGCTTACTAGACAAATCAGAAATGGTAGCATTATTTCCGAATGGGTTAATTTATAAAGAAATGTTTGGCGGTCTAGTAAAATCATTTACAGCACATAATTTTTTGTAGCCCTAATATTTAAATACTACTTATACTACAATAAACTGGAGTACTCTTGCTGACGCATTTTTTTATAGACTATAAGATGGCCTCTCTTTCGGGTAGAAACAATTTTTATCTCCACGGGCAAGGAACAGGGCTCTTAATTCTTACAGGAGAGCGGAAAACGAGCGAAAATTCAAAGGTTTGCAATGGACCTAGATCGGTCTTGGAATTGGAAATGTTGATATCATAACTAATGCCTGCCTGCATAATGCCATAGCCAAGTCCAATATAGGGCGACAAGGCTTGGCTATGTCGATACCAAATACCGGTATTGATAATAGTTGGTTCTTCATCTTCCACCGTACTGCCTACCATATTGCCGATATTGAATCCCAAAGAATAGGTGTTGAAATATTTTTCAAATGAAAACAGGGCATTTGCATTAAATGTAGTTCTTTCACCAAGATAGGACTGGAAATCCGTGTGGAAATTAAATCGGGGAGGATCCAATTGGTTAGGGTCCTGCAAAGATGTTCTTACCGTACTCAAAAACTGGTAACAGGCTAGTCCCATTTCAAAATTGGCAAGCTCCGTTTTGTAGGAATAAGTGACTCCTCCGAAAACAGATGAATAAGGCTTGACATTTGATAGATTGGTTTCAAAAGTGGGCAAGGCACGATTGAAGCCAGCAGAAGAAATCTGCTGCGAAAAGGTAAGCTGCGAATAATCGATGACGGTATTGTTAAAAGAGCCGCCTAAGCCTCCGGCCAATGAATGCGTATCTTCCAGATCAAGACTGATATGAGAACTAAATGCCAGATTGAAAGAATTGTTTTTATACGCCCCGCCCAAGCCCTTATCCTGAACAATCATCAACCCTGCTCCCAGATAATTATTTTCATTGCCTTTCTGCTTTAATAATTTTCCATCTAAAGATAAGGAAGTGGTATTCAATGGGTCAACTCCGGCACTGATCCATTGGTTTCGCCTTACCGCCATTATTCGCCAACTTGAATATCCATTACCCGCAAGTGCGGGATTGATGCTCAAGGGTGATGCAAAGTATTGAGATAGAATGGGTGCCTGCGCAAAAATTCGTAATGAAAATGCACAGCAAACCACCAACGCAATACAATAATATTTAAAATGTCTTCCCATATAATTATTTAGATCATCTCAACAATAGGGTTTGGCCTTTTTTCTCTACTACAGTTCCGTCAGTAGCCACACCGGTTGCCACCCAAATATAAATACCCATCGGCATGGCTGTACTACGCAGGTTTCCATCCCAGCCTTCATCAAAATTCTTTGTTTCAAACATTAACTGGTTCTGGCGATTGAATATTTTAAAATAATGGAAATCTTTAATCCCCGTCAGGTAAGGAAACAATCGGTCATTTACGCCATCGCTATTGGGCGTGAAAGATTTGGGCACCAATATGTCAACCAGCTTATTATCAAACACCCTTACTAGCAAGGAATCATGTGTAACACAGCCAGCAGGAGAAATCAGGTTAACTACATATTGTTGTGTGGTAGCAAAACTAAAGTTTACATTAGCACTATCGCGATTGCTAATACCCCAAGAAGGCGTCCATCGGTATTTATAGCTAGGTATTGACCGAACACCGATCGGTGAACTTACTGATTTATACGCACTAACAGATGGCATGGTCATGCCAGGAATAGGCACTTGAATATCCACTGTAGTGTCGAGTAGCACTGATGCAGCTGCACAATTCAACTGCGTTGCCTTCAGTGTAATATGATAATTACCACCCGTAGAATACGTGTTTACGCTATTGAAGCTAGATTGAATATTTCCATCTCCAAAATCCCACAACCAATTGGTAATTCCAATGGTACTGGTGTCGGTCAAATTGGTAATAGACATTGGCGTGTTTACACAATACGTATTATAGGACAGTTTCAACAAAGGCTTCACTATTTTATTAAGTGTATACGTTGAAGTCAATGTATCCGAACAGCCGACGCTGTTGGTAAGAATTGCACTATACCTACCAGGCAGGCTGGTCAGCAACGTGTCTTTTGTTTCCCCAGCCATCAAAGTTCCATTGAGCATCCACTTGAAAGTAGGTGAATCTGAAGAAACAATATGCATTGTGTCAATGACATTATTACATAAATAATTGCCATGAAGGGAATAAATTACTCCAGTGGGTGAAGGTTTGATTACTTGGGTAAAATAGCTGGTATCTGCCTTATTGCTACATCCCGCATTAGTAATATTGGTAAAGCTAAATCGGCGCATCGTTGAGGCAATTGCATTGGGCAGCCTCAATGAATAAGGTGCCTGCGTAATTCCACTGATGGTTATAGGTGCTTTATTATCTTCTCTATACGTAAAGCTCCAGGGAGATTGTCCGCTAAAGTTTAAAGAAATCGTATCTGCCGGATATTTACAAATATTATTGTTACCGCTAATAATAGTTCGTGGCAAAGGCAATACCGTAACATTGGCATTGAACTGATTGCTCACGCAGCCTGAATTATTGGCTGTTACTTTGTACACTGCAACACCATTTGCTAAAGTCAAATTGGTCAATACCTGCTTAATAGAATCTACACCCTGTACTACATTACTGATTCCAAAAATTGAATTCGAAGGCGTAACCACCGGAAGCCCCCAAGTATAGGTAGTTCCCCTAGGCGCATTTACAGGGGTTGCATTAAAGACGTTGCCGCTGCATATTTCGGCTGCCTGATCACCAAATACCGGCATTTGAACGCCCACACCAACAGCAAGTGTAAATGGTGCGCCTATACAAGTACCTGCTACCGGTGTGATGCTGTAAAATACTTTTGCCGATGCATTGGTGGTATTGAGCAGGTTAAGACTAATGGTAGCCGATGGCGAAACCTGTGCTGATGTACCCATTACTGCTCCAAAAGGCTGAACGGTTGGTGGATTCCAACTATACTTGGTACCGATTGGCACCGGCATTGGATTAATGGTAATGGGGGTGCCGGAACAAGTGCTGTCCTTCATATCGCTGATGATAGGCGTTGGATTAATGGATACATTTAAAGTAAATGTATTACCTGCACAACTAGCGGTTGAAGGGGTAACTATATAGGTTGCTGTATTTAAAATATTATTCGTGCTCGATAAGGTTTGGCTAATATTGGCTTGTCCAACTGATTGAGCGCTTCCACCTGTAAGGCTATTGGAGGGCGAAGCAATTGGGTTCGACCAAGTATACGTAGTACCAGTAGGCGCTATCTGCGGTACAAAATTAAATGGCGAGCCACTACAAATATTGGTCAGGGTTTGATTGGCCACCACCGGTAATGGTCGAAGGGTAACGGCTAATTTAAAAGGAACCCCTTCGCAAGTACCTGCTCTTGGTGTAATGGTATAATTAGCTATGGCCGACACCAAGGTTTGGCTGGTCAGCGTTTGGCTAAAAATTGGCTGGTAGAAAGTTTCAGCGACACCTCCCGTTAAACTTCCATTGGGAATATATACCGGCGTACTCCAAATATACTCAGTGCCAGTTGGTGTAGCAATGGTTGGTAGCGTAAATGGCGAATTACTACAAGCAATAATCGACTGATTGGTAATGGAAGGCGCTGGTTTTACAGGTACCGTTACCGACTGGGTAGATGAACATCCGTTGGCAGTAAGCGTATAGTTATATTCAACCACCACCATATTATTAGAAGTGTTGACTATGCGCTCTAGTGGATTATAGGTTCCAGTGGCAGCAATATTACTGATGGATGCCTGCACCACCCTAGTCCAGGTGAATACAG
>JBIIVV010000052.1:0-16987 GCA_044339235.1 Ferruginibacter sp.
GAACACCATTTTCTTGGTACATCCTTAATTGGCCACCATCTTCTTCTAACCAGTTTTCGTTTAAATAATTGATGAGCGAATATTTTCTATTGGAATCGTTTTTGAACTGGTCTTTATGTTTTTTATATGAACTTCCTTCTTCATATACGGCGTAATGAAATTCGTAGCCATTAATTCCGGTATAGCAGGTTTTGTTTAGACGATCAATAAAATCTTCTATTTGTTGTAAAAACGCTTGTTCATAAATATTATCGTGACGCTTATCCATCCAATAAATTTTATCTCCCCGCATTTTTTGATTCGCATCTTTCGTTGCTTCGTTGCCTATTCCCGCAGCGGTCATCAAGCCATCGTTTTCTAATTGATGTATGTTTTGTTGCAATCCCTTGGATAGGGCCTCTGACAAAAACTGCGTATCAATACCTACTTTGTTTTCTAGGTAGCTATCAATGAGTAAATCAAAATGTTGGTTCATTATTTTATTTTGAGGGAGGTAAGGTAGTTCTTTTGGTTGCTAACGAGTGGCAATCATTTATTGTTGATATAAAAAAGGGTTTTATCTTTATAGAACATACGCTATTAATGAAAGATTTTAAAAAATATTACATCCTGCCAGCAGCACCCGAAGAAGTATATTTGGCTTTAACACTTCCGGCTACTATTCAATTGTGGTCAGGAGAAGTTGCGGAGATGAGTACCGAGCCGGGAACGGAGTTCTCCTTGTGGGAGGGAAGTATTGTAGGCAAAAACCTTGAATTTGAGCCAGGAAAGAAGATAGTGCAACAATGGTATTTTGGCGACCAGGAAGCGGAGTCCATTGTAACCATCAAGCTGCATGTTCACAAACAGGGTACTTCTGCAGAGCTGAGTCATACCAATATTCCAGACGAGGCCTATGAAGAAATGATAGAAGGGTGGAATGAGAATTACTTTGGAATGCTTAATGAGTTTTATATTTAAGCGCTTTTATAATGTCCGGTGAGTCACCGGATGGACCTAGTCATTTTTGCCGAGTAAACTGTATTTTTGATTTCAATTAATAAACCCAATGGCCTCTTTCATTACCCGGACAAGCTGCCCCTGTTGTGGCAGTGTTGATATTGTAAAAGCACTGGCATGCAAAGATTTCACAGTATCTAGTGAAATCTTTGATATTATGGAATGTGGAAACTGTATGCTTCGTTTTACTCAATCCGTTCCCGACCAAGATTCCATCGGTGCGTACTACCAATCGGATACTTATATTTCACATACCGATACCGAAAATGGCTTGGTTAATAAGCTGTATCTAAAAGCGCGGAATTATACGCTAGCGTGGAAAATTAAGTTGCTTGATAAAAGTGCTGGAAACCAAGAACATAAAAGAGAATTACTCGATATAGGCGCAGGAACCGGGGCCTTTCTTGATAAAGCACATCATTCAGGCTGGGTGGTGACGGGCTTGGAGCCCGATCAAGGCGCAAGGAAGATTTGTTTGGATAAATATGGCATTCAGTCGGAAATGCCCGAAAAACTGTTCGAGCTTCCCGCCCAAAAATATGATGCAGTAACCATGTGGCACGTGTTGGAACACGTACACCAGCTACATGAATATTTGGAACAAATAAAGCGGGTGTTGAAGCCGGGCGGAGTGGCATTAATTGCCCTTCCCAATTATACTTCAAAAGATGCAGCGGAATATAAATCCTTCTGGGCTGCCTATGACGTTCCACGCCATTTATATCATTTTTCTCCGCAGTCAATGGATTTTTTAGCTACTAAGCACGGAATGAAATTGGAGTCAATGCGACCAATGTGGTTGGATGCTTTTTATATAGCCATGCTTAGCGAGCAGTATAAAAGCGGAAAAGGCAATTTGCTGGCGGCTTTTTGGAATGGTTTCAACTCGAATGTATTTGCTTTAAAGGATAAAAAAGCTTGCAGTTCGCTGGTTTATTTGCTTCGAAAAGATGATATTGAAGTTAATCCCCCAATTCTTGTTCAATAAACGAGTCAAGTATTTTGGACTTTATTTTAAGAAAAAAGAGGTTTAAGTTTCATAGAGGAGAGAAGAAAAATAAACATCACCCCCAAGTTATTAAAATTATAAAGTATTTTGCATTGTAAAATAAAAAATCAACTATGGTATCTTTTAAAAAAACATCCTTTTATGCTATTTCTGCTATTTTAATAATTGGCTTGGCATCTTTTAGTGCAGAAAAGTATTTTACCCTTAGATTTTCCGAAGAAGCGCTCAATAAGCATTTTCAAAACTTGAGTGTAATTAAGCAAATTGCCGAAAAAAGTAATATGGCTCATCAGGAAGTGCTATTTATTACTGCAAGTGTAGACAGCCTTCAAAAGACTATTATCGAGCAGGTAAAAACACAGCAGGAGCCAGCTCCTAAAAAGTGATAAAAACACGAGATGACATCTTTTTTTAAGAGACCTTCATAACTTGCTTTCAGTAAATCATACAAGCTTTTCCACAGTTCTTTCTTGGTCTGAAATTTGATGAGGAAGTTTAATTGTTGCTCTATTTCTCTCTTTCCGTAACGGAATTGTTGGGGATGCCGGAAATTAGGCCCCTACAATTAGCTGTACCACACTGGCAGTGAAAGGGTTCCATATTTTCATCCAGAAAACTAGCATAATCCAGCGTGAGCTCTTCGCCCTTATCTATATTTTTTGTAGCAATCACATTTAATCCTTGGTAAGCAGTGTTGGCATTACAACTGTGATTTTGTGGTGCCCAACCTGTTGGGTCATGGTCCCAAAGCAAAAAAACTTCTTTGCTAATTGGGTAAGCGTATCTTCTAAAGTTTTCTTTTTCTTTTTCTTCCCAGTTTTGGGCCACATAATTTCTGGTCACTATTCTTTGGGGCATTTCTTCTCCCTTAAAAATCAGCTCATTGATTCCAATGTCTTTTGTGGCATAAATCCCATATCCCGCAATCGCATTTCCCTTCATGCGATATTTTTTTTGCTGAAGCTGGTGCCTGGCAATTCCTTCTGCAATAATATGACGAAGGAAATCGGCTTGTCCAAAACCATCATGTTTCAAAATATAGTCAGCGCTTCCCTCATATCCATCTTTATAAAACACAGAGCAGGTAAAATTGATTTCAAGAAAAAATAAAACGCCCGCAGCGTTCATTCTAAAGTCGAGCCTTGCATAGCCCACCCCATTAAAACTTTTGAAAATTTGTTCAGCTGCCGCTCTAAGTTGTTTTTCAATTGCTACGTCTGCAACAGGAATATTAGCATTGGGGTGCAATGCAGATGTTTTTAATGCATAGGTTTTAAATGGAGTGGCATCAGGGAAAATATACTCTACCGGCTTAAAACTGATTGCGCCATTTCCTTCACCCGCATTGGCGGCTACCATCACTGTAAACTCTCGTCCTTGGATATATTCTTCTACCAGCAGGGGGCCATATTCTTCTATGATAGCACGTGTTTTTGATTTCAGCTCATCGATATTATTTACTAAACTTTTTTCATCAATCCCTAGGCTATCTCCGGCTTTTGCAGGCTTAACAAATAATGGAAAAGAAAGCGGTTCAACCTGTTTCTCTATATTAGCTTCTTCTTCGATTAGCGCATAGGCAGGCGTATGGACTCCTTCGGTGTAGGCCACATATTTCATTAATTCTTTGGGAGGGTCATACAGTAAAGTAGTGGGCCCTGTAAAGGGAAGATTCAGTAATTCAAGCGTATAGATGACATCTATTGATGGAACTTCCCATTCAAGATATCCTTCACATAAATTCACAAACACATCATAATTTTTCTTCTTCAATTCCTTCAGCTGTTTGTAAGTAGTAAGTTTATTGAGTTTTACATGGTCGATGATTGCTTCAGTCATCAGGTGCGCTAAATTTCTTAGAGGATCGTATAGTTGATAATCTACGCCAGAGGTAGAATAGTCGGGTTGTAGCACACAGACTTTTAGCCGGCGGGTATTCTTTCCCGTTATTGCTTCTAGTGTTGTGGAGGTAACGGATGCAACCAAATTGTTTTTCTGCTGGTTCATTGAAGCGATTTGATGAATGATGGCGAATGCCATTTTTAAAAATTAGCTGATGGGTTGAATTATTTTATTTTGCCGCTTCATGCTGGCGGATAAGTCATCTCCATTCCTTGCATCTGAAGTGGCAGTTAATAAGGCAGCATGGATGATTTTTTTAACCAAATCTGAAAAGGTTTTGTTGCTCAACCGTAAAATTGCACCAATAGAGGTATAATCTTCATCTTCACTCAATCCGCATTGCGCATTTACTTCCAGCACATATAATTTGCCCGTTATTGAATCTTGTCGAATATCCACTCTCGTATATCCTTTACCCTTGGTAGCGACAAAGGCGTCCCAACTAATTTTTTTTAATTCATCTAGTAAACTAGGATCAGGGGCCTCGTATTCATAAAAATTGCCGTCATTGGGCATGGGCTCCTCTTCTTCATACAATTCCCATAGCCGGTCGAAACTTAATATCCGCTCTTCCTCCGGTAACGAAGGATGAAAAACCCGTTGTATTGGATTATAGATGGTGGCAAGTGCAGGTTGATCATATGAGCCAACGATTAGGGTCGTGTATTCGTTACCGTTGATAAATGACTCTACAACAATTCCATCTGTAGTAAGATCCCATCCGCGATATCCGGCAAACATGAGATCAATTTGGGTTTGCAAATCAATTATGTTGTTCACCACATTTTTAATACCTAGTCCCATACTACCACCAGAAACAGCCGGTTTAACAATTAATGGAGTTCCCAGTCTTTCAAAAATGCCGGCTATTTGCTGGCCAGCGCTGTGGATTGCCTCCCAGCGGGCCGTGGGTATACCGGCCTGGTCAAATGCAAGCTTCATGGGTATTTTGGACGTGGTAATGTCATAAAAATATTCATCTGCTCCAGTGTATACAAGGCCTTTTTGCTGTAATAGTTTTACAACAGAAATACCTGGACTGCCGTTTATTTCATCTCCGTCACAAATATTGAACACGACTGGAAATACAATTCCGGTTTCTTTTTCTGCAACGATATTATCAATGATTTGTGCGTAATCAGTAATGGTGATAGGCTGCCAAACCCACTCCATATCTAGTTCTTCAAAGGCACTTGAATACTCAGCAATGCTCTGGCTAAAATCGTAATAGTAGTTAATGTTATCGTCGCCTTTTTGAAGATAGGGAGCCAATACCCAAACCTTCATTTTTTTGGAGGAAATTGGGGGGTTAGTTGGAGGAGGTTTTTGCATAGCAGACGGGATAAAATAATTAGAAATTATGATATTGGAATTGCCATTTTTTTAAAAAAGTAATACTAATAGTTTGAGAATGCTTGGTGAATTATAATAAAATGATTGCAGTAACCTACAAAAAAAATTATTGGAAATGGTCATATCGAACGAAAATAAAAAAGCAAACGAATTTATTTATAGTAAATGTATTAAAGCAGCGAGTAATAAAAAAGTTATTAAGGGTATATTATTTAGTATTTGCATTTAATTAGCTTTAGCGTGGATTGTTTTTTAAATTGCCAGCTGAACGCAATATTTACTCAAGGGGTGTTAATTTAGCCAACCAAAAATAAAACAATGTACGAGGTACCCGAAAAGCCAGATGGCAATATATTATTACAGTTGGTGAGCATGCAAATGCCCTTTGGAAGATACAAGGGTATCTTACTTTGCGACCTGCCAGTTTCTTATCTAGAATGGTTCCAACGCAAGGGTTTTCCTGCAGGTAAGTTAGGCATTTTGTTATCCACTATTTATGAAATTAAGATGAATGGACTGGAAGCATTGTTAAAGCCCTTAAAACCAACGCCTTCAAAAACTAGGTAATCCAATTTTGCTAAAAATGAATATTCTGCGTATTAAAAAATAATTGAACTAACTTTATAAGGGGTCGCACATATTTTAGCTACCCATTCAGGCATCTCTACTTTTACAATAATTTCAACGAATGAGCACACTTCCCATACTAACGGTTACGCTAAATCCTGCTATTGATAAAAGCACCATTACGGATTTGATTCAGCCAGAGGCAAAGCAGCGTTGCACAGATGTGTTGAATGAGCCAGGTGGGGGCGGAATCAATGTAAGCAAGGCCTTAAAAAAACTGCAGGCAGCTTCTGTAGCTCTTTTTCCTGCGGGGGGACATAATGGCGAAATGCTCAAGGGCCTGCTGACAGCCGCGGAAATCCCGTTTCACTCCATTAACTCTTCTGTAGAAACTAGGGAAAACTGGGTGGTACTGGAATCTGAAACCAATCACCAGTTTAGGTTTACTTTCCCCGGAAAATCTATCGAAGAGCAGGTAATTAAAAATTTGATTGACGACATACTTTCCTATAGTCCTGCCTATGTAGTAGCCAGCGGCAGTTTGCCCCCCGGCTTACCGGATTATTTTTATGGATTGATTGTCAAAACAGCGAATGCAGTAGGCGCAAAATGTATAGTAGACACTTCTGGAGCTGCTTTGCAAGCATTGCAAGGGAAAAATGCTTTTTTAATAAAACCGAATATCAGCGAATTATGCAAAATGCTGAGCGTTGAAACACTTCAAAACAATGAAGTGCCCGATGCGGCCCAGCAGGCGGTAAGAGATGGATTTGCAGAATTAATAGCCGTTTCCATGGGTCCGGATGGGGCCTGGCTGGTAACGGCGGAGAAAAAATATTTTGCTTCGGCACCCATAGTAAAAAAGAAAAGTACCGTTGGCGCAGGGGATAGTATGGTGGCGGGTATAACCTATATGCTACAACAGCAGCAACCCCTTCAGCAGGTGATCAATTTTGGAGTAGCCTGCGGTTCAGCAGCTACCATGAATGAGGGTACGCAATTATTTAAAATAGAAGATGTACAAAATCTATATGAACAAATGAATGGAACTAAGTAATAATTATTGATAACCTAATGCATTCGAGAGGGCACTAGTAAACGAATTTCTATGGTTGACACCCCTCTCAACTGCAAAAGAGCAGGTTATTTTTAAAGGGGGGAGCTTTAAAATTGTCCTCTTTTTGCTTTTTTACAACTAACTTGCAACCCTAAAATAAATGGATCATATGGATTATAACAGATTAGTTTCAGTAACCGGCTTAAGTGGTTTATACGAATTGATGTCTTCAAAAGCAGATGGCGGTATTGTGAAATCATTAGAAGACAAGACCACCAAATTTGTAAGCACCCGTTTGCATAGTTTCTCTCATCTCGAAAGCATTGAGGTCTTTACAGCCAAAGACAATGTAAACCTGATAGATGTTTTTGATGCAATGAAAAAAAGCACTGTGGCAATTCCTGATGCAAAGGCCGATGCAAAGGCAATCAAGGCATATTTTGAAAAAGTGTATCCTGATATGGATTTTGAAAGAGTGTACGGAAGCGATATGAAAAAAATGGTGAAATGGTATATCCTATTAGTAGCCAATGAAGTGGAAATTAAATTATCGGATAACCATGAAAGCGATACGGCCGCAGCTCATGAGGTAATTACTCCAAAGGCCAAAAGCGCTGAACCAAAACAGGCGGCAGTAAAAGCAGCACCGCCTAAAAAAATAAATTCCCCTAGGAAGATGGCTTAAGTCATATACTTGAATCCGGCAACTTTTAAAAAGCTGGTTTTTTATAATTATTTTACTACCGTAGTTGTTATCAGCTACGGTAGTCTTGTTACTATCCAAAAATATTTTTTATGTACACGGCCGATATACAAAAAACACCTCGTCATTTTGTTCCCACTGATTTTGTGGTTACCGACTGGCAACATCTGGAGCCCTTTTTCAAAGATTTATTGGAAAGGAACATCGATTCAAAAGTAAGCTTGGAAAAATGGCTGCATGACCAGAGTGAGTTGGAAGCAGTGGTAAGCGAGGATGCCTGCTGGCGTCAGATAAAAATGACTTGCGATACCCAAAACAAATCGTTGGAAGCAGCTTTTAATTTTTACTGCACCGAATTACAACCTAATATTCAACCCTATGCGGATGCATTGAATAAAAAACTGGTCAACCATCCATTGACAAAAGAGTTGGATAGCAATCAGTATTTTACCTATCTGCGCACGGTCCGAAAAAGCATTGAGCTGTTCAGAGAAGAAAATATTCCCATACAATCGGAGCTGGCGGTGATGCAGCAACAGTTTGGCGTAATTTCAGCCAAGATGACCGTTACTATCAACGGTGAGGAATACACGCTGCAACAAGCAGCCAAGTTTTTTCACAATCCCGACAGGAATATAAGAGAGGAGGCATATCGAAAAATTCAGGAACGAAGATTACAGGATACCGATGCATTGAACAGTCTATATAACCAGCTATTGGAAAAGCGGACTAAGGAGGCAGCAAATGCCGACTTTGCTAATTACCGGGATTACAGATTTAAAGAATTGGGAAGATTTGATTACACTAAACAGGATTGCTATGCTTTTCACGAAGCGGTTAAGCTGCATGTAATGCCATTGGTAAATAGGATTTATCAAAAGAAAAAAGAGAAGCTAGGTCTAGATACGCTCCGTCCCTGGGATATAGAAGCAGAGCCGGCAGGTACTCCTCCGCTTCAACCATTTACTACAGGAAAAGAATTGATCGATCTGTCGATTGAATGCTTTTCCAAGCTGCGTCCTTTCTTTGGAGATTGTCTTGTTAAGATGAATGAATTGCAGCACCTCGATTTAGAAAGCAGGATAGGGAAGGCTCCAGGTGGATACAACTGCCCGTTGGCAGAAAGTGGCGCCCCATTTATTTTTATGAATGCTGCCGGACAAATGCAGGATTTGATTACCATGGTGCATGAAGGTGGACATGCCGTTCATTCTTTTTTAGCACACCCATTACCGTTAACTGGGTTTAAGGAGTATCCGATGGAGATTGCGGAAGTGGCTAGTATGGCGATGGAACTATTTAGCATGGAACATTGGGAGGTGTTTTTTAATGATGACGAACAATTAAAGCGGGCGAAGGAATATCAGCTGGAAAGGGTAATCACTATTTTTCCCTGGATAGCCACCATTGATAAATTTCAGCATTGGGTGTATGAGCATCCAACCCATAGCATCGACGAAAGAACCGCCCGATGGAATGAAATACTACATGAGTTTAGCGATGATGTAATTGACTACAGTGGGTTAGAAAATTACCGGAGTAATCTTTGGCAAAAACAGTTGCATTTATTTGAAGTGCCATTTTATTATATTGAATATGGAATAGCACAACTAGGCGCTATCGGAATGTGGAGACAGTTTAAATTAAACAAGCAACAGGCATTGGATAATTATTGTGATGTGTTGAGTAAGGGTGGAACCCAAACGTTACCACAGCTTTATGAAACTGCCGGTTTAAAATTTGATTTTAGTCCGGATACCATTAAAGTGCTGATGGATTTTGTGAAGGCGGAGATGTAATTTTTTATTTGCAATCCGAACAGATGCCACTCACCACCATTTCAGCATTATTGGGGGTAAAGCCCTTGGGAAGTTTCACCTGCGGAATGGTAACATCATCTAGGCAAATGGTTTTGCCGCATTGGTCACAAATAAAATGTACATGGTTGTCATGGTGATGACCTGCTTCGCAATTCTCTTTGCACAAGGCATACAATATTGAGTTGTCGGTGGTAGGAATTAGGTGGATGATGCCCTTTTCTACAAAGGTTTGTAATGTGCGGTAAACGGTTACCCGATCAAACATTTCTCCAGTGTACTTTTCAATATCTGCATGTGCCAATGCACCGGCACTGTCCAAAAACAGTTCCAATATTTTTTTGCGTCCATCCGTTACGCTTAGCTTGTTTTTTTTAAGAATATCGTCTATCATATTTTGCCGCTTGATATATTAATTGAGGCTCCTGCTTTGGTATTTCTCTTTTAATACAGCTTGAATATCCTTTAATAATTTTTGAATTTCATTTTCTTTTAGGCCATCATAGATGCCCCGCACTCTACTTTGTTTATCCATTAAAGCAAAAAACTGCGTATGTATGAACTGGTCGGCAATTGCGGTGGCAGAATCCGGTTTGTTGTTGTCGATCATGTAACTCTGCCGGGCCATTTTGTACAAAGCTGCTTTATCTCCGGTTACAAAATGCCAGCTTGAATTGCCGGAAGTCGCTTTACGGGTTGAATCATATTTAATTTTATAGGAGCCATCTTCATTTTGAACCAAGCTTCCATTGAGCATTTGCTGTTCATATTTTTTTAGTAGCGGCACCGAATCCGTTTCAGGCATACAGGTGTGCGAAAGAATCATAAAAATGCTATCATTTTTATAAGCGTCATATACTCTTCGCATATTCGCATTCATCTTCGGACATATTCCTTTGCAGGTAGTGAAAAAAAACTCTGCTACATATACCTTTCCGTCCACATCCCTTTCTGTTATTACTTTTCCGTTTTGGTTGGTAAAAGAAAAGGGTTGTACATTGTTGTTGATTACCGGAAGGCTCGATTGTGAAAAATCATCCTGACTGAAAAAGTACAAAAAATACCCGCCAAATAGAAGAACAAAGAAGCCAACGTACCAATGCCATTTTTTGCCCATAGTATAATATTTAAGCAAAGTTACACGCAAACTAGTTGGTAAATAAGGCTTTTTGCTAATTGAAGGGTAATAAAAAGTTGCAACGGTATTGCAAATTTACTACCTTTGCATTTTTAACAATGAATACAAAAATCAATTGGGATATGATGGGCATTGCTACTTCGATAGCTTGTGCCATTCACTGTGCATTATTGCCGGTATTGGTTTCCACCTTGCCGGTATATGGCATCAACATTGTTCACAATTCTATTTTTGAGTGGGGCATGATCGTTTTGGCCTTTATTGTTGGATCTTATTCCTTGTTTCATGGATATATCAAGCACCACCATTCGCTTACACCAGTTTTAATTTTTTCTGCCGGATTTTTATTCTTGGTGTTAAAACAATTTTTTCATTCTTTTGAAAATTGGTTTTTAATCATCGCCGTTCCTTTAGTTATCAGTGCGCATTATTACAATTACCGTTTGTGCCACCGCAGCAAATGCTCGTCTCCCCATCACCAGCATTAGAAATTTTTTTACTTCCGGTTAATTTATGTTCAGCAATCAAGATTTTGCGGCTTATTGAGTATCTTGAATGTTAAAATAGATTGTATGCGAACATCTACATTTTTATTACTGATTTATATTATGATAGGGTATTCTTCAATTGCCCAAAGCAGGGATGAGGCGGAGGTAAGGGGATTATTGAATCGTCAAACAAAAGAGTGGAATGCCGGCAATATCCCGGCTTTTATGAACACCTATTGGAAAAGCGATTCACTGATGTTTATTGGCAAAACGGGCATTACCTATGGATGGCAAAAAACCTTGGATAATTATAAAAAAAATTATCCAGATACGGCAGCAATGGGAAAATTGAAATTTGATCTGTTGGAGGTGAAACGATTGTCAACCGCCTATTTTTTTGTGGTGGGCAAATGGTATTTGACCAGAAGTATCGGAGATATCGGAGGAGTTTTTACCTTGCTATTGCGCAAGGTGGCCAACCGATGGCTGATTATAGCAGATCATAGCAGTTAGTATAGTAGGCCACTAATAATTGGTTTCTTCCCAGCCCTTCCATTTTTTTCGTAAATAAATGATCAATGCAATAAGCGATGCTAAAAAGGCAATGTAATATAGATAGTTGCCAATTGTAGGGCGTCCATCGAAAAAGGCAAACCCAAAGTAAATGCCGATGCTCATGTTGGTTAGTAGCCAAACGAGTCCCATTGAAATGGACTGCATTATTTTTACTAAAAATTCTCTTACATCATCTTCCATACGCTGAAAACAAAATTTTATCAAATAGGTTCATGAAGAAAGCGCTCAACTAATCTTTAAAGATAAATTATTTGATTCATACTGCTTTCCTCAGATTAACGGAAAGAAAGGAAATCTCCCGCAGATTTACGCGGATGAAAGCAGCGCAGATGACCGCAGAAGGAAAAATCAGCTTTGAAATAACTTGTCTTATCAGCGGCAATCAGCGGGAAAATCTGCGGCAATCAGCGGGAAAAAAAGGAAAGATTTCCCGCAGATGACCGCAGACGAGTGCAGCGCAGATGACCGCAGATGGAATGATTGGATTGGTAAGAACCGGTCTTATCCGCGTAAATTTTAGGAAAAGAAAAAAGCTCCTCCATATCAATTGGAATGTTAATTTTGTAGGTATGCCCGATTTTAATTGGAACGATAGCATTAATCTTGCAAGTAAGCTTACTATAAAACGATGTTGGAATTGGGTCAAAGTACTCAGTAGTTTTTATGCCAGCAAATGGCTGGGAAAGCCCATACAATGGGGTTATCCCGTTTCTATTTCTTTTGAGCCTACCACCAGTTGCAATCTCCGCTGTCCAGAGTGTCCGAGCGGCTTGAGGGCATTTACCCGTCCAATAGGTATGTTGGAAAAGAGTTTTTTTTCCAGAACCATTGATGAAATTCACAAAGAATTACTTTACCTGATATTTTATTTCCAGGGGGAGCCTTATTTAAACCCCGATTTTTTGGAAATGGTAAAATATGCAAGTGATAAAGGAATTTACACAGCAACATCTACCAATGCCCATTACCTGACGGATGCAGCCGCCAAACGAACGGTAGAAAGTGGTTTGGATAGGCTGATCATTTCCATAGATGGCACCACACAGGATGTCTATAAACAATACCGAATTGGTGGAAATATTGATACCGTTTTGGAGGGAGCAAAAAATATTGTAAAATGGAAAAAGGCGCTGAATAGTAAAACACCATTTGTGTTTTTTCAGTTTTTGGTGGTAAAACACAATGAACACCAGATAGAAGAGATAAAAAAAATGGCGAAGGAGATTGGTGTGGATGAGGTAAGATTTAAGACTGCACAGGTGTATGATTATATTACGGACCCAAATAATCTGATTCCTACCATTGATAAATATAGTCGCTATAAAAAAAATAAGGATGGCAGTTATTCTGCAAAAAACAAATTGGCCAATCGTTGTTGGAAAATGCAACATGCCAATGTAATTACCTGGGACGGTTTGGTTGTTCCCTGCTGCTTTGATAAAGATGCAACTCATCAGTTGGGGAATTTGAAAAATCAGTCTTTTAAAGAAGTATGGAAAAATGATAATTATAAGCAGTTTCGTAGCGAGTTGATGAAAAGTAGAAAAAATATTGACATTTGCGCCAACTGCAGCGAAGGGGTTTCGGTCTGGCAGGAATAATTGAATAGAAGGCGTTTTTCTTTGGACTGATTTTAAAAGCAGCTCTTTTTGAATTCACCCTCTCAAGGCACAATGAAATAATTCATTTCATTACACCTATTCATTGATTGCAATTATTTGCTTAAATTTACCCTATGCCAACCATGTTTAATAATCATTTGCGACAGGTCTTACTGCTGGGGCTAGTTATTTTATTGGGCAGTATGTTGGTAGCAGAATTATATATTTTTTTACCTGGTTTTTTAGGGGGGGTAACCTTATATATTCTGCTTCGTAAATGGTATCAAAAGCTGACCATTCAAAAAGGATGGCCCAAGGGTTTAACGGCTTTTTTGTTTATCATTGCTAGCATCGTCATTATTACCATTCCGATTTATTTTTCTGTGCTGTTGATATCTCCAAAAATATATGAGTTGATAAACAACCAGCACGCAGTGGTTTTGGGCTTGGAAACAGTTTCAAAAAAATTGGAGGTTTTAACTGGGCAGCAATTTTTTACTATAACTGGTGCTGAATCAATTGCTAAAAAAATAGCTTCTTACATTCCGACCTTGCTAAATAGCACTGCCAATGTGTTAACGAATCTGATTATGCTGTTTTTTTTATTATACTATTTGTTGTACAATGGCAATGCCGTTGAAAAATATTTAGATCATATCATTCCGTTGAAGCCGGAAAATGTTGCAAAGCTTGCTCATGAAACAGATATTATGATAAGAGCAAATGCAATAGGAATACCCACAATCTGCTTGGTGCAGGGCATTTTTGCAGCAATCGGCTATCTCATTTTTGGGGTCAAGGATTGGGGGATGTGGGGTTTTGTGACCGGTGTATTTGCATTTTTTCCATTGATCGGTACTATGATTGTATGGGTGCCGTTGGTTATTTACTTATATTCTATTAACCATAATGTGACAGCTACCGGGCTTACAATTTATAGTTTTGTTGTAACGGGTAATGTAGATTATATCACCCGACTGGGGCTGCTTAAAAAAATAGGAAATGTGCATCCCATGATAACCGTATTGGGTGTAATTGTGGGATTACAATTATTTGGCTTTATGGGACTTATTTTTGGGCCACTACTTATCAGCTATTTTATTATTTTAATAAAAATTTATGTGAACGAGTTTACAATAAAACCGGATGCAAAGGTTCCTTGATTAATCAACTTTTTCATTGCAAGGCAGCCTTTTTATGTAGGTAGAATATCGTAAGATTGTGCATTATTATATATCAGACGAAGGAAGTTGTAAAAAACGGATTTGTAGTAGAATGAATTGTAACAGATTGTAAAATCGATTTTTGAAAAAGAAGCGTAGCATTCAATAGGCTATTGGATAAAATTTGGGCGTATCAATAAAGTGATTGAGTTAACCGAATCTAACCAAGCAACCAAACAACAAAATGAAATTATTTTTAATAGTATACACCCCTATCTGTCGCAAATTGATTAACAGGATTTTGTCGACAATGATTGCCTGTTTTTTTACAATATCATTACAGGCTCAATCCAATCCCGAGTTTCGGGGTGTGTGGGTAGCTACGGTGGATAATATTGACTGGCCTACCAAAGGGGATTTCAACAGCAATTCACAAAAGGCAGCATTTATAAAGCTGTTGGATATGCACCAACGCAATGGAATCAATGCTTTGGTGATGCAAATTAGGCCTTGCACGGATGCGTTTTACCCTTCACCCTATGAGCCCTGGAGTCAATGGTTGACAGGTGTTCAAGGAAAACCGCCTTCACCCTATTACGATCCGCTGGCTTTTATGATATCAGAAACGCATAAACGCGGAATGGTTTTTCATGCCTGGATGAATCCTTACCGGGCCGAATTTAATTTATCAACTCCATCTCTGTCAGCTACCCATATTACTAAACTGCATCCAGAATGGTTTTTAATTTATGGCGACAAACGTTATTTTGATCCTGGCAATAAAGAGGCGCAGCGATATGTAACACAGGTGGTGGCAGATGTGGTAAAACGATACGAGGTGGATGCAATTCATTTTGATGATTATTTTTATCCTTATCGGATTGCCGGCAAGGAGTTTCCGGATGATGCCAGCTTCAGAAAATATGGTCTCGGTTTAACCAAAGATGATTGGAGAAGAAGTAATACGGATTCAATTATTTCCATGTTGAGCGTCGCAATAAAAAAGGAAAGGAAAACCTGCCAGTTTGGTATCAGCCCCTTTGGCGTTTGGCGCAACCAGGACAAAGACCCTATCGATGGAAGTAAAACCATCGGCGCACAGACGAATTATGACGACCTATTTGCGAACATTTTATTGTGGCTAAAGAAAAGCTGGATCGATTATGTAGCGCCACAATTATACTGGGAAATTGGCCATCGTATTGCACCCTATGAAGTATTGTTGGCATGGTGGGGCAATCATACTTACGGAAAACATTGCTACATCGGCATGGGAATCTACCGGGCTAATAGCAATGCCGCCTGGAAAGAATTAAGCCAGATACCCCGACAAATTGTATCCATGCGCAAGACCCCCAATATGAAAGGCATGATATTTTTTAGTAGTAAAACGTTCGAAAAAAATCCCAACGGATGGAGTGATTCCCTGAGGCTAAATTATTTTAGGGTGCCGGTTAAGGTCCCCCAAATGGAATGGTTGAAATAGCAATTCTCCAGCTTTTTATTGTAGCACAAAGTTTTTGTAGGCCAATAAAATTGAACAAGCTAAGTGGCAAAGTATATTCTTAATAAGCACTTACTCTATATTCCAACTCATATTTCCATCCTTCTCGTCTTTTAAAATAATGCCTTGTGCCAGCAATTGCTTTCTTATTTTATCGGAGGTGGCGTAATCTTTTTTTTCTTTGGCTTCTTTTCGGATGTCAATTAATAATTGCATTACCCCATCCAAAGCACTGCCATCTTGGGAGCTGGCATTTTTTAATCCCATAATATCCTCCAGATAAGTGGAGAATGAATCCTTCAGCATTTGAAGGGTATTGGATGAAATGGCATTTGCAGCAATATGTCCGTCTTTGATAGAGTTGATGACAGGCGCCAGCTCAAACAAATTTGCCAATACTTTTGCAGTACTAAAATCATCATCCATAAAAGTTGCTAACTCTTGCAGCATAGCAATTGTTTTTTCCTCCAATGCCAAATCACTTGCTTGCTGTCCAGGATTGACAGTAAACTTTTTCAATAATTCATATGCCTCCCATAAACGCTTGAAGGCTTTTTCACTTGCTTGCAATGCCTCGCTACTAAAGTCTATTGGACTTCTGTAATGGCTTTGCAGAATGAAAAACCGTATTGTCATTGGATCAAAAGCTTGCGTAAGTAGCGGGTGGGTACCAGCAAACATTTCTGTTAATTTAATCTGGTTATTGTAGCTTTTCCCCATCTTGCGGCCATTGACCGTTATCATATTATTATGTACCCAATATTTTGCCGGCTTGTGATGATTGCAAATCGTGCTTTGCGCAATTTCACTTTCGTGGTGGGGAAACTGTAGGTCCATACCACCTCCATGAATATCAAACTCGGCACCAAGGTACTTGGTGGCCATGGCGGAGCATTCAATGTGCCAACCAGGATAACCTTCGCCCCAGGGGCTTTTCCATCGCATGATATGTTCTGGTGCAGCTGATTTCCATAATGCAAAATCTGCTTTATCTCTTTTTTCCTCCTGGCCATCCAGCTCTCTGGTAGTTTCTAGCAGGTCATCAATAATTCTTCCGCTTAACTTACCATAATCATGAGTAGCTGCATATTTTTTTACATCAAAATATAC
>JBIIVV010000053.1:0-16957 GCA_044339235.1 Ferruginibacter sp.
TACAAGTTGGATGAACCATCGCTAATAATCAAATCTGTTTCGTTGTGGGTGATACCCCAACCTTCATAGGGCCAATTAAATGTTTTAATAGGTTGGTTTATATTTTTAATATCGTAAACGTTGATTACATGATTTTTCCAGGTTAGTTGATAAATTTTATCTTTCAATATTGTAATCCCTTCCCCAAAAATTTCTGACGAACCCATTAAATGTTTTTGTAACACTTTACCTGTTTTGAAATCAGTAATACGGAGAGAAGAATTGACATAGTCGCCAGTACTTTCATACATTATTCCCTTATAAATTACAAGGCCTTGGGTATAAGCGCTGGTATCGTGAGGATAAATTCCGATAATGTTGAATTGCATATTTAATGGAGCAGTAATACCAGCAGTATTAGAAATAGTATCAGTAGAAGGGGTGGTAGTAGTTGAATTATCGCATCCAGTTATTAATAAAAAAACGAATACGTACAAAAAATCTCTCATTGGTATTAAAATATTAATCTTCTCCAAAATTACTAAACTTAATAAAGGATTTGTCAAAATACCTAATAATAGGTTAGTTTTTGTATTTTTTTGAATAGAATGTTATCTCTTTGTGCTATAAATTAGGCCATTTGCTTCTTTAAATGTTTATAATCGTATGGGTAATCAAATTGTTTTCCTATAAAACTTACATCATTTCTTATTAGCTTGTTTGTTAAATTTTTTTAAGATCTAAGGTTATATCTATTATTTGTAATCTTGGATCTATTTTTGCTTATATCAATATGGTTAATCAATTTGAACTGTTACTAGTTTTTGGTAATGGATTATTGGATCTTTAAAATTAATAAATATGAAAAAAAACATTGTAGTCTTTTTAATTTCTTTCTTTTTGTTGGGCAATTCAAAATCTCAAGGTATTGGAGGTGCATTTAAAAAAGCTATAGGCGTTGATACGAATGGGAAAATTGGCATTGGTAAATTAATTCCAAAATCCTCATCTAATAGTTTATCAAATGATGATATCATTTCCGGTTTAAAGGAAGCACTTAGGGTTGGTACTGATAGCAGTTGCAAGAAATTAAGTAAATCCAATGGTTTTTTTGGGGATGAAGCTATAAAAATATTAATGCCACCAGAAGCCCAACAAGTAGAAAAAACACTCCGAAGTGTAGGTATGGGGAAAATAGTTGATCAATCCATTTTGTCGATGAATCGGGCTGCTGAAGATGCTGCTAGTGGAGTAGGTGAAATATTTTGGAATTCAATCAAGGTAATGAGTATTCAAGATGGGGTTCAAATATTGAAAGGAGATGATTTTGCTGCAACAACGTATTTAAAAAAAATGACAACTACCGAATTAACTGAAAAATTCAAACCCGTGATTGACGTTTCACTAAAGAAAACAGACGCAACAAAATATTGGAATGATGTTTTTACAAATTACAATCGCTTTTCAAAAGATAAAGTGAATCCTGATCTAATAGCTTATGTAACTGAAAAGGCTTTGGCAGGATTATTTTTCAACATCGGTATACAGGAACAAAAGATACGCAAAGATCCAGCTGCACAAGTTACAGGGATTTTAAAAAAAGTATTTGGCAGTACTACTAAGTAGTATATAGCATTCAATCAACGGAGCTATTTTGAATGGAAATAAAGGCTTCCCCTATAGTATCAATGATATCGCTAGCTATCAATGATTCCTGTGATATTTTTTTCGCTGCAATGTCTCCAGCCAATCCATGAAGATAAACACCTAGTAAACAAGCATTTTTTGGAGAATATCCTTGGGCAAGCAATCCTGTAAGTATGCCAGTTAATACATCTCCACTACCTGCTGTTGCCATACCTGCATTGCCAGTAGCATTAAAGTATGCAGTTCCATCTAAGCAGGCTACTAGGCTATAGTGACCTTTTAAAATAATGTAGCAATTTAGTTCGATTGATTTTCGTCTTGCCAATGCAGTTTTTTCAAAATCATTGGATGTTTTTCCAAATAGCTTTTCAAATTCACCAGAGTGGGGGGTAAGTATGATAGGAATTTTGAAGGGTTTTGAAAGAATGGAATTTTCGGAAGAAAGCAAGTGCAAGGCGGTGGCATCTATTACCTGTGGAATTGTCACTGTCTCTAATAAGGTGATGAGTAATTCTTTGTTTGCACTTGATATCTCTAAGCCTGGACCAATGCCGATTGCCGATTTTTTAAAGGAAAGTAATGCTAAATCATTTTCAGTAGAAGTAATAGCTTCCGGCAGCGCTATTTGGACAACCGATTGTGACATTTCTTCTGTATGCAAGGTAACTAAGCCAGCCCCACTTCTTAAACAAGCCTTTGCACAAAGCAATGCTGCTCCCATCATATTTTTACTTCCTGCGTAAAGTAATGCATGCCCGAAATTATATTTGTGGCTAACCTGATTTCGAGGTTTGTAAATCAAGGATATTTCATGTGAATCAATGAGATTATAAAACGCAGTAGTTTCATTATAAAACTGAGGGTGAAGGCCGATGTCGAGTATATGAATCCGTCCAATAAATTGATTGTTTTCCGACATTACAAAGGCGATTTTAATAGACTGGAAGGTAATTGTATGGTCAGCGCGAATAATTGCATCTCCAGTTGTACTCTCATCTGCCAATAAACCGGTCGGGATATCAATACTAATTATTGTATTTTCAGACGCATTGATAAGTTGTACAAGTTGAGCTATCCTTCCATTTAAAGGGCGGTTTAATCCTGATCCCAACAGTGAATCAATTATAATACCTTCAATTTCTATAGTCGATTGACTAATTTCATTGATATAATGAATGTCATTTAAAATTGAATGAATTTGTTCTAAATTGAATGAAAAATTTTCGGATCGATTTTCACCTTCTAAAATATATACCTTAACTGAATTGCCAGTCAATGAAAGCATTCGAGCAATTGCCAGCCCATCACCTCCATTATTGCCTGTTCCACAAAATATAGTATAGCAATGGTTTATTTTAAAATACGTCTGTAACCATGTAAAGCAAGCAGCAGCAGCCCTTTCCATTAATTGAATGGAACTAATAGGTTCATTGAAAATAGTGTAGTCGTCCCATTTTTTTATTTGCGCTACTGTAAATATTTTCATGTTATAAATTTACTGTAAAGTAAATGTAGGTCATCTAATAAGTTTTGGAAATGCCGCGATGTGGTAATTTTTTAGATTAGCAATAACGGAATTATAATGCTGCCAATTCTATTATTATATGCTATTCGAATAATTCGAGTTTATTTTTGGGCCTTCTCTTATCCTGCCACAAAAAGTTTTTCAGAAGCCTTTGATCTGCAGGTATTTGCCGCAATGGATAAAATAAACCATCTACATTATTAATGAATTTAACTCTATTCACAGCTTTGTTGATAAAGTATACATCTATTACGTCACCCTTGCTTCGGTTCATTCCTATATAAGCACTATCATCATCCAGCGGATAAAAAATACTTTCAGCTGGGGATCCTTTTGCCCGCATGTAATCTAATTCACCATTTTTAAAATAGCCATTCAAAGTCCTCCCCGCTATTTGGTTATACATTCGGATATTCAATTTATTTATTATGATTCCATTATTAAAAACATACAATCGTTCTGCTTTTTTATTTTTTGTATAAATGTAAATTGTATCGCCTGCTATTTGAGAATTACTACTAAAAACAAGCGGGTTTTTAAAAAGTCGAAAAATTGAATCTTCTGATGAATAATACAAGCTATCTGCCACAGACTGGAGAGAGTCATTAAAGATCTTCACATTGTGGAAAGCAATAAAATATCGAATGGAGGTATCTTTATTAATAATGACTGTTTTCATAGTGTCTTTCGACGGTGTATATATACTGTCTTTTATTTCCTGACGGCTACTATCCAAATTGTTTTTATTGTTAAAAACGCTGTCCTCATTTTTTGTTAGGATGGAATCTTGTAATGAAGGTTTTGGTGCTGGATTAATTTTGTCAACAATAACACTATCGCTTTTACTGCTTAAACTGTCCGTTAAAATTATATCTTTAAAATTTGAAGTTTCTTGGGACGGGTTCTTAGTTTTTATAACTGAATCTGCTTTTAAAGTGTCTTTTGAAATAACAATTTTTCTTCCCAAGCTATCTCTTTTTTCAACACCTGAAAACAATGTATCGGCAGCGATAAAAGTGCTATCATTTCCTTCACCCTTGAAAATTAATACTGGCTTTCGAGTGGCTAAAAAAGAATTATTGTTTTTATCAAGGTATATTTGATTTCCTAAAATCGAATACCCATTGACACTGTCTTTTATAATTGCATTTCCTTCTAACTGTGCTATACCGGTTATTTCGTCGTAGGCACTTTTATCCGCTACATAAGTGCGGGTACTGTCTTTTATTACAGAACGATTGCCAAAGAATGCCTTTCCATTTTTAAGGTCATAAGTGCCATTAGAAGAATAAATATCCCCGCCATTTTTACTTTTAATTTTGGTAGGGGTATTCCATGAGGTTATTTGAGTTTGTGTATTATACAACAAAGTGTCATTGAGTATGTCGTATTTTGGATCGATAAGATGAACATTTTTTTTAAAATAAATATCTTTTGTATCAGCATAATAGATCCCTTCTGAACTGGTAAGAATAGTTTTTCCATTTACAACCTTTCCACCATTCTTGTATTTTCCAATACTAGTTGAAAGGTTATATTCTAATTCTTGGGTATACAATGTTCCCTTTTTATCAGTCAACCTTACCTCTTTTTTTAAAAAAGCGACCCTGTCTTTACCAATGTATTTTAAATACTGTGAGTAGGTATGGATACTGTCATTTTGATTAATATGAATATTTCCAAAAGCCTCCATAATATTGGTTTGCTTATTGATCGTTGCACTATCACAGTAAAAAAGGGTGAGTCCTTCCTTTAAAATTACATTTCCTGCAATGGTTTGCAAATTTGTAATAGAGTCTATGTTCTTTTCTCGAAGGCTATTGCCCTGAATAATCTGTATCTCCTTAGTGGTATCACTTGAAGGAGAAGTATACGTTTGGGCAAATAATTCCGATTGGCCAAGTAACATGCCCAATAAAAAGAAATAAATTTTAAAACGATTGATAAATTTCAATACAATTAATTTAATAAAAATGCGATTTCTTTTATTTTTAACAAATACCCTAGTCATTTAAGAATTGAATTCAAATATTGGATCAGAGTAAATTGTAAATAAAATATTTTTTTTCACTTTTATTGTTTTGATAAATAAAAGGTTAAAGCTTTTATTTGCTACTATTTTGTGTATGGAGCATTTATGGTGTCGGCAAGAGGAATTAAGAGAGGATTGCTTTTATCCTTCTTTCCAAAAACTGAAACATTGATATACCTTTTTGGATGCACTCTAACATCATCCAGCAGCAGATTTAATTTATTTGACGTTGCACTTAGGTTATTATAGAGCTTGGGATCACTAATCAATAATCCTAATGAACCCTTTTGGCTATTTACATTTCCAAGCGTAATTTTTAATTCGTTGACCGTAGCATCAATGGAAGAAAGTGTTTTTTCAATATTTAGCTTTGAAAAATTTGCAGTGGTTGTCTCTAAATTAGTAAGGGTTTGATCGATTTTTTTATCATTATTTTTCAGCGTACTTGTAAATTCGCTTACATTCTGTAATGTTTTGGCGATAGCACCTGTTTGGGCATTGAGTAAGGATTGCAGTGAAGCAGATGAAATAGCTAGCGAGGCAGTAGTGCTATTTAAATTAGCCATTACAGCCTTAATATTGTTTTTGGTATTGGAATCAAAAACACTGTTAACTGTTAATAAAACAGAATCAAGGGATCGAATTGTATTTTTCACTTGCATCAATACAGGATCCACTCTTTGAAATGCATCATCTAACATTCCCTTTGAAGCGATTGTTTCCAAAGTATCTCCTTCATTTTTAAATATTTGGCTATTTCCCAATTTAATTTCTATTGAGGTAGTTCCAAGTACAGAAGGATTGATTAGTGCCATTGAATTAACTGGTATATTGACAGTTTGGCTCAAATTGAGTACCACTGTAATTTTTCGCATATCAACTCCACCATCCGTGCTAAAAACAGTACCTACTTGCTTTCCATTAATAACTACTGCATTACTAGTAGCTAGTCCTTGAATATTTTCAAAAACTGCGTAATAACGAACCGTTTTTTCAGTTAGGCTCCTTCCTTTTAAAAAATTAAAACCCAAAATAAGTAATACTATAGAAATAGCGGTAAGTGAACCTACTTTTGTTTCATTCGACATCTTCATTTTTTACAACATATTATTTGAAATTCAAAAATACATATTTATTTGCTGGCAAATATTCCATTTGGCTTGATAAAATATGTCCGGGTCACCTAAAAATGGGTTCTCGCATCATTTAAATTGTGATATTCGTCTAAAATTGAAGGTAAAATCAGCTTTAAAGGAATCAAAAGAGGGCTTCTTGATTTTTAATCAGTTTATTTTCCGCTCTCGTTAATTAGGGGCAATAAAAAGGTTAATAAGGGGCTTGTCAAGGGCATTTTTATTTTACAACAGGGGAATTAATGCGTTGAGGAGCTTGATTTCCATCATTTTGAACTACGGCACCATTGGTATTTTTTCCATTTTCAACAATATTCTTATACCGTTTAACCGCTTGGGTGATACTTTCTGCAAGTTCATTTTGACCCTCTTCACTATTGATATACCTTTCATCCTCTTCATTGTTAATAAAACCTGTTTCAATCAAAATTGCAGGCATATTAGTGGATTGAAGTACTCGAATACCAACCTGTCGTTGGTTTAATCCCAGCGATTTTCTCCCAGTTTTAGCTATTTCATCCTCAACTAGCATGCCGATGTTGATACTTTTAAGCTGAAATCGTTTTGCATAAATAGCAACAATGGGTTTCATTTCGGGACTATTAAAATCAATATTGTTATTAAGGGAATCCTCTGCTTCGATATTAAATTCATCTTCATTATCGATAATTGCCTTCAATTTATCACTTGTTTTGTGGGATGCAAAAATCCAAACACTAGTACCAGCTCGTTGAATTGGCAATTTATAATATTGGTATAAAGGTTCTTCCACCTCATACGCGGCCTTTTTTTTCTTTTTTTTCTTGCCTTTTCCAGTATAAGTTACTTTATAACGGGTAACTATATGGGTTCCAATCTGTCTTCTGGCAGTTTTTAGGGGACCTGAATCGGCATGGATACAAATAAATAGGTCTCCGTGGTATTGATTAGCAATTCTAGCCTTTTCGTTTACATTTTGAAAAATATCAGTAGTTCTGGTAGGTATTATACTTACATCTGTTAATTCTCGTTGTAATACGGCCACCAATTTTTTAGAAATTGCAAGGGTAATATCCTTTTCTTTTGATCGAAGTGAACCTTCATATTGTCCAACGGCCCCATTATCTGATCCACCATGGCCTGCGTCAACTATTATTGTTTTAAGTAATTTAGGTGCTTGAGCCTGGATAGTGAAAGAAAAATTGAGGAGAAATATAAAAATAAAAAATATGAATTTATTAGTTAACATTATCAATCAGGTTTTATAGGTGGTTAGCAATTATAAGTGATTCTTCACACATTGTTGTAAGTAATATGATTATTTTTGCGATAACCGCAATGAACTACTATAACAAAGGTAAGGCAAAATACATTTTAGCGTCCGTCATGCTGGCTCTGTTCATTAGTCAAACGATCGGAAGCACTGTTAATACGCCTATATTTAGTGAGTTTTACAAAATTTTAACTTCTGACACTGTCCCTAGCAACCTTCAAAAGCAGTTTAAGCCCGAAAAGAAAGGATTAAATTCTAGTTTAGATACCATTCCTTCCAATAGGGGCGACAGTTCCAATAGGGTGGATACATTAACCAGTTTGTCCATCGATACTTTGTTGGTAAAGTCATCCAAGGATTCATTGCAAGCTCCAGTTGCTTATCATGCCGATGATTCCATGATATTCGATGTGCCCAGTAAAAAAATCTTATTATATGGAAAACAGTCAAATATTAAATTTTCTGATAATGAATTAAAAGCACCCGGTATTGAGTTTGATCAAAGAACCAATTTGGTAACCGCGTATTTAAAAAAGGACACTGCTGGTAAGGTAATTTCTTTCCCCACATTCAACCAGGGAGACTTAACAACAGTGAGTGACACTATTGCCTTTAATATGAAAACGGGAAAAGGGCTAACAAAGGGAACATATACCAAGCAAAATGAGATGTTTGTTTATGCAGTAAAAATAAAAAAAGTTGATTCAGCTTCCTTTTTTGCTTATAAAGCAAGGTTTACGACTTGTAATTTGGACACCCCTCACTTTTCTTTTGTAAGTAAAAAAATAAAATTTATTACCAAGAAATTTGCCGTTACTGGGCCAGTACATCCAGAGTTTGAAGGAGTTCCAGTACCAATTATCCTTCCATTTGGTCTATTTCCCATTTCCCAAGGAAGACATTCTGGATTATTAGCACCCGCTTTTAATTCAAATGATCAATTCGGATTATCACTCTCAGGGCTTGGTTATTATAAAGTTATCAATGATTATTGGGATGTAACAACAAGGGGTACTGTTTATTCTTACGGTGGCTACTCCTTTAATATTAGTCCGAGGTATTTTAAGCGATACCATCAACAAGGCAATTTCTCCTTTGATTACCAGCACTTCAAAACAAATTTTAAGGGAGATCCGGATTTTTCAACTAATAATTCATTTAATGTTAGATGGACCCACTCTCTTGATACCAAATCTAGGCCTGGGGTATCTTTTAATGCAAATGTAAACGCTGGAAGTAGTAAATTCAATTCCCAAGTCCCTAATAATCCAACTCGTAATTTCAGTAACCAGTTAAATTCTAGTATCGCTTATGCTAAAGTATGGAAGGATAAGCCCTTTAATATTTCTATCAACGCAAATCACTCTCAAAATACCAACCTGAAAATTATTAATGTAACCTTGCCAGATGTAAGTTTCAATTTGAATACATTATATCCACTGCGCAGAAAGGAAGTAATTGGTAATTATAGTTGGTATGAAAACATTGGGATAGCATTGAATTCGAATGTAAAAAGTCTTACTTATTTTTCGGATGACACTACGGTTAGTAAATTGAATATTGGAAAACAAATTTTTAATAACCTACAATGGGGGGGGACTCATAGTATTCCCATTTCTCTTTCACTACCGCAGATGGGAGCACTGCAGATATCACCGAGTGTTTCTTATACTGAAAAATGGTATCAACAAAAATTCATAAGAAGCTGGAATAGCACCACCCATAAAGTAGATACCGCCATCGATAAGAGTTTTTATACTGCAAGGGATATGTCTTTTGGAATCGGCATGTCATCCAGAGTATTTGGTTCCTATACTTTTGGGAAAAACTCTTCTGTTAAGGCAATTCGACATGAAATCCGGCCTTCTGTTAGTGTGAATTACAAGCCTAATATGAACGGTAAATATTTTTATACCAGTCAATTGGATACGGCAGGAAATGTAGGCCGTTTTAATGTTTTTGATAATAGTATTTATGGTGGTTTTGGCGAGGGTAAATTTGGGGGATTAAGTTTTAATGTTGATAACAATATCCAAATGAAAATGCGCGACAAAAATGACACCGCCTTGGATGCAGTAAAAAAAGTAAGTTTAATTGATGGATTAAATCTAGGGGGTAGTTATAATTTCCTTGCAGATTCATTTCAGTTGAGTGTTTTTAATGTAGGGGCTAGAAGTAATTTATTTGATAAAATAAGTATAACGGCAAATGCAAGTTTGGACCCATATCAGGTAAATGCTAGGGGTGATAGGATCAATCAATTGATATGGAAACAAAAAATAGCTTCTTTGGGTAGATTTGTTGGTGGAAACATTTCTATGTCTAGTCAATTTCAGGGAGGCGATAAAAATAAAAAGAAAAAACCAGTCAATCAGATAGGACAACCATATAATCCTAATACCGGAATGCCTTTAGATGAGTATCAAACCGAAGCCGCTTTTATCGGTAATAATCCAGCAGAGTTTACTGATTTTTCAATTCCTTGGTCGTTTAATTTCTCTTATTCACTTCGTTTTCAAAGGGATAGAAAACCAGATTACAGTGGTTTTTATACCAATATTTATCAAGATATGAACTGGAATAGCACATTGTCTTTAACCCCTAAATGGCAATTGGGAATAAATGGGTTTTATAATATTTCTCAAAAGGAGCTGGGAACTTTATCAGTATCTATCGCTCGTGAAATGCATTGCTGGCAAATGGCTGTCAACGTTTCTCCGGTAGGCCGTTATAGATTTTTCAATATTACCATCAGTCCTAAATCCAATCTACTGAGGGATATCAAAGTAAACCGAACGAGGTATTTCTATGATTTGTAAATGTTTTTCTTTTACTCTTTAATAAGCTGGCAAGTTTATTTAGCACTAATATGTAATAAAATAAATTTGAGAAGGAGGGTAGTTAATTCATGTTTTTATTAATTAGATTTAATTGCACTTCCCATCCATCATACGTATTAGTTAGTTCTAATTCAGCAAAAAAATTACGATAAATCCATTCAATTGAATTTAATTTCAATGAACTGGAAGTGAAACGAACTGATTCTTTGGGCTTCCCAAAATCGCCAATAAAAGCGATGTCGTTTTTATCTCCAATTTTCATTTTACATTTTTTTAGCTGGTTAAAAATATCCTTATAAATTTTATAGGCATCTTTATAATTTTCGCCATCGTAAAATATCGCCTGCCAGCTAGCTGAGGTGTCGGTGATAGAATGATATCGAAAAATAGAACAATGCAGCGCATCGGGCAAGGTAGTTTTTGATTGGTATATATTCATTTCAGGCTGGGGTGTCATTTCTTTACCCTGTATCATATTAAAATTGCTTTCATAATCCGTTACAATTTTTGAAAGTGAATCCGAAAAATCTTTGGAGGGCAAATATGTTTTGTAAAACTGGGCACGACTTGTAAAAGTGCCAGCAACAAATAATATTATTAAAATAAATATTTTTTTCATCGATTTGGATTTACAGTGTAAGGTAAAACTAATTAGTTTTTTGAACTATATTAATAAAGTTAATAATAAAAACAGATCTATCTTGGCCTAATCATCCTGTTTCGTGTAATGATGATTCTATTGAGTTCTTTTTTAATTGTATTTTTAACGAGCGCTTAGTACAGAATTATTCACATCCACTTGCTAGTATTTAAAGTTAGCATTATGTACTTATTTTCAATACCAAATTGTTTATTTTAGCAGTATGAAGGTAGCTACTATCAGTGAAATTAAACAGGAATTAACGGTAACCAATCCAACCATATTGCTTGAGTTATGTATCAAATTGGCTAAGTTTAAGAAGGATAATAAAGAATTGTTAACCTATTTGCTATTTGAAGCACATGATGAGGCTGCATTTATACAACAAGTGAAGGCAGAAATTGATGCACAATTTGCAACAATCAACTTTTCAAATATATACTTCATTAAAAAAACGCTTCGTAAAATATTAAGAACTACTTCGAAATTTATACGGCTAACAGGATCGAAGCAAATCGAAGTAGAGCTATTACTTCATTTTTGTAAAACATTGGTAAATCATGATATCCCAATAAATAAAAGCACTGTTTTGAATAATATTTATCAGCTTCAGTTAAAAAAAACAGCTCAACTAATTGCAACCTTGCATGAAGACCTTCAATACGATTATTTAAAACAATTCAATAAACTACAATCAACTGACTGATAACTTTTTGTTTAATTGCAATTGACTGCATAAAATGGTAATTTCGAATAAAAATAATTTTATGGATATTAATACATTATTTGAACAAGCTGTTGAGCAAAGTAAATCCCTTTCTGAAAAGCCAGATAATGAAATTCTACTTCAATTATATGCCTTATTTAAGCAGGCTAAGGAAGGCGATATCAATATTGAAGCACCCGTAAATCCCTTTGATTTTGTTGCCAAAGCCAAATTTACTGCTTGGGAAGAGTTAAAGGGTAAGTCTGCCGATGAAGCCAAACAGGCCTATATCGACCTAGTAAAAAGTTTGCAGTCATAGTAGATTCACTTATTTCTAGCATTTTTAAAACAAATATGGCTATACACCTGGGTGTTTGTGATGAACCGATTCTTGACCATATTGCTATAAATAATAATAAATGCTTGGTTCTGATATTATAACTATATCTTTGCAAAGTGATATTAGCTCTATGAGCAGATCGTTTTTAGATAGATTCAATTTTTTACTTCTCCAACGTATTAGTTTTCTCTTCTTAAAAGTTTGTCTTTAGTTACCATCACAGGTATTTTATTTTTTATTATTAATTTTTAAGAAAATGAACATTTACGTTTCAAATTTGAGTTTCAACACAAATGATGCTGAACTTAACGAACTTTTTTCAAAATTTGGCGAAGTTTCTTCTGCTAAAGTAATTATGGACAGAGAATCTGGTCGCTCACGTGGTTTTGGTTTTGTTGAAATGCCGTCTGAAGAAGAAGGTAAAGAAGCAATGGCTTCTTTAAACAACAAAGAAGTGGAAGGAAGAGCAATGTCTGTTTCTATCGCAAAAGAAAGAGAAGAAAGAACTGGCGGCGGCGGAAGTCGTGGCGGTTATTCCAACAATCGCGGTGGCGGTGGTGGTAACAGGTGGTAATTCCAAACTGATATACTTCAAAAAAGAGCTCATTATTTGAGCTCTTTTTTTGTGCCCAGAACATAATTATAGTTATCATCCAAATGTTTTGTACCCAACTGTTAATCCCAATTCAAACTCTAGATTGAGAACGGTTTGAAATAAATCTACCCTATTTTTGTTTCAATAGGTTAATGCCCAGTTATCTTTGTAATATGAGTTCAAATCGTACCGCAGCAATCAGTTTTATTTTCATTACGCTTCTAATTGATGTAACAGGCATTGGGTTAATTATTCCTGTTGTACCTGGTTTGATAGAGCAATTGATTCATGGTACTGTAAGCGAAGCCTCTAGATATAGTGGGTGGCTGACTTTTGCATATGCCGCCATGCAATTTATATTTGCCCCACTGTTAGGCAATTTAAGTGATCGATATGGACGCAGACCTGTTCTATTATTATCTTTATTTGGCCTAGGAATCGATTATATATTTTTAGCCTTAGCGCCCTCTATTGGATGGTTGTTTTTGGGAAGAATTATTGCTGGTTTGGGTGGTGCTAGTTTCACTACAGCTACTGCTTATATTGCTGATATCAGTACCCCGCAAAACAGAGCTCAGAACTTTGGAATGGTGGGTGCTGCTTTTGGTGTTGGCTTTATTCTTGGACCAGTTATAGGTGGACTGCTGGTAGATTTTGGCCTTCGGGTACCCTTTATAGTGGCAGCAATTTTGAGCCTTTTAAATTGCGCTTATGGATATTTCGTGTTGCCTGAATCGTTATCCTTAGAAAATAGAAGAGCATTTGATTGGAAGCGCGCAAATCCATTGAGCTCAATCAAACAATTGAAAAAATATCCAGCCGTAAGCGGTCTTGTAGTATCTTATTTTTTAATTTATTTAGCCACTAATTCGGTGCAAAGTACTTGGTCATTTTTTACTATTCAGCAATTTAGTTGGAATGCAAAAATGATTGGACTGTCACTTGGATTAGTTGGATTACTGGTAGGAATTGTACAAGGTGGATTAATTCGATTCATTAACCCATTGCTGGGAAATAAACGAAGCGTTTATATAGGAATGGCACTTTATACCATTGGATTGGTTTTATTTTCTTTCGCATCACAAAGCTGGATGATGTTTGTTTTTTTAGTACCCTATTGTCTTGGAGGTATTTGTGGGCCTGCTATTCAGTCTATTATATCCGGACAGGTTCCTCCCAACCAACAAGGAGAACTACAGGGTGGATTAACTAGTATTATGAGCCTTACCAATATCATTGGGCCTGTAGTAATGACTAGCTTATTCTCTTATTTCACTCAACCTACCGCTTCTTTTCATTTTGCGGGGGCATCCTTTTTTTTAGGAAGCATATTAATGGCTTTTAGTCTACTATTTGCTTACTTAGCTTTGCGCCATAATTCAACCATTAGCTAATCAATTGTATCAATATGATTACCGGAATAAATGATTTTAAAAATGTATTTTTTATTGGGGTAGCAGGATCCGGCATGAGTGCGATTGCCCAATATTTATCAGGAATAGGCAAAAATGTATCCGGTAGTGATCGTTTTTTCACTCCTAATACTTACAACGAAACAAGAGAAAAATTAGAATTTGCAGGCATTCAATGCTTCGTGCAAGATGGATCGGGAATAAATGAAAATACCGAATTGGTGGTAGTATCTACTGCTATAGAAAATACGGTATTTGAAGTTCAAAAGGCCAATCAATTAGGCATTCCCATTATAAAGCGGTCTGAACTACTGGCACTGATAGCCAAAAGTAAAAAGACCATTGCTGTAGGGGGAACCTCAGGAAAGAGTACTACTAGTGCTATGTTATTTGATATTTTAAAATATGCTGGTCTACAGCCTAGTATTATAAGTGGTGCTGGATTAGTAAGTATTATCCGGGAAGCTAAGATTGGAAATGCGGATGTTGGAAAAGGAGAGTGGTTGGTAATAGAAGCCGACGAAAGCGATGGTTCGATCGTACAATATCATCCTGAGATAGGTCTGTTGCTTAATATTGACAAAGACCACCAGGAAATTGATGAGTTGATGGATATATTTACACAGTTTAAAAACAATACAAAAGGTAAATTTATTGTCAATCAATCTAATTTTTTATCCGCCCAATTATCTGTCAATCCATTACATGATTTTTGTGTAGATGAAAATAATTCTGCTAGATATGCTACAGCTAACTTTCATCAATCAGGTTTTACAATTCAATTTACGATAGATAACGTTCCATTTTCCATTAATACAGTCGGCAAACACAATATGGAAAATGCGGTTGCAGCTACCTGTGTTGCCAATCTTATAGGAGTAAGCCTGCAAGATTGTGCCCTAGCGCTAAATCAATATGAAGGTATTTATCGTAGACACCAGGTATTGGGTGAAAAGAACGGTGTTTGGGTTATTGATGATTATGCGCATAATCCCGCAAAATGTGCAGCATCGATTGCTGCATGTCAGTACATCTCCCCAAAGGTAATTGCTTGGTTTCAGCCACATGGTTATGGACCTACCCGGTTTTTAAGAACTGATTTTGTAAAGGAAATTTTGAATGTTTTAAGACCAATGGATGAGATATGGATGAGTGAAATATTTTATGCAGGCGGTACAGCTGTAAAAGATATTTCTTCCAATGATTTGATCGAAGATATCAAGCAATTAAATGCAAATGCCTTTTTTGTAGAGGATCGGAATGACTTTTTATCTGCTGTAAGGCCACACTTTACTGAGAACTGTGTTTTATTATTAATGGGCGCTAGAGATCCCAGTCTAGAAGAATTTGGCAAACAAATATGGGAGAATCTGTGATTGAATGATGGTAGTCTTTGAGATCTATTTTTCGTTAAAGCAAAATATTTTAAATATATTTCAGCTTCTCCATAAAAAAAATAACTAGGGATTTACCCTAGTTAGCAATGTTTAAAAATAACCCAAGGCCATATTTCAGTAAAAATTCTACTACTTTATAAGTGCGGCAATTTCCTTTTCCTCCACAATTCCTTCTTTGCGCCATATTTGTTTACCACCCTTAAAAAGAATAAACACTGGTAAGGCGGTAACATTGAATGTTTTTAAAATGGTTTCATCTCGGCCACCATCCACTTTTACAATAGATAATTTGCCTGCATTATTCTTTTGAAGACGCTCTAAAACAGGTTCCATTTTTTTACAAGGAGGACACCATTCAGCTCCAAAATCAACGAGTACAAAACTTTCAAGATTGATAGCATTATTAAATTCAATGCTGCTCATTTCTTTTTGAGTGGATTTACCCTCTACCACCTTGTTTTCCGATTTCCATGCATTCATTCCACCTTTTAGCTCAAACACTTGTTGGAAGCCCATTTCTTTCATTTTAATAGCAGCAGCGAAACTTCTACCTCCACCTAAACAGTATACATAGACTGGCTTATCCTTGTCAATGTAACTAATTCTTCTATCGAATTCAGTCTGATTCCTCCAGTCGGCAAGGAGTGCATTATTAATATGGCCAGAATTGAACTCCTCTGCTGTTCTTACATCCAATATTTGTGCTGAAACATTGCTGCTGAGGGATTTATCAAATTCATCTGCAGTTAATACCGATTTAGGCTGAGCTGTGCAGGAAAAGAATAAAAAAAGAAAAATAACAGTCGAAAGATTAGTTTGAAATATTTTCATTGTTGAAAGATTTATTACAAAGGTCCTTATAATATTTAATAAATCTAATTCAATTAATTATTGATTTAGCTACTTTTTAAATGGTAAGCGTTGTCGATAGGCATATCCCTTAACTTCATTTTCTGAGCTTACTAACCACCACTCTTCATTACTTTCCTGAAGTTTTTGTATGATCGTTTCATAGGCTTTTTGATCTTCATTGTGTGATATGGATTTCTGGGTATTACTAGTCTGGATATTGCTATTATTTTCTGTATTGCTTAGTATTAGGTTATCAGTCACTTTGTTTACCTTTTGATTGGACTGTTCTTTAATTAAAGGGTTCATATTTTTAAATTTAAGTTCCCAAAGATAATATATAATATATTTAACTAATACAAATATTTAATAATATGTTTTAAAATAAATGTTAACGTTCTAGAAAAATGTAGAATGAGTGGATTGGAATGTGAATCGAAAGATTTCACCCAAAATTGAAAAAAAACTGAATTACTTATACAATTCAATAATAAAGGGCCTCCTTTAATTTTTCAACCACATTGAAAATAATAGGGCAGATTTCATAGTACTGCATAGTTCCAAATAATCTTCCTGTAAAATGCGGCTTGTGTAAATGAGGGAATTCCCT
>JBIIVV010000054.1:0-16922 GCA_044339235.1 Ferruginibacter sp.
GCACCCGCCAAAATGCTTGATTTATTAAATGCTACCCAATATGGGGCATTATTAAATGAAAGATCTGTTGCCGGTGGCGGTAATGTTGTATTTCCTAACCTAGGTATTTTAGGCGTTGGAACCGATTGGCAAAAAGCCATTTTTAATAATAGCGCCCAACGCTATTCACATGAAATAGGTGTGAGCGGCGGTACGGATAAATCTACTTTTTACCTTTCATTGGGTATTCAAGACCAACAAGGGATTGTAGCTTCTGACATTTCAAATTATAATAGAAAAAATATCCGCCTAAACGCAACCCATAAATTATCAAAAGTATTTACGTTTGGTGAAACAGTTGGTTATTCTCATGTAAACGCTGTTGGATTGGGTAATACGAATAGTGAATTTGGTGGTCCATTAAGTTCTGCCATTAACCTTGATCCTACTACCCCTTTGGAGGTGACGGATCCACTGATTGCTAATGCGGCTCCTTATAGTGTGAATGCTGTAATCAGAAATGCGAGTGGTAATCCTTACGGAATTTCTTCCATTGTTGGACAAGAAATGACAAATCCTCTGGCTTATATCCAGACAAGATTAGGGGCATATAGCTGGTCGGACGATATCGTTGGAAATACCTTCGTAGAAGCAGCTATTAATAAAGATATTAAAGTAAGGTCAACGCTTGGCGCTAAATTAGCGTATTGGGGAGCCGAAGGATTTACTCCAGTAAATTTCTTAAGTGCCACATCTAGCACCCTTCAGAATAATTTCGGAAAATCAATTAACAATGCATTTAATTGGAATATTGAAAACACCATCACCTACAGTAAAAAAATATCGGACCATGATATTACCTTATTGGTAGGACAGGGAGCTTATGTAGAAAGTATTGGAGGTGGATCGGGGCTTACCTATTTCAATTTACCTATTAATACCTATAAGGATGCTTCTTTTAATTTTAGCATTCCTTCTACCAGTATCAATGCAAACGCTTATGATTTAACCCAGCATAAATTATCCTCTTTATTTTCGAGGCTAAATTATAACTATAAAGAAAAATATTTATTCACGGGTATTATTCGCCGTGATGGTTCTTCAAGATTTGGATTAAATAATAAATTTGGTGTGTTTCCTGCAGTTTCTGCAGGCTGGATTGTATCGAAAGAAAATTTTTGGACAACCAATCGCATCGTTAATCAATTAAAAATTAGGGGTGGTTATGGTAAAGTTGGAAACGACGCCATTGGTAATTTTGGTTACCTTTCTATTGTACAGGGCGGTTATAACTACACCTTGGGTAATGGAGGTTTAATTACTACGGGGTATGCACCCAAAACCTTGGATAACCCAGATTTACGTTGGGAAGAAACTACTCAAGCCAATATAGGGTTTGAAGCACAGTTGTTCAATTCATTAAGCCTTACGGTAGACCTTTACAATAAAAAGACCAAAGGTATTTTACGGCCAATCAATATACCTGGTTATGTAGGCGTATCATCGCTTCCGGTTGGTAATATTGCCGATATGGAAAATAGTGGATTAGAAGTTGAATTAGGCTATCGTAAAAAAATTGGACAGTTTAATTTTTCTGCTAATGGGAATGTTGCCTATCTAAAAAATAAAGTTACCTATGTAGCTGCCGATGCAAATTATATTTCAGGTGATGCGTCCTTTCAGTCAATGGGTGCGGTAACTAGAACACAGGTTGGCCAATCGTACAACTCTTTTTATGGTTTTCAGAGATCAGGTATTTTCCAATCTATTGCTGAAGTAAACGCGTATGCTAAATCAGCTGGAGTGCTAATTCAACCAAATGCAAAGCCGGGCGATTTCCGTTGGGCTGATACAGATGGAGATGGCAAAATCACAGACAATGATAAAGTTTTCTTAGGTAGCAATATACCAGCATATACTTTTGGTTTAACATTGTCTTTAGAATATAAGGGATTTGACTTGATGGTGTTTGGTCAAGGATCTGCAGGTAGTAAAATCTTCCAAGGTTTACGTCGTTTGGATATTGGCAACTCCAATTTCCAATCCAAAGCAATGGGTCGTTGGACAGGAGCGGGAACTTCTACCGATTATCCTCGTTTAACCAGTGATGATGCCAATGGCAACTTCGGAAAAATGTCAGATTTTTATTTAGAAAAAGGCGATTACCTGCGTCTTAAAATAGTACAATTGGGCTATACCTTACCAACCAATAAAATGCTAACTAAAATAGGGGCCAGTAAATTGCGCTTCTATGCTACTGCCGAAAATTTATTAACGCTCACCAATTACACCGGGTATGATCCAGAAATTGGTGGAGGTGTATTGGGAATTGATAAAGGGGTGTATCCTCAGGCACGTTCATTTATATTTGGAGCTCAACTACAATTTTAATTTATTAAAAATATAGGTTATGAAAAAAATACAAATTAATTATTTATTGATAGCAGGCGCAATGATGATTTCATTGGGATCCTGCAAAAAAGACTTTGTTGACATTAGCCCTAAGGGCCAGTTTCTTTCAGAGAACTATTATGCCGACAAAGACCAGGCTTTTGCAGCCTTGGTGGGCACCTATGATGGGGTACGTAAAAATTCGGGAGGTTTTGAAAATATGATAACCATGATGAATGCGGGTTCGGATGATCAACTCGCCGGTGGCGGTGGAGCAACGGATGGTGCAGGAATTCAGGGGTTTTCAAATTACACTTTGAATGCAACCATTATGCCAGGTAGTTTCTGGAGTGACCATTATCAGGGAATTTTTAGAGCCAATACCTTATTGGCGAAGTTGCCGAATGTAACCATGGATGCAAACCTTAAAGCAAGATTTGTTGCAGAGACAAAAGCCTTGAGAGCGCTTTATTATTTTAATCTAGTAAGAATGTTTAAAAACATCCCCTTGCTTTTGGAGTCATTAACTGCTACCAATATGTATCAGGCCACCCAGGCCACTCCGGTAGCTGTGTATACTCAAATTGAAAAGGATTTGGTAGATGCAATTGCAGTTTTGCCTTCCACTGTTCCAGGTGCAACAGAAGCTGGGCGTTTTACAAAAGGAGCAGCACAAGCATTGTTAGGAAAAGTATATCTTTTTGAAAACAAAACCAGTCTTGCAGCAGCTCAGTTTGCAGAAGTAAACGGAACACCGGGTGGTACTAGTCAATACGGATACCGTCTCTTAGCCAACTTCAGCGACCTTTGGGTAGTTGCTAATAAATTCAATACCGAATCAATTATAGAAGCTTGCCATACCAGTGTAGGAAATTCGGGTTGGGGTAACTGGGGAAGTGGAAGTGATGAGGGTAACTCTGTAAATGTAATGGTAGGTCCTAGAAGTTATTCAAGACCGGCTGGTTCTACTGCTGCTAATTTACCTTCAGGTTGGAGCTTCAATGTATTTACACAAGATTTTTATGATGCCATCAAATCAGATCCAAGATTTGACGCTACCGTGTTTGACATGAAGGCGCTGAAAGTAGCGGGTCAAGCAGATTATATTGACGGATATCAAAATACAGGTTATTTCTTGAATAAATTTTTACCACGCCAAGCGGATGCTTCATCCGGTGGAGGAGATCAGGTGTTAAACTACAAACAAGACACTTATGTCATCAGATTGGCAGACACCTATTTAATGGAAGCTGAAGCATTGGGTGCAACAGGTGCAAGGGCACAAGCATTATTAGATGCGGTAAGAGCCCGTGTTGGTCTATCTTCTGTTGCTGTTTCGTTAGCGGCCATTAAAGCAGAACGCAGATTAGAATTGGCTGGAGAAGGACATCGCTTTTTTGATTTGGTAAGATGGAATGATGCAACTGCTAAATTAGCCAGTAGAGGTTTTGTGGCAGGGAAAAATGAAATATTTCCAATTCCTGTTAGAGAACTACAGGGAACTAAGTTGGTACAAAACCCTAGTTATAACTAATTAAAATATAAAACATGAAGAATATAAAAATAACCTACGTCTTCGGATTGCTGTTACTAATGGCAACCAGTTGTTCCAAAAAAGAGGGTATTGATCAGGATCTTTCTTCTTTGAGTACTGCTGCTTCCGCGAATCTTGCCAAGATATTTGATATCAGTACCGATAATTCGGGGAATGTAAAAATATCACCTATTGGTAATGGTGTATCCTTATTTTCCGTAGCCTATGGCCATGGTACCGGGGCAAATGCAACATTAACGCCAGGAGGTAGTGCTACCCATTCGTATCCGGAAGGAAGCTATACAGTGTCCATCGTTTCAAAAGATATTGCCGGTCATGAAACCACCAATACCTATCCTTTATCGTTAACCTATGTGGCTCCAGCAAGTCTGGCAGCAAATATTTCAAAAAATACCAATGGAGTTGCGGTAAAACCATCAGCACTTTATGCAGCTTCCTTTCTGGTGTATTTTGGTGATGTAGCTAGCGAGGTGGGTACTCCTTGTGCAATTGGCGCAATGGTCAACCATCTATATGCAGCTGCAGGAACGTATGATGTAAAGGTGGTTGCCATCAGTGGAAATGCTACTTATATAGGAGCAGCTAAAACAGAAGCAACTACTGCAACAGTTATCGGCCCTTTCACTTCTCCAGCATTTGCTATGCCAGTAACTTTTGATGACGCTGCAGTGAATTACTTTTTTGGATCATTTGGAGGTGGACAGGCTTTCGCAACTGTTGACAATCCTAGTTCGACAGGACTTAACACCACCGCGAGTGTAGGCAAATTTGTTAGAGGATGGGATAACTGGAGTGGAACCTATAGTCCGTTGAATTTAAACATGGATTTTGGGACTACTAAAAAAATAAAATTGTTAGCCTATAATCCTGATCCAGCAATGATTGGTATGAAATTAAATGTAGAATTAGAATCCTCATTAGGAGGTATTCCTGGAAATGGCGCGGGTGTTTTAAAAGTACCTTTTACAACATCCGGTGCATGGGAAGAGTTGGTATTTGATTTTAGTACTGTAAGCCTACCTGCCAATTCGAAATTCGGACAAATTGTTTTCAGATTCAATGATGCTTATACAGGAGCAGGTGTAGGAGGACAATTCGCTACTTTTTATATTGACAATATTAGACTTACTAATTAATAAATTTAAAATAAGATATCATGACAAATAAATTAAAATACCTGTTGGGTTTATTTGCTTTGCTAATAATGTTTGGCAGTTGCAAAAAAACAACTTACACCTTGGGGGATCTTATAGCTCCTTCTAATATTGTTATTACTACACAAGTGGTTGGGTTAGATGCAGCGCATCCAAATGGAGATGGAACCGGCAATGTAAATATTACGATTACTGCCGACAATGCCCTTTCCTATAAAATAGATTATGATGCCAACGATGCGGTGAACCTAATTTATTTACCAAAAGGAACAGCCTCCAAAGCGTATTTGGCTGCTAATAGTGGTACATATACTTATCGAATTACAGCAGTAGCTTATGGAAAAGGTGGCACTTCGTCTACCCTTACGAAAGATATTTCTGTATTTAGTGCCTATGTGCCACCAGCAGCTATTGTGACAAACTTAACCGGAAATAGTTCTAAAACATGGGTAGTTGACAAAAGCGTAGCAGGTCATTTTGGTGTAGGCCCCTGGAGTGCTGGTTCAAAAGGTCCGGATTGGTGGGCCGCAAATATTAATGAAAAAGTAGATTGTTGCAATTGCTTCTATACCGCTACCTATAAATTTACACAATCAGGTGCTGCCTTTACTTTGCAGATGACGACCCCAGATGGAATTTTCTCTAAAGGGGCGCAGTTGTCAACTTTGCCAGGCATGCCTGCCAATGGATCTACAGAGCAATGCAATAATTATGCGGGTGCTACAGGAGGCTTTTCGTTTTCTCCAGCTACCTCAGGCATTGCAGCTAGTGCCACTACAGGAGTGGCGATTAACTTGGCAAGTCCAAGTACTTGTATAGGCTACGGTTCTTTAAAATCGGAGTATGAAATAATGGTACTTACTTCTACCTATATGTATTTACGGGTACAGGGTACTGAAACTGGGAATGCCTGGTATATTAAAATGAAAGCCCTTTAAGGTTTGAATTATAAATTATTAACCCAACTGATTTGCTGAAATGTTAGCATTAATTGAAAGAGCAATATTCCACTTTCAATTAATGCTAACTACAGCAGATCTAGTTCTGAAATTTTGAAAGGGTGTTAATTGTATTCCCTATTTATGTTGTATAATGCAGCCTATTTATCTTTAATTCGTGATACTATAACAAAAGGGTTACTGATAGAATTGAAATTCGATGCTTAAAAAGAAGCAAAATAAACAATTGCTAGTTGCAGGTTTTAAATTTTTGTGGTGCGAGATATTTTACTGTTTAAAGCATTTTTTATGCAACTAAGAAGAAAGCCTTTAATAATATTGATTGTATTTTTTTGTGTGGTTTTATTTTCCTGCAAAAAATCGACTGATAGTCCGACGGTACCTCCTGCGGTCATTCCTGAAGTTACTGTGTTAGAAGTGAGTCAACCAAGAGCAATCGGCGCTACTACTATGCGGTTTTATGTAACGAGTAATAAAGTCACCACTAGTACCGTCACTGTTAATTATACCCTTGTGGACGGAACGGCAATTTCTCCAAGGGATTATATCGCTGCAGCTGGAACAGTTTCTATTGCACCTAATCAAAATCAAGCCACCATTGAAGTACAAGTTAGCGGAGAACCTACCAATTTGCGACAGGAAAATTTGCAATTCACTTTACAGCTAAGCAATCCTAAATTTTGCACCATTGCCACTGCATCAGCAAAGGGCATTCTACTTACAGAAGATGGCCTTTATTTACCTACAGATAATGGTGGTTATGCTACACCTCTTTCATATCCAGGCTATACATTGGCTTGGAGCGATGAGTTTGCAGGAACGAGTTTAAATACCAGTTTTTGGAACCAAGAAATTGGAAATGGAGTGGGAGGATGGGGTAATAGCGAACTAGAATATTATACAAATAGTTTGAAAAATACTTTTTTATCGAATGGGAATTTGATTATTGAGGCGCGAAAAGAATCCATGCTTGGCTTCAACTATTCATCCGGTAGAATGACTACCCAAAATAAAAAGAATTTTAAATTTGGCAGAATAGATATTAGGGCAAAACTACCAGTAGGAAAAGGTATTTGGCCAGCATTGTGGATGTTGGGTGCCAACATTCCTTCGGAAGGATGGCCAGCCTGTGGAGAAATTGACATCATGGAATTAGTTGGCACTTATCCTGGCAGGGCATTCGGCACTTCACATTGGAAACCAGTTAGCGGAGTAAGCAGTTCTAAGGGTGGAAATTACAATCTTCCCTCCGGCGATTTTTCGCAACAGTTTCACGTGTTTAGTGTACTATGGTCGCAAGATCTGATCAAGTGGTATGTGGATGACCAGTTGTATTTAACCAATACTTTGACCGATGTGGGTACTGCAATTTATCCATTCAATGCCGATCAGTTTTTTATTTTTAATGTAGCGGTGGGAGGGCTATGGCCTGGTTCTCCAGATCCTGCTACCGTATTTCCTCAAAGAATGTTTGTTGATTATGTGAGGGTGTTTCAATAAACTGATTTTGATTAAATGATAATGTCCTTTTCAAATAATTTTTTTAAAAATAATTAGGTAAATCTATGCGGTTCATTTGTTTAGCATTTTGCACTTCGTTTTTTTTTCTTGCCTGCAGCAGTTCAAGAAAAATTAAAACTCATCCGATTCAGTTTGCGAATAATTCTATTGTCGCGCATCGGGGAGCTTGGAAAAAAAATAATTTTCCACAAAATTCAATCGCATCGCTACTCAATAGCATTCACCTAAAATGTGCGGGATCCGAGTTTGATGTACGGATGACAGCGGATGATTCATTGGTTATTAATCATGACGCAGCCTACCACCAATTGGTTATTGAAAAGACAAATTATGCTGACTTGATTGCTTTCAAACTCTCTAACGGAGAAAAAATACCCACTCTACGAGAATATATTTTGGCCGGAAATATAAGTAATACCAGCACCCGATTGGTTTGTGAAATAAAACCTTCTGAAATTAGTAAAGAGCGGGCAAAACTGGTTGCAGCTAAAGTGGTTGCTATGTTTCAACAATTAAAGGCAGAAAGGCTGGTGGTATATATTAGTTTCGACTATGAAATTTTAAAGAAAATAATCGAGCTTGATCCGTCAGCCAATACGCAATATTTATTAGGTGATAAAAGTCCTCAACAATTAAAAGAGGATGGTGTGAGTGGAGCCGATTATCAGCTTTTGGTTTTCCAAAAACATCCTGAATGGATAGCGTCTGCCAAGCAGCTGCACATTGTATTGAATGCCTGGACAATCAACGAGGCTTCTGATATGGATTGGTTGCTCGATAAAAAATTTGACTTCATCACTACCAATGAACCTGAATTATTATTTCAACAAACTAAGCAGTCGATTGTTACTAGCAAATGGAAGCTTGTCTGGAGTGATGAATTTAACAACAAAGGATTACCCGATAGTACCCAATGGGGCTATGATATTGGTGGCCATGGCTGGGGTAACAGCGAATTGCAGTATTATACCAATAAGGATACTTCCAATGCATTTGTTGACAATGGAGTTTTAAAAATTACTGCAAGAAAACAAACTAAGGAAAACAATGCATTTACATCAGCAAGGCTACTAACAAAGGGTAAGGTGGATTTTAAATATGGAAAAATTGAAATAAGGGCCAAGCTGCCTAGTGGAAGAGGAACCTGGCCTGCCATTTGGATGCTGGGAAATAATATAGAACAAGCAGGATGGCCCTATTGCGGCGAAATTGACATTATGGAACATGTAGGGTTTCAAAAGGACAGCATCTTTGGAACGATACACAGCAATGCCTACAATCACATAAAGGGAACTCAAAAGATGAAGGGGATTTTTATTTCAAATCCATACAACCAGTTCCATATATATTCAATTGAGTGGACGCCTGAAAAAATAGATTTTTTAATGGATGGGGTGGTGTATAACCATATTGTCAATGAACACTTATCAACCAATGAATGGGCATTTGACCAGCCTTTTCATTTGTTATTGAATATAGCAATTGGAGGAGGCTGGGGTGGTAAAATGGGGGTAGATGACACCATTTTTCCAGTAACGATGGAGGTGGATTATGTTAGACATTTTCAGCTAGCAGAATGAACTCATGCCAAAATAATATGAATTAGCAACTGTACTTTCAATTTTTTGAAGTATATATTTTTTAAATTAATTGCCTTGTAGTAATAATAAATTGAACAAATGAATAGTATCAACAGAAGAATGAAATTTTTATTGCTAATTGCGCTGGCGCTTACCCAATTGAATTGTTCCAAATCAGTTTTAAAGACTCGTTCTACTCCTACTCCAGCTCCTACTCCTGTAGTAAACGAGGTGGATTTTTGGTTGACAAAGGCTAATCAAACAGTACTGCTGGAAAAGCAATCGACCCTGCTCGCATTTGGCAATGTTGCCAACATGTATGCTACTATTGAAGTGGATGATGCGCAGCAGTTTCAAAAAATTGACGGTTTTGGATATACCCTTACGGGAGGAAGCGCCCAGGTAATTAATCTTTTAAGTCCTTCAAAAAAGCAGCAATTATTGCAAGAAACATTTGGTTCAAGCAACAATTCTATTGCTTCAAGTTATTTAAGAATTAGTATCGGCTCTTCTGATCTTAATAGCACTATTTTTAGTTACGACGACATGCCAAATGGCCAAACAGATGTAAATCTTTCGAACTTTAGTTTGACGCCAGATATGCTTCATCTAATTCCGCTACTAAAAGAAATTTTACTGATTCAGCCCTCCATTAAAATAATGGCATCTCCTTGGTCTCCACCAGTATGGATGAAAGATAACAATAGCTTTAAAGGAGGAAGTTTGCGCCCCATTTATTATGAAGCCTACGCAAAGTATTTTGTAAAGTATATTCAAAAAATGAAGGAACAGGGCATCAACATTGATGCTATAACACCGCAAAATGAACCGCTGCATCCAGGCAATAATCCGAGCATGTTGATGACAGCTGTTGAGCAGGCAGAATTTATAAAAAATAATTTAGGACCGGCTTTTCAGTCTGCTCAAATTACTACCAAAATTGTTATCTATGATCATAATTGTGATCATCCTGATTATCCGATAGCTGTTTTAAATGACCCTGCTGCCAAAGCTTATATAGAGGGCACTGCATTTCATTTATATTCAGGCGATATCAGTGCGCTATCAACTGTTCACAGTGCATTCCCGGAAAAGAATATTTATTTCACCGAGCAATACACTGCTTCTACAGGAAAATTTGAAGATGACTTAAAATGGCATGTAAAAAATGTTGTTATTGGATCTATGCGCAACTGGAGTAAAAATGCACTAGAATGGAATTTGGCGAGTGATGCCAATTTTGGGCCACATACAGATGGGGGTTGCAATACCTGCAAGGGTGCTTTTACGGTAAATGGCAGCGATAGTTATACAAAAAATGTGGGATATTATATTGTTGCACATGCCTCCAAATTTGTTCCTACTGGTGCGGTAAGAATTTTTAGTAATGTGGTGGGCAGTTTGCAAAACGTTGCCTTTAAAACGCCGGCAGGGAAAATGGTAGTACTGGTACAAAATGACGGCAGCTCTGCCGAGTTATTTAATATCAAAATTAGTGGCAAGTGGATTACCACTTCACTGGAAAGCGGTTCTGTAGGAACTTATATTTGGTAAAACAGATAGGCGCTGTGGTAAGGCCAGTGAAGGAGCTAAAAGATTTCGCTAAAATCAAATTGGGTGCAGGTAAAAGTAAACGTATCACATTTGCAATTGACAAGCAAAAAATCATCTCTCTATAACGAGTCATTGCAATGGGAAGCTGGACCAGGCAATTTCGACTTGATGATTGGCACTTCATCTGAAGATATTCGCTTGAAGGGTAGTTTTGGATTGATGAAATAGCGCGTCATTTGAAATAGCATTTGTTGATATACTTAAAACCAAATCAACTACCTTTGGTTTCTGAAAAAAGCTTCCGCCATATTATTCCTCAGTATTTACCTGTTTTCTACATCCGTAGCGGCAGAGTTAGTGAAACTGCCTGTGGTTTTTCAGCACTATATTGAGCACCAGCAAGAGGATAAAAGCATTTCAATGCTTGCATTTTTGTCTATGCACTATCTCTATGGAAGTCCAAAGGATAAGGATTATGAAAGAGATATGCAGTTGCCATTTAAAAGTTCAAGCTTTTGTATTGCAGTATCCATTGCCGATTTTGTACCAGTAACGTTTCAGTTGTCTTTATTAAAGCCGATTGAAATCGACCAAAAGAAATTATACGGTTATTTCATTACTTCCATACCTTCTTCTAGCATCGCCTCTATTTGGCAGCCTCCCAGATCTTGTTAGTTTTATTTTTTGAAAGCACACAAAGGTTTCACAACTTTGTGCTATTCACATTTTTGCCACACTGTAAAGGTTGATTTTACATTATTTATTTAAAATACAATTATGCTAAATGCGATAATTGGGTTTGCCATCAAGAACAAACTCATTGTTGGGCTATTTATCATAGCCCTTATAGGCTATGGTAGTTACCAATTTACCAAGCTGCCCATTGATGCGGTACCCGATATTACCAATAACCAGGTTCAGGTCATTACCATTGCTCCTTCTTTTGGCGCTACAGATATTGAGCGGCTAGTAACTTTTCCTATCGAGCAAGCCAATAACAATATATCTGGTTTAAAAGAAATAAGAAGTTTTTCGAGGTTTGGTTTGTCGTTGGTTACCATCGTATTTGATGATGACACTGATATTTATTGGGCCCGTCAGCAAGTAGCCGAGCGGCTTCAAAAAGTACAGTCCCAAATTCCGCAGGGTATCGGCATGCCCGAATTAGGGCCAGTGAGTACCGGCCTTGGGGAAATTTACCAGTATGTGGTAAGGCCGAAAGAAGGGTATGAAAACCAGTATAATGAAACTGATTTAAGAACCATTCAGGATTGGATTGTGCGCCGCCAGTTGTTGGGCGTTAAGGGTGTAGCGGAGGTTAGTAGTTTTGGCGGTAAATTAAAGCAGTATTCGATAGAAGTGGACCCAAATAAATTGCTTTCCTATAATATTACCATTACGGATGTTTTTACCGCATTGGAAAAAAACAATGAAAATACGGGAGGCGCCTATATTGAAAAAGGGCCTGCGGTTTTGTATATCCGATCAGAAGGTTTGGTAGGTAGCATGGAAGATATTAAAAATATCGCCATCAAAAGAACCAATAACGGAACGCCCTTGTTTATAAGGGATGTGGCGGAAATAAAAATTGGCCATGCCACTCGCTATGGCGCCATGTGTTACAATGATAAGGGAGAGGTAGCTGGTGCAGTGGTGATGATGCTGAAAGGAGCGAATAGTAGCGATGTAATCAAAAATGTAAAAGAACGGGTCCTTCAGATACAAAAATCTTTACCGGAAGGGGTGGTGATTGAACCATTTTTAGACCGAACCAAGATGGTGGATAACGCTATTGGGACAGTGCAGAAAAATCTGATGGAAGGGGCGTTGATTGTAGTATTTGTATTGGTATTTTTTCTAGGTAATTTGAGGGCGGGTTTGTTAGTAGCTTCAGTGATACCACTAGCGATGTTATTCGCCATCATCATGATGAATATTTTTGGGGTTAGTGGCAATTTGATGAGCTTGGGTGCTTTGGATTTTGGATTAATTGTAGATGGTGCCGTTATTATTGTGGAAGCGGTGATGCATCAACTTACGCATAGTAAAAAATTTGGCGGCGTCAATAAATTAACTCAACCTCAGATGGATGAAGAAGTAAATTTTTCAGCCAGCAAAATGATGAATAGTGCGGTATTCGGGCAGATCATTATCCTGGTGGTTTATTTACCCATCTTTACTTTGCAGGGGATAGAAGGCAAAATGTTTAAACCAATGGCACAAACCGTTGCCTTTGCTTTGTTGGGGGCATTCATTCTTTCCCTAACCTATATCCCGATGATGAGTGCGCTTTTCTTGAGCAAAAAAGTAAAACATCAACCTAATTTTTCTGATAGGTTGATGATGCGCGTTGAGCGGCTTTACCAATCGGCATTGAACTGGGTGGTAGGTTTTCCAAAAACAGTGTTGTTTTCTGTGGTGGGAATGTTTATCATATCGGTTTTCGTATTACTTTCCCTAGGGGGTGAATTTATTCCCGCATTGGAAGAGGGTGATTTTGCGGTGGATACTAGGGTGTTAACTGGCAGCTCTTTAAACACTACCATCGCCAATACTCAACAGGCGGCGCATATCCTAAAAACGCAGTTCCCCGAAGTGGAGAAAGTAGTAACTAAAATCGGCAGCGGCGAAGTACCCACTGATCCAATGCCTATGGATGCAAGTGATATGATGGTGATCTTAAAACCAAAATCGGAGTGGACTTCTGCAACCACATTCAATGAATTATCCGAAAAAATGGGTAAGGCCCTGCAGGCGGTACCGGGCGTTACTGCGGGATTTCAGTTTCCTGTTCAGATGCGATTTAATGAGTTAATGACTGGAGCTAGGCAGGATGTAGTGTGTAAAATTTTTGGAGAAAATTTAGATACGCTTGCCGCATATGCTACCAAATTGGGAACGATTGTCAATGGGGTAGAAGGAGCGAAAAATTTATATGTGGAACCCGTTTCAGGAATGCCTCAAATTATTATTCATTATAACAGAAATACGATCGCTCAATTTAACCTCAACATAAATGATATTAACCGAGTGGTCAATACTGCTTTTGCTGGCCAAAGTACCGGCCTATTGTTTGAAGGAGAAAAGCGCTTTGACGTAGTAGTACGATTAAAGGGAGATTTGAAAAGGGATGTAAAGGATGTCCAAAATTTACTAATTCCTACACCACAGGGAACTCAAATTCCCTTGTATCAATTGGCGGATGTGCAGATTAAAGATGGCCCCAATCAGATCCAGCGCGAAGATGCCAAGCGAAGAATTGTAGTTGGCTTTAATGTGAGAGGCAGAGATGTGCAAAGTATTGTCAATGAATTACAGAAAAAGGTGGATCAGCAATTAAAGTTTCCTGCTGGGTATTATGTTACCTATGGGGGTGCTTTCGAAAATCTACATGCAGCTAAACAGCGATTGTTGGTAGCGGTACCTGTTTCATTGCTATTGATTTTTCTGCTACTCTATTTTGCTTTTACTTCCATTAAGCAGGGCTTATTGATTTATTCTGCTATCCCGTTGTCAGCCATTGGAGGTATTTTGTTTTTGGCACTTCGAGGCATGCCTTTCAGTATTAGCGCTGGGGTTGGATTCATTGCATTGTTTGGTGTGGCGGTATTGAATGGCATTGTGCTGATTGCCGAATTTAATCGATTAAAAAAAGAAGGAATGAAGGATGTGAAACGGATCGTTTTGATGGGTACAAAAGTCAGGTTACGTCCTGTATTGATGACAGCCTATGTGGCATCTTTAGGCTTTCTTCCTATGGCGGTAAGCAATGGTGCAGGAGCAGAAGTACAGCGGCCATTGGCAACGGTGGTGATTGGAGGTTTGCTGATTGCAACTTTCTTAACCCTTTTTGTATTGCCAGTTTTGTACATGGTTTTTGAATCTGGAAATTCGCACAAAGAAAAATCTACAAAAAGCAGCAGCGGCATTATTACCTCCATCCTTGTATTGCTTTTTGTTAGCAACTGCAGTAGCGTTTTGGCGCAAATGCCGATTACGCTTCAAGCGGCTACCGATTCTGCTATCCATAACAATCTGTTGGTAAAAAATGAGCAATTAAAAGCCCAGTATCATCAATTGCTCATCCCAAGTCGACCCGTCCTTCCAAAGATGGGAATTACTGCCGAAGCTGGCCAAATCAATAGTATATACAATGATTCAAGGCTCGGTATCAGTCAATCCTTTTCTTTTCCGAAAGTATATTCCAGCCAAAAGGAATTAATGCAGCAGGAATGGAAAACTAGTCTGCTAAATGTGTCTGTTAAAGAAAGTTGGTTGAAAAAGCAGGTGGCACTATTGTTTTATACGATTTTATATGTTGATCAAAAAAGGTTGCTGCTTCTTCAAGCGGATAGTCTTTATGCTGCTTTATATAAACGTGCCGAATTGAGGTTGTCCAAGGGCCAAACCAATGTACTTGAAAAAATAACAGCAGAAACCCAATTGGGTGAGGTAAGAATACAGTTAAGCCAACTTTTACAGGATTTGGCCATATTACAGATTGAGTTTCAATTATTACTGAATACTACTGAATTGTATATTCCTACAGCCACTGTGTATAAATTGGAGTGGTCCGCAATTTCAGACACGGCATTGCTGAAGAATCATGCATCAATTAAGCTGATTGAACAGCAGCAGCAAGTGGCGAACGCTTCCCTAGAAGTTGAAAAAAGTAAGTTATTGCCTGATTTTTCACTAGGGTATAATAACGCAAGTATCAGGGGAACAGGAGCAGATAATAAGAACTATCTCGGCAGTCAGCGTTTTAGTGCTGTTCAACTTGGGCTTGCCATTCCCGTATTTGCCCGATCACAGAAGGATAAAATTAATGCTGCAAAATTTAATCGCGAACTGGCTAACCAGGAATACAAGGCGGGTTTTCAAAAATTGCAAACAGAATACCAGGTTGCTTTTGTTCAATACAATAAGTATCTCGAGACGGTTCGTTACTATGAATTAAAAGCTTTAAAAAATGCTTCCCTCATTACCACTACCGCCAATCAACAGTTGGCCCGAGGCGATATCAATTATCTAGAATGGGGCCAAGTTATTCACCAGGCGACAGTACTTAATAATGAGTATTTGGAAGCATTGAAAAATTTGAATGAATCCATCATTCAGCTAAATTATTTAACCAATCAATAATATTTTAATCCATGAAGTCATCTATTTTTTTAATGGCAGCCATCTTATTGTTGATTGCCTGTTCGTCAAAGAAACAAAGTCAGCAGCCTGTCGCCCTCAGCCAAGAGGATCGGACGGTATTGCTTTCGGCAGTGCAAATGAAAAATGCGGGTATTGAAACTGGCAAGTTGGAACAGCGAGAAATCTCGTCGATTTTAAAAGTGAACGGAAAGATTGATGTGCCCCCGCAGAACCTCGTTTCTATTAGTGTACCATTGGGGGGCTATTTAAAAAATACACAATTGCTGCCGGGGATGCATGTAAATAAGGGGCAAGTGATTGCCGTGATGCAAGATCAACAATACATCCAATTGCAACAGGATTACTTAACCGCCAAGGCAAGAATTGGTTATTTGGAAAATGAATTCAAGCGGCAGAAGGAACTCAGTCAAAGTCAGGCTAGCAGTGATAAGCTATTCCAACTTTCAGAGGTTGAATATAGAAGCCAGCGGGTATTGATTACTGCATTAGAAGCTAAGCTTGATTTGGTGGGCATCAGTAACGACAAAATAAGTGAAACGAATATTCTAAAAAGTATCAACATCCTTTCGCCTATCAGCGGCTATGTTTCCAAGGTGAATGTAAACATCGGTAAATACGTTTCTTCTACGGAGGTTTTGTTTGAATTAATTAATCCCACTGATGTTCACCTTAATTTAAAAGTGTTTGAGAAAAGCTTGGACAAACTTTTTATCGGCCAACACTTGGTTACGTATACCAATAATTACCCCGATAAAAAATATCCCTGTGAAATCATATTGATAGGGAAGGAGATCTCAACAGAGGGCAATACAGAAGTGCATTGTCATTTTGAGGTGTATGACAAATCCTTGGTTCCAGGCACTTATATGAATGCCGAAATTGAAGTGAAAAATAAAAAAACTATTTCTTTGCCTGCCGATGCCATTGTTCGTTTTGAAGGCAAACAATACATTTACCAGTCCTTAGAAGTTAATAAGTTTGAAATGATTGAGGTAGCAGTGGGTGAAAGTGAAAAAGGATTCACAGAAATTATTTTACCTACCAATAGTAATTTGGGCTCAGC
>JBIIVV010000237.1:0-5012 GCA_044339235.1 Ferruginibacter sp.
CATGATGAAAATAATCATATTACCATTCCGGGATTTTATGACGATGTGGTGGAAGCATCCACCGAGGAAAGAAAATTAATGGCAGCGGCCCCTTTCAATGAACAGGATTTTAAGGATGATCTTGGAGTCAACGCATTGTGGGGCGAAAAAGGGTATACCTCCAATGAAAGAACAGGTATACGGCCTACGCTTGAACTCAACGGAATTTGGGGTGGATACCAGGGTGAGGGCGCCAAAACGGTTTTGCCTAGCAAGGCCATGGCAAAGGTATCTGCAAGGCTGGTTCCCAACCAATCATCAGAAAAAATTACCGCAATCTTATTGGCATACTTTAAAAAAATTGCACCACCAGGCGTTACCGTGGATGCGTTTGAACATCATGGGGGCGAGCCTTACATGACTCCTATTGATAGCATCGGATACCGTGCTGCTGCCAAGGCGATGGAAACTACTTTTGGTAAAGCACCGATACCCGTTCGGGGTGGTGGAAGTATTCCCATTTGTGCACTGTTTGAAAAAGAACTAGGCGTTAAAATCGTATTCATGGGCTTTGGGCTCGATAGCGATAACCTGCACAGTCCGAACGAAAAATTCAACCTTGAAAATTTCTATAAAGGCATTGAAACCATCCCTTATTTCCACCAGTATTTTACTGAAATGAGCAAGTGATTTTTTTTTGCATCTACAAAAAAACCGAGGCTTGTCAACCTCGGTTTTTTTTATTTTTTATCTCGCTCCTGGAGGGCAATTTTCCTGCAAAAACTTCGTGTATAATGTTTTCAAATGTAGGTTGGTTCCTTCGCCTTCGGATCTGCTATGCGTTCTGTTTGGATAGGGCATAAACTGAAATTGCTTATTATACTTGATTAGCTCGTTGAGCAACACCTCCGCATTACTGTAATGCACATTGTCATCTCCGGTACCGTGGATGTACAATAAATTACCCTGCAAATTTTTTGCGTAAGTAATGGGTGAGCCTTTTATAAAATCTTCCTTATTTTCTTGTGGCAATCCCATGTAGCGCTCTTGGTAAATATTATCATAAAATAATTGATTGCCCACCGCGGCAATCGCTATTCCAGTTTTGAATATTTCAGGATACTGGAAGAGTAAATTCAGCGTGGATGAACCTCCCCCACTCCAGCCCCATACTGCTACGCGATCCTTGTCAAAATAAGTACTGGTAAGAATTTTTTTTGCTGCCATCGCCATATCGCGAATATTGACGGTGCCAATTTTTCTATAAATGGCTTTTCGCCATGCTGCCCCTTTGAGGGAGGGAGTTCCTCTATTGTCAACACCGATCTGAAAATATCCATCGGCATTCATATCACCCTGATACAAAAAATTTCGTTGACTGCCGTATCGATCAATGACTGTTGAGGAAGCCGGTTCACCGTATACATAAAAAACAACTGGATATTTTTTACTGCTATCAAAATTTTTGGGGCTATTGATCCATGCATCCAATGTTACACCGTCTTCTGTTGTAATAGTGGTATACTGTATATCGCTGATGGATTCTTTTACAACAGTCGCATTTTGGCTGTTTATTTTTTTTACATCATCCGATAAGCGAACCCATTCAACGATAGGAGGAGTTTTGTAATTACTGAAACTGTGTCTGGCCCATTTTGCACCCGGTGAAAGACTATACTGATGGGTTCCTTTTTGATTTAAGTCAGAAACCGATTCAGCCTCACTGTTTCCATCCATTTTTATTTTGTATAAATAAAGTTGGGTTGCATTATTGGGTGAAGCCATAAAATAAATATAATTGTTGGCTTCATCTATATACTCAATGGAGGCGATATCATATTCACCCTTGGTAAGCAATACCTCCTGCTTACCATCGCTGCTTACTTTATATAAATGCCGCCAACCATCTTTTTCACTCACCCAAATAAATTCCTTTTGATGATTAATCCATTCCCATCCCATAGGATCATCCTCATTCCAGTAGCTCTTAATTTCAATCCAGGAATTGTTTTTTTCGGAATAAAACAAACTTGATTTTCCATTGGATGCATTGCAATAAAACAGTTTGCTTTCCTGCTGTTTTCTGTCGAGTTGCTGTACCACCAGTGTGTGCTTGTTGCTCCATTCCATTCGGGGTAGGTAATGCTGGCTGGCATTGCCGGGTATATTCATCCACCGGGTGGCACCGCCGGCGCTGTTCACCACTCCTATTCTAACAGGTGATGGCGGCTCCCCCACTTTTGGATATTCGACCGGTATTACCTTAGAATAATTAGCATCCGTGGTATTGAGCATTAGATAATCTTTGATCTTATTGGCATCTACCTGCCAGTAGGCAATTTGAGCCCCATCCGGACTCCACCGAAAACCATCCCTACAGCCAAACTCTTCTTCATATACCCAATCAAAAGTTCCATTAATTAATTTTCGTGTACCTCCAAACGTTAGTTGGATAACCATCCTCGAAGCAATTGTTTCTACAAACAAATTATGGCCGCTTACATAGGCTACCCTTTTACCATCCGGCGAAAACTTGCCATACATAAGCGATTGAGCAGGCCTTGCCCTTCCAAGTTGTGTTAATTTGTGTGAAGCGATATCCAATACCCAATAATCGCCACGGGTATTGTAACGCCATACTTTTGCAGTGTTGGTAAATATCAATAGTTTACCCTTGTCATTACTGAAATTAAAAGCAGCCGGATCAAGGGCTTTACCAGCAGCGGTGGTAAGTTGTGATTTATTGATTACAGTTGTTTCAATATTTGTTGAAAAATTTAGCTTTACAATATTTCCCTCCTTTTTTTTGTACATCCCTTCTCCATCCGCAGTCCATTGGGTAACAATAGGAAACTGTGCTTCTGCCAACAGGGAAACCAATAGAAAAATTAGCAATAAATAAAGTGGATATTTTTTTAACATCATCTCTTGTGTTTTAAAAACTAAATTTACGAAATACAATATATCAAATGACAGTTTAAATATAAAAGCATTTAATTTTACGCCATGGAAACTGAAAAAATCCGTCTTGATAAATACTTGTGGGCTATCCGGTTATTTAAAACAAGAAGCCAGGCGGCAGATGCCTGCGATAAAAATAAGGTAAAGCTAAAAGGTGATAATGTAAAAGCTGCCAAAACGATTAGCCTTGGCGACGAATTTGAAGTAAAAACCGAAGCCAAACGCTGGGTGATAAAAGTGACCGGGCTGCTCGACCACCGGGTGCAATACAGCGAAGCCATCAAATTCTACTCCGATATTACCCCTCCAGAAGAATTGGACCGCATACAATTTCAGGCAGCCGTTTTCAATACGGGTAAGCGAATGAGCAAATTAGGAAGGCCTACAAAAAAAGACAAAAGAGACCTGGACGATTTTATGGAGGGAGATTTCCCCAGTTCATCCTAACCAATCAGCTAATTTGTTCAATTTTTAGTGCTTTTTTCTTGTTTATACCAAACAAAAATAAGGACGCAATTTCCAGTCAGCCGGCTGCAGCTCATACAATTATATCCTCTTCAGTAGATTTCAAACTTTTTTTTAGGATTTATTTGTTAAAATCAGTTAAAATTATCTCCTCATTATTGAATGGGCATCATCAATTTATTGCTACCAAAGCCAATATTGACGGGCTTTTAAATAATTTCAATACCCTTTTACCATCATTAAAAAGAGAGGAAGTTGGTCAGAGACATAAAAAAACCTGCCTTAGATTTGTATCAGAAAGGCAGGTTTTTATAAATAGACCTTAATTAAAAGAAAAGCAATCAATCGTTCGTTGAGGACAAATATAGGGATTGAATTTTAAAAACCAACCTTCTGTTAATATTAATTATTAAGATTTTCATATAGCAAGCAATCGTTAATGTCCTTCCGTTTCTACGGAAGGGCTTTTTTTTGTCTACTACATCAACCATCATTTTAAGCAGTTTTTATCTTTTTTACTCCTAGGTTCAATTATATTCGAATACTTTTGCTTGCTTTTATAACCTACAATTACCCCATTACAGCGTTTTACGATGAAAATTGACATTCTTTCAGTGGTTCCCGATCTATTGCAAAGCCCTTTTGGCCATTCCATACTAAAAAGGGCAAAGGATAAAGGTTTGCTAGAAGTGAATGTAATTAACCTAAGGGACTACAGCACCTTAGCAAGAGCCCAGGTGGATGATTATCCCTTTGGCGGTGGGGCTGGAATGGTAATGATGATAGAACCGCTAGTGAATGCCATTGAAAGTCTACAAAAAAACACTACCTACGATGAGGTTATTTTTTTAACCCCTGATGGCCAGACCTATAATCAACAAATAGCCAATCATTTTTCTCTAAAAGAAAACCTGCTGCTCATTTGCGGGCATTACAAGGGTATTGACCAACGGGTGAGGGACCATTTTATAACAAAGGAAATTTCCATCGGCGACTATGTACTGAGTGGGGGCGAGTTGGCAGCTGCTGTGCTGGTAGACTCCATTGGCAGGCTAATACCCGGTGTATTAAATGATGAAACCTCTGCTTTAACGGACTCTTTTCAGGACAATTTGCTTGCACCACCCGTATACACCAGACCTGAAACATTTAGGGGTTGGAAAGTGCCGGAAATTTTAATGGGAGGAAACCATGCAAAAATAGATCAATGGCGGATGGACCAAAGTTTACAAAGAACCAACGATAGAAGGCCGGATCTTTTAAAAGATGACTCCCCCTTTTCTACTTAAAATAACTGTTTACATGGTTAGCAATGGCAGGAAAACATCGTTGTAAAGGGGGCAATCGAATATTTTATACAATACAACAAATTTAAATCCTGTAAAATTTTGTGAAGTAAGGCTTCACCCCTATCTTTGCGGTCCGAAAATAACGGCGCGTTGGTCAAGGGGTTAAGACGCCTCCCTTTCACGGAGGAGTCACGGGTTCGATTCCCGTACGTGCTACCAATTTTTATTTTCTAAAATAACAATGGTTTTAGAAAAAATTATTAAAATCCGATCCAACTGGGTCGGGTTTTTTGTTTTTATACGTTGTTAAAAGTAAGT
>JBIIVV010000238.1:0-5011 GCA_044339235.1 Ferruginibacter sp.
TAGAATTAGCTAATTAGCAAAATTTGCTAATTAGCTAATTCGTTTATACGGACATGGTGCAACGGTAGCATACGGGTCTCCAAAACCTTTGATCTTGGTTCGAATCCTAGTGTCCGTGCTGATTACTTTGACAAACCATACAAGCCGATAGGTTGTATGTAAATTTTCAGAGTAAGTATTTAATAATTATCAAAAAACAATGATGAACAAACTGACAGCGTATATAAAAGACTCTTATGAAGAGTTGGTTGAAAAGGTAACCTGGCCCAGTTGGGAGCAGTTACAGCAATCTACTATGATTGTGCTGGGTGCTACTATATTCATTACTGCCATAGTTGGTATAATGGATTTTATAGCGAATGGGTCTTTAAAATTTATTTACTCTTTGTTTAAGTAATATTACAATGGAAGAATCAATTGTGCAGGATAAGGAAAGTAAATGGTACGTACTTCGTGTTGTAAGTGGCAAGGAGCGTAAAATTAAGGAATACCTTGATAAGGACATTATTCGTAACGGATGGTCCGACATTATTAAGCAAATCTTCTTGCCGGTTGAGAAAGTATATAAGGTTCAGGCTGGAAAGAAAGTGATGCGTGAAAGAAACTTTTATCCTGGCTATGTGATGATCGAAGTGGCTGATAAAAAGCTCAATGATGACATGGTGCAACATATCAGCAATATCAGCAATGTAATGCATTTCTTAACAGATGGAAAGGGGAGTAAGGGAAATATCATTTCACTTAGAAAGTCAGAGGTGAATAAAATGTTGGGTAAGGTAGATGAAATGGGTGAAGGAGGCGGAATGACAATGAGTGAGCCATTTATCATTGGTGAAACGATTAAAATTATTGATGGTCCATTCAATGACTTTAACGGAATGGTAGAAGAGGTAAATGATGAAAAAAAGAAACTCAAGGTGCAGGTGAAGATATTCGGCAGGGCCACACCGGTGGAACTGAATTATATGCAAGTAGAAAAAATAGCATAATATTGAAAAGCCACTTTTTGTGGCTTTTTTCTTTAATAGCCTATTATCCCGATTAGGAGGGGGCAAACCCTTATCTAGCAGTACTTAAATTATAGTTAGCCAAAAAAATCCCGGATTGTCCGGGATTTTTTCTTGAAATGGCAGTTTTTAAAATAAATTCCTTTACCTTTGCCGCCCCAAATAGTTCTTGTTAGAATTTATTGAATTGGGAGTGCCGATTATTATCGGTACGCTATCACCAAAAAAAATTATTACATGGCAAAAGAAATTACCGGCTATGTCAAGCTCCAATGTAAAGGAGGACAAGCTAATCCGGCACCCCCAATCGGACCTGCACTGGGTTCAAAAGGTGTTAACATCATGGAGTTCTGCAAACAGTTTAATGCAAGAACCCAAGATAAACCAGGGAAAGTTCTTCCCGTTCTTATCACTGTTTTCGCTGATAAGTCATTCGAATTCATTATTAAAACACCGCCAGCAGCCATTCAGTTAATGGACGCAGCTAAAATTACTAGTGGTAGTAAAGAACCTAACCGTGTAAAAGTAGGTAAGGTTTCTTGGGCACAAGTAGAGGAAATCGCCAAAGATAAAATGGCTGACCTCAACGCTTTTACCCTTAATAGCGCCATGAAAATGATTGCAGGAACTGCACGTAGCATGGGTTTAACTGTTGACGGAAAAGCTCCTTGGGAAAATTAATTATCAACCACAAAAAATTTTAGAAAATGATTACTAAAAAAAGAAAATTAGCAAACGCTAAGGTTGATGTTAATAAAGTTTATTCCTTGAAGGAAGCTTGCGCCTTAGTGAAAGAAATTAATACAACCAAGTTCGATAGTTCGGTTGATTTGCATATCAAATTGGGTGTAGATCCAAAAAAAGCAGACCAGGCTATTCGTGGTACCGTTTCATTGCCACACGGCACCGGTAAAACCAAAAAGGTATTGGTGCTTTGTACTCCAGATAAGGAAGAAGCAGCAAGAGCCGCAGGTGCTGATTTTGTTGGCCTTGATGAGTTTATTACAAAAATTGAAGGTGGTTGGACAGATGTAGATGTGATCATCGCCACTCCTTCTGTAATGCCTAAAATTGGTAAATTGGGTAAAGTGCTAGGACCACGCAATTTAATGCCGAATCCTAAGACTGGAACCGTTACCAATGATGTAGCCAATGCCGTAAATGAAGTTAAGGGTGGTAAAATCGCCTTTAAAGTAGATAAAGTTGGTATCATTCATGCTTCTATCGGACGTGTAAGTTTTGGTGCTGATAAAATTGCAGAGAATAGTCTGGAATTGATTAGTGCTATTGTAAAATTGAAACCATCTTCTTCTAAAGGAACTTACCTTAAAGGAGTTAGTATGGCTAGCACAATGAGTCCGGGTATTTTAATTGATACTAAATCGGTTCAAAATTAATTTACGGTAAAAGCAGCATTATAGCTTTTACATAAAATATTTGTTATGACAAAACAGGAAAAAAACGACGTAATAGAAGTATTGAAAGGGAAGTTTGCCCAATACAATAATTTCTATATTACCGATACAGAAAGTTTGACCGTTGCCCAGATAACCAAACTGCGCAGCCATTGCTTTGATAAGCAAGTAGAGATGAGGGTTGCTAAAAACACACTTATCCGCAAAGCATTAGAGAGCCTCGATGCTGAAAAGTATACAGGTGTTTATGATTCTTTGCACAACGTTACAGCTCTTTTATTCAGCGAAAACCCTAAAGAACCCGCTTTGATTTTAAGTGGCTTCAGGAAGGAAAGCAAAGGCGAAAAGCCTGAATTAAAAGCAGCATTCATTAATGGTGATATTTTTGTTGGCGATAATCAATTGATTGCCCTTACACAAATCAAAACCAAAAATGAATTGATTGGCGAAGTAATTGGATTATTACAAGCTCCAATTCAGCGTGTATTAGGTGCTTTACAAAATAAAGATGCAGCAAGTGCAGCTGAAGCTGAAGTAGCCGCTCCGGCTGTGGAAGTTGCAGCAGTAGAAGCAGCTCCCGTTGCTGAAGCGGCACCTGTTGCTGAAGCAGCTCCAGCGGTTGCTGATGATGCGGTGGCTCCTGATGCAGAATAATTTTTTAAATGAATACACGTTGGTGTATCCAATCATATTACCCTGGCCGGATGGGAAAATAAGGCAAAAACAATTTTTTTAAAACTCCGCCGGAGTATATAACAATGAAGGCGGAAAAAATTTAATTATTATGGCAGACGTAAAAAAATTAGCTGAAAGTTTAGTAGGATTAACAGTAAAAGAAGTTCAAGAATTAGCAGAGTTTTTAAAATCAGAGTACGGTATTGAGCCTGCTGCAGCTGCAGTAGTAATAAGTGCAGGTGGTGGCGAAGCTGCTGCTGTTGAAGAAAAAACATCTTTCAATGTAATCTTGAAAGCTGCTGGTGCTAACAAATTAGCGATTGTTAAAATCGTTAAAGAATTAACAGGATTAGGATTGAAAGAAGCTAAAGATTTAGTTGATGGCGCTCCAAAACCAGTTAAGGAAGGTGTTGATAAAGCAACTGCAGAAGAATTAAAAACTAAGTTGACTGAAGCAGGTGCTGAAGTTGAAATAGCTTAATTTACAATTTTATAAAATAGCTTTAAAAGCCGGAGAGTAATCTTCGGCTTTTTTGTTATCTTTTAAATAATTTTATAATTGGTTGGATTGGGTGTAAAAATTCAGTAGAAAGAGTTGAAATTGATAGGAAAGACATGGTAAATTGAGGGCTTTTTTATATCTAAAAGCCCATTATTTCCCTTTTTTGCCACCCTTTTATCAAAAATCAAACCAAAATCCTAAAATATCATTATAGAATTTCTATATTTAAATACTATTCCTTACCTTTGCCGTCCTTTAATTTCAGGTTAGTGGCACTCATCCTGTCTACTACTTGAAAATAGAGAACCTTCTCAGCATTAAAACGTTTTAATTACAATATGGCTGCAACAAAATCATCCGCTGCTCAGCGTATCAATTTCGGAAAAATTGAACTGCTGGCGGAAACTCCCGATTTACTCGGAATCCAGATTCAATCGTTTAAAGACTACTTCCAGTTGGAAACTACGCCCGATAAGCGTAACAACGAAGGATTATTCCGTGTGTTTAAGGAAAATTTTCCTATCACTGACACACGAAACATCTTTGTACTGGAGTTCTTAGACTATTTTGTTGATCCACCCCGCTACACCATTGATGAGTGTATTGAAAGGGGATTGACCTATGCTGTACCGTTAAAAGCAAAACTTCGGTTGAGCTGTAATGACGAGGAACACGTAGATTTCCAAACCATTGTTCAGGATGTGTTTTTGGGAAACATTCCTTACATGACTCCACGTGGTACATTTGTTATCAATGGAGCTGAAAGGGTAGTGGTATCTCAGTTACATCGTTCTCCTGGTGTATTTTTCGGACAGTCCGTACATCCCAATGGAACAAAGATTTATTCTGCCAGGGTGATTCCTTTTAAGGGTGCTTGGATGGAGTTTGCTACTGACATCAACAATGTCATGTATGCATACATTGATCGTAAAAAGAAATTCCCTGTAACCACCTTGTTACGTTCTATTGGCTTTGAAACCGATAAAGACATACTGGAATTGTTTGGTATGGCTGATGAAGTAAAAGTTGAAAAGAAAGGTTTACAAAAATATATTGGCAAACGCCTTGCTGCTCGTGTATTACGTACATGGGTAGAAGATTTTGTGGATGAGGATACCGGAGAAGTAGTTAGTATTGAAAGGAATGAAATCGTTTTGGAGCGTGATACCGTGTTGGATCAAGAAAACATTGACATGATCGCCGAAATGGATGTGAAGAGTGTTTTTGTTCAGAAAGAAGAAGTGAGTGGCGATTATGCTATCATCTACAACACGCTAAATAAGGATACTTCTAATAGTGAACTGGAAGCGGTTCAACATATTTACCGCCAGTTACGTGGTGCAGATGCACCCGATAACGAAACAGCTCGTGGTATCATTGATAAATTATTTTTCAGTGATAAACGCTACGAT
>JBIIVV010000239.1:0-4982 GCA_044339235.1 Ferruginibacter sp.
TTTTGAATTTGTAAAAAACTCAATTATATGGCGTAATACTGCTGATAAAAATATTCGGTATGGATTGCATTTTATGTTTTCAAATGATGATACGTATGTAGGTAATATTTTCAGCAATAATGGATCAGGTGTATCCGTAATGTTCAGTAAGCACATCAAAATGTTTAACAATTATTTCGAAGAGAACTGGGGAGATGCTGCTCATGGAATATTACTGAAAGAAATATCCGATGGGTATATGACTGGAAATCATTTTTCTAAAAACACCAGTGCCATATTTATGGAAGGAGCCAGTAGAGTTTATATGAAACACAACACATTTGAAAACAATGGATGGGCACTAAAAATACAGGCTAGTTGCATGGAAGTAGTGCTGGAAGAAAATAATTTTATCGGCAACACCTTTGATGTAGGCACCAATGGGTCACTGGTACAAAATACATTCAATCATAATTACTGGGACAAATACGAAGGCTACGACCTCAATAAGGACAAGATTGGAGATATCCCCTACCGTCCGGTAAGCATGTATTCAATGATTGTGGAAAAATACCCACCGGCAATGATTTTATTCAGAAGTTTCATAACTGCATTATTGGATAAAACTGAAAAAATATTACCCAGCATTACGCCAGAAAATTTAAAAGACAATGCTCCATTAATGAAGAAAGCATTTTAAGATGACCTCTTTTAAAGAAATCAGCTTATTTAAAATCAACCACAATGATCATTGCAAGTAACGTGACCAAAAAATTCGGAAAATTAAAAGCATTGGATAATGTATCCACTTTCTGTAACAAGGGAGAATGCATTGCGCTGATTGGACCCAATGGCAGTGGCAAGACCACTTTAATAAAATCAATTCTGGGAATGGTAGTTCCCGATAGTGGATTTATCACTTTTAAGGATAAAAATATATTACACCATTGGCAATACCGAGACGAGATTGGGTATATGCCTCAAATAGGCCGATACCCAGACAATATGACCATTGGACAGGTATTGAGTATGATGAAAGATATTAGAAACAAAAAAAACGCTTTGGATGAGGATTTGATACAATCGTTTTCATTACACCAACTGCTCAATAAAAGAATGAGTACATTATCAGGCGGTACCCGGCAAAAAGTAAGTGCAGCACTTGCTTTTCTTTTTGACCCTACAGTGCTTATATTAGATGAGCCCACTGCCGGACTCGATCCTATAGCATCGGAAATATTAAAAGAAAAAATAATTGCAGAAAAAGAAAAAGGAAAATTAGTATTAATTACTTCTCATATTTTAAGCGAACTGGATGACTTGGTAAGCAGAATTATTTATATGCAAGACGGTAAATTGGTATTTCATAAAAGTATTGAAGCCGTAAGAGAAGAGACAGGGGAAGCTAAACTTTCAAAGGCCATTGCAAGGGTAATGAGCAAACAATCAATGGTTGAATAGTGCATTAAATACCCAAATATTGTTAGGCTACTAAAGACCGAATACTAAAACAGAAAATAAAAAAAATGATTAAAATAGTAAAATACGTAATCACTGATATACTCCGAAACAAAATCGTGTTGGTATACACCCTTTTTTTAATGGCTTCCGCTTTCAGTGTATTTGGGCTAGAAGACAACAGCAGCAAAGGCTTACTGAGTTTATTGAATATCATACTAATTGTAGTGCCGCTGGTGAGTATTATTTTTTCTGCCATTTATGTTTACAATAGTGCAGAATTTATTGAACTACTCGTAAGCCAACCATTAAAAAGGAAATCAATCTGGCTAAGTATATTTGCTGGTTTGGCAACATCACTTTCGATTGCGTTTTTAATAGGAGCAGGCATTCCAATACTAATTTACCAAGCCAATGGCATTGGATTCACCATGCTAGCAGTGGGGATATTACTGAGCGTCATTTTTGTATCCATTGCTATGCTTGCCACTGTAAAAACAAGGGATAAAGCAAAAGGCATTGGTGCTGCCATTATGCTATGGTTGTACTTCTCGTTGCTATTTGATGGTTTTGTTTTATTCCTACTATTTCAATTTACCGATTACCCCATGGAGAAGCCCATGATAGCAGTAAGTGCATTGAATCCAATTGATTTAAGTCGAATATTAATATTGCTTCAACTGGATGTATCGGCCATGATGGGATACACGGGAGCTGTTTTTAAAGATTTTTTTGGAACCTATGTTGGAATCCTATTTTCGTTGACAATATTAATTTTATGGATTGCAATACCCGTTTGGTATGCATCCCGAAAATTTAATACCAAAGATTTATAAATAAATGGAGGATCAAAGATCCTCCATTTATTTATTTTCTATACTATATCTAATCATCAAAACGCCATTCTGAAGCAGGGAGTTTATTTACTTGCAGGAGGTAATAAAACTTCATCTATTACATAAACAATGCCATTGGATGCTGGCACGGTGGCTATAATGGTGGCTTTGCCATTAACAATGAATTTACCATCCTTTTTAGTGATGGTAATATTTCCACCATTCACCTGACCAATCACCTGCCCATCGGTAAACAAATCAGTTTTGTAAACCCCTACTGAAACATGATACTGCAGAATATCGGTAAGCACATCTTTCTTTTCTGGTTTTAATAAATCTTCTACCGTACCGGCTGGTAATTTGGCAAAAGCTGCATTGGTAGGAGCAAAAACAGTAAAGGGGCCAGCGTTGCTCAAAACATCCACCAAACCTGCAGCCTGGACTGCAGTTACTAACGTGCTATGGTCCTTGCTTCCAATTGCCACTTGCACCACATTTTTTTGTGATTGATCATCTACTACGGCCGATTGCCCTGCCTTGACTTCAACTGGATCGTTTGTGGTAGTTGAACTCTGTTGAGTACTGCTGTTACAGCTTACTAAAACAAAAAAGATAATAACCGTGGAGGCTGATAAAATCCTTTGCATAAGTTTAAAGTTTTAATTGTAAAATATGTATACAATTTATTCACTTATTCATTTTTATTTTATGACCTTAATCACATTGCAAATTTTTATTTAAAACCATTCAAAATTTGGGATTTCCCCAGCAGATTGCTCCTTTTGATTGTATGCCCTCAGCCAGGTAAAATATCGGGAGATATCGAAACAGATTCGGTTCAAAACAGCTTGCTTCAATAACTAATGACTCCTTGCAAGCATAAAAAATGGGTAAGCCATGCTTACCCATTTTTATAATCCTATTGAACCCGATTAGAATTTGTGTCATTTAGAAACCAAGAACCACTAATATAAAATCCTCACTTTAATGGTTGCCTTTACTTTTTTCAACAATTCCATTGCATTTTTACTGAGCCCCTTATCTACATCCAACACTACATATCCTATTGCATCATTGGTCTTAAGATATTGTCCGAGTATATTGATCTTATTTTTAGAAAGGGTGGTATTGATCTCACTTAGCACACCCGGAACATTATTGTGTATATGCAGTATGCGGTGAGTTCCTTCCTGAGGCGGCAAACTTAGCGCAGGTATGGTATGGGAACCATAGCTGATACCTTTTTCGAGGTAGCTGAATAATTTGGCACTCACATCATCACCAATATTATGCTGGGCCTCCTGGGTGCTTCCGCCAATATGAGGAGACAACAATACATTGCTCAATCCCTGTAATGGAGAAGTAAATTTATCGCCATTTTTTTCTGGCTCCCATGGAAAAACATCAATGGCGGCACCTCCCAAATGCCCATCTGACAAGGATTTAGCCAAGGCATCAATGTCTACCACTTCTCCCCTAGCGTAGTTAATCAAAATACTTCCTTGCTTAAAGCTCTTGAGCAAGTTTTTATTAATCAGGTTTTTAGTAGAGACCAATTCAGGTACATGTAATGATACAATATCTGCTTTATTTACCAACTCCTTTAGCGTTTTGATATTAATTGCATTGCCCAAAGGAAGTTTTGTTTCGGTATCGTAATACATCACTTTCATTCCCAATCCCTCTGCCAGCACACTCAACTGGCTGCCGATATTACCGTAGCCAATAATACCCAATGTTTTTCCACGGAGTTCATAACTACCTGCAGCATCTTTAAGCCAGATTCCCTCATGGGCTGCCTTGTTTTTGTCCAATACTTTTCGAATGAGTATGATAGAGGCTCCAATTACCAATTCAGCCACACTTCTTGTGTTGCTGTAGGGTGCATTAAAAACGGCTACCCCTTGTTTGGTAGCAGCTTTAAGGTCTACCTGATTAACCCCAATGCAAAAACAGCCGATGGCCTGTAATTTTTCTGCAGCAGCCAGCACTTTGGCAGTAAGTTGGGTTTTACTCCTGATTCCAACTAAGTGAACATTTTTAATTTCTTTAATCAGTTGATCCTCACTTAGAGCCCCATTCAATTTCTTAACATTCACGTATCCAGCGGCATTAAAATACTTGACCGCCACATCACTGATGTTTTCTAAAAATAAAATATTGATTTTCTCTTTAGGATAACTGGTTATTTTTTTGTCTACCATGATTATAACTCCTTATTTTGCACAAATATATTCTATATAAGCCTTAATATAATTATGAACCTATTTTTTTGTTCCTTACAAGACACTCAATCCTTCCATTCGAGATACAAGGTTGCCTTAAAGAGATATATCATTATTTCTATATCTATTGCACTGGTAGCATGCAATATCCCTTCTAAAAAAGAACAAGGACCTGCCAAAAAACAGTTGGAACTACCCAATCCTGGTTCCGTTAGCAAGTTGGAGGGCGAACGCCTGCGCAATGCTTGTGAAGCTTGGTATCTATCCGTTTTAAAGTCAAAGGGCTTTAACGGAGGAATAGTGGTAGCAAAAAAAGGAAATATTATTTTTGAAGCATACAATGGTAGTAGTCGCCTAAATGGATTAGAACCTATGAATGACAGTGCTTCACTTCACATCGCCTCTGTTTCCAAAACTTTTACTGCAATGGCTACTTTAAAACTTTGGCAGGATGGCAAATTGAATATCGACGATGAGTTCAGTA
>JBIIVV010000240.1:0-4953 GCA_044339235.1 Ferruginibacter sp.
CATTTATAAAAAATCATTTAATATTGGCACTATCCGTTTACTTAAAAATATGGTAACGGACAACGATTGGGATGAAATGAAAGATGTATTACGAAATGTAATCAAAGGACAAAAAGAAGTAGTAGCAATTGGCAGTGGGGGGAATATTAATAAGGTTTTTTCAATGAGCAAACGCAAGGATGGCAAACCTCTTACGCTGGAACTTTTAAGGGATTACCACAAGGAACTTAGTATTGCTAGCTTATCAGAAAGAACTTTAAAGTATAACCTAAGAGTCGATAGAGCGGATGTAATAGTACCAGCCATACTGATTTATATCAATGTGATGCGATGGGCCGGTGCCAATCAAATTTATGTACCTAAGATAGGCTTAGCGGATGGCCTGATCAAACATTTATGGGAAGAGGTGAAAGACAATTAGGGCAATGGTTTGGAATTACAACGATACTAGTTTTGAGCAATTTGCAATACCGATAACCAACAATTGATTGACAAGTTAAAAATTCTTTTCAGTAAAAACATTTACTTTGCTAATAGAATTAAGACCCATTTTTAAACTTACTTACTTCGCAAAAATTTAAAAGCACACAACATGTCTACCTTAGAATCAGCTTATAAGAAAGTAACGACTCACACCATTCAAAAAATGAAAATCGCTGGAGAAAAAATCTCCATGATTACTGCTTATGATTATTCTTTTGCAAAAATATTTGATGCAGCGGGAATTGATATCATTTTGGTTGGCGACAGTGCTAGTAATGTAATGGCCGGCCATGTCACTACCCTACCCATCACATTGGACCAGATGATCTACCATGCACAGAGTGTGGTACGGGCACATCAAAGAAGCTTGATCGTAGTAGATATCCCGTTCGGTTATTATCAATCCAATTCTGAAATAGCACTGGCTTCCGCTATCAGAATAATGAAAGAAAGTGGTGGACATACCGTAAAACTGGAAGGAGGCGAAGAAGTCATTGATTCAGTAAAAAAAATTGTACGTGCAGGCGTTCCCGTTATGGGGCACCTTGGGTTAACACCCCAATCAATCAATAAATTTGGCACTTATACAGTAAGAGCAACAGCAGAAGTGGAAGCAGAAAAATTGAGAAAAGACGCCCTGCTTTTACAAGAAGCGGGTTGCTTTGCCATTGTATTGGAAAAAATACCGGCTAACCTTGCCAAAGAAGTTACCGAAAGTTTATCCATTCCTACTATTGGGATTGGTGCCGGAGGAGATTGTGATGGTCAAGTATTGGTAATGCACGATTTACTAGGAATTAACACCGATTTTAAACCCCGTTTTTTAAGGACCTACCTCAATTTGGAGGAGCAAATATCCACTGCTGTAAAACAATATATCCAAGATGTAAAAACCAAGGACTTCCCCAATGAATTGGAACAGTACTAGCGCTGCGCTTTGGTGAAGGGTGAAGGGTGAATGGGCAATGGTGAATGGTGAAACATAGACCCTGCCTGCTGATGCATTGCAAGGCCCAGGGGCCTCTCACCTGATGAAATCGATTATTTCTATTCCCTATTTGCAGAATTTCGAAAAACGGAACTTCGGTAAATTTTTGAATTAAAAAATACCATTCTTCCCTATTTTTGCTGCTCCTTAAATTAAAACATGCGAAAACTCCTATTTTTTGTTTGCCTTGTGTTATCTATAAATGTCTACGCACAAAATTCACTCAATTTAGACCCCATCACTCTTACCACCACCAGAACCCCTCAAAAGACAAGTGAAACAGGAAGAAGCATTACCGTGATAGATGGCAGTCTTTTCAAGCAATTACCGGTACTTTCAATCGATGAATTATTGAAATATGTTCCCGGTGTGGAAGTTCAATCACGCGGCCCAATGGGTGCACAAAGTGATATTGTGATGAGGGGTGGCACTTTTCAACAAGTATTGGTTTTAGTGGATGGAATGAAATTAAATGACCCAATTACAGGTCACTTTTCTTCCTACATTCCAATCGCTCCTTCCGAAATTGACCGCATCGAGGTATTGCGTGGTCCTGCAGCAGCCATCTATGGAGCAGAAGCAGTCGGTGGAGTGATCAATGTAATTACAAAAACTTTCAACCAATTTAAAAAAGAAAAGAATACCACTGCAAAAATTGGATTAGCACTGGGTGAATATGGGTTGATGAATGTCAATGCTGGCTTTCATAATTCCGGACCCAAAATAAACACTGCAATGGGTATACTGAGTAACAATAGTACCGGCCAACTTTTAAGAGGCTCTACCCGAGGTTATCTTTACAACCAAACCTTGAGTGGTTCTATCGCATTTATGATGAAATACAACTGGCAGTTATCACTCAGAAGCAGTTACGACAGTAGGGATTTTGCCGCGCAAAACTTCTATACAACTTACAAATCTGATACGGCAACTGAAAAGGTAAATACCTGGTGGAACCAGGTGCAATTGAAACAACAAAAAGAAAAATATAGCCAGCAAGTGGATGTGCTTTATAAAGAAACCTTCGATCATTATTTATACAATCCTCGTTCAATTGCCAATGAAAATAAATCGAGGCTTTTAATGCTGCAATATTTATATGCAAAAAAAATAAATCAACGAATTAACCTAAGCCTAGGAGCTCAATTAGACAAAAGAAGTATTTTATCGAATGACAGAGGAAATCATGCAACAGAACATGTCGCTGCATTTGGAAATATATTACTCAATCAAAACAACTGGAAAATTGCGCCAAGTCTAAGACTGGACTGGGATGAAAATTATGGCGCCGCATTACTTCCACAGTTGAATATAGCCTATCAACTTAATAAAATAACTTTACGAACCAATGCAGGTAAAGCGATACGTAGTGCAGATTTTACAGAACGATACAACAACTATAACAAAGCAGTCGTATCAAGCGGCAGTATCGGTGATCCCAATCTTGGAACAGAAAACTCCTGGAGCTATGAAGCAGGTGCAGATCTAATGTTGAACCGATTTTTTAAACTATCTACCAGTGCTTTTTATAGAGATCAAAACAATGTTATTGATTTTGTTACCACCCCATATGCAACAATGCCAAGAAAAGACAATCTAGTAGTAGGGGCAACCTATGCATTGGCAAAAAATATTCAAAAGGTTACAACCAAAGGAGTAGAAATTGAGTTTGCTTATAAAAAAACTATTGCTGCCGATAAAACTATTTTTATTAATTCCGGCATTACTTTTTTACAATCAGTGAGCAGTGACCCAGTCCCTTCTTTTTATATTATTTCACATGCCAAAATATTATTACAATCCAACTTGGTATACACCTGTAAAAAAATAAGCATCGCCACTAATTTCATTTACAAGCAAAGGGGGAATCAACAGGTTACAGCCATAGACGCTGTTATTTCATCCAATTACTTTCTTTGGAATACGAAGCTTAGTTATGCCCTGATGAATAAACTCAATGTATTTATTGCGGTTAACAATGTTACCAACATAACTTATAGCGATCTGCTGGGAAGCAGGATGCCCGGCAGGTGGACCACAGCGGGAGTGAATTTCAATTGGTAAAAGCCTCCAACTGCTTCGATGAAAGAAACAGCTAGCTATTAAGAACAAATCAGAAATCAATAAATCAGACATCAGACATCAAAAAATAAGACATCAGACATAATAATATCATGAATCAATTATTTATTTTATCTTGCACTAAATAACATCAACATCCACTTACATTCTACCATAGTAACCTTTCTCAGCAGCAATCTTGATCTGCTAAATCATTAAGCGGTCAGCTGATGCAACGCTCCATTTTTTTTTGAGAGCACCCCTTTTGTAGCATCCCATAGCTATGCTCGAACCAAGCTACATTTTCAGTTTAGTACTTTTCATCTTTTTAATGATCGATTATGCATTCCACTATTTCCATAACTGCCAATACGCAACAATTTATTGATCTGGAAGAAAAATACGGAGCACACAATTACCATCCACTTCCAGTGGTATTAAATCGGGGTGAAGGGGTATTTGTTTGGGATGTAGATGGTAAACGTTATTATGATTTTTTAAGCGGATACTCCGCCGTCAACCAAGGACATTGCCATCCACGTATTATTGAGGCGCTGACTGACCAGGCAAAAAAACTAACGTTAACGAGCAGAGCTTTTCACAACAATTTATTGGGCGAATATGAACAATACATGAGTTCCTATTTCGGATACGATAAGGTACTGCCGATGAATACCGGAGTAGAAGGTGGTGAAACGGCGATTAAATTGGCGCGTAGATGGGGATATACCGTAAAAGGAATTGAAGCCAATCAAGCAAAAATTGTTTTTGCTGCAGGCAATTTTTGGGGAAGAACCTTGGCTGCCATCTCCTCCTCCACCGACCCCAGCTGCTACGAAAATTTTGGTCCTTACATGCCGGGCTTTGAACTCATTGCCTACAACGACCTGGACGCCCTGGAAACTGCGCTGCAGGACAAAAACGTGGCTGGATTTATGTTTGAACCCATCCAAGGCGAAGCAGGTGTAGTAGTACCCGATGATGGCTATTTAAAAGGTGTAAGAGATTTATGTACCCAAAATAAGGTACTGATGATTGCAGACGAAATTCAGACCGGGCTGGCAAGAACAGGAAAAATGCTGGCCTGCGACCATGAAAATGTGCGACCCGATATATTGATCCTAGGCAAAGCCTTAAGTGGAGGTGTACTTCCAGTTAGCGCCGTTTTAGCTGACAATGAAATTATGATGACCATCCAGCCTGGTGAACATGGTAGCACTTATGGCGGTAATCCACTGGCTTGTGCAGTTGCGATGGTCGCTTTGCAGGTAATCAAAGATGAATATATGATGGAAAACGCCGCCGAAATGGGTGAACTGCTTAGAAACGAAATTCAAGCACTTAAATCCCCTTTTATTGAGCTGGTAAGAGGAAAAGGTTTATTGAATGCCATTGTAATAAAACATCCAAATCCTGAAGCA
>JBIIVV010000241.1:0-4917 GCA_044339235.1 Ferruginibacter sp.
CTTATTGACCAACAACCGAGTTTAGAAGTGCTGCCATCCATTGCTAAAATTGCACTAATTCAACGCTTCGCATGTTGGTCAAAAGACCAACATGGGCGTATACTTCAATTGAAAATCATATCGTCAGCCGGGGTTGGTGATCTGTTGCCGTTGTTGGTCTTTTGACCAACAACCGAGTTTAGTAGTGCTGCCATCCATTGCTAAAATTGAACTAATTCAACGCTTCGCATGTTGGTCAAAAGACCAACATGGGCGTATACTTCAATTGAAAATCATATCATCAGCCGCTGTTGGTGATTTGTTGCCGTTGTTGGTCTTTTGACCAACAACCGAATTTAGCAGTACTGCCATCCATTGCTAAAATTGAACTAATTCAACGCTTCGCATGTTGGTCAAAAGACCAACATGGGCGTACACTTCAATTGAAAATCATATCATCAGCCGCTGTTGGTGATTTGTTGCCGTTGTTGGTCTTTTGACCAACAACCGAATTTAGTAGAGCTGTTATCCAATGCTGAAATTACCCTATTTCACCGCTTCGCATGTTGGTCAAAAGACCAACATGGGCGTATACTTCATTTGGAAATTTTATCATCAGCCGCCGTTGTCGCTCACGCCGTTGTTGGTCTTTTGACCAACAACCGAGTTTAGTAGTGCTGCCATCCATTGCTAAAATTGCACTAATTCAACTCTTCGCATGTTGGTCAAAAGACCAACATGGGCGTATTCTTCAATTGAAAATCATATCGTCAGCCGCGGTTGGTGATCTGTTGCCGTTGTTGGTCTTTTGACCAACAACCGAATTTAGCAGTGCTGTTATCTATTGCTGAGATTACACTAATTCAACGCTTCGCATGTTGGTCAAAAGACCAACATGGGCTTAGCAACAAGTGATTGAATGAGCAATTGTGAATGGTTCGGCCCTCTTGTTATTTCTAAACTATTATGCTAATTCATCCAGCATACTATCAGTTATCAATTTTCAATTATCCATTTTTCGGTGCGCTGTTAAATTTGCTCCCCAGTTTTAAATGACTCATTATTTATCAGTTTAAATTATATTGTGTAAAATATTAATTCTAGTAACAACATTTTATGGAAAAATTTCAATTGACAACCGAACAGATTGCTGCCTATAACAGGGATGGATATCTGATTATTAAAAATTTCATTTCTAGTGAGGCAATCAATAAACTCTATGGCATTGCAACCAGTGATGATACCCTTACAAAACATGCGTTTGACCTGAATGACCAAACCGGAAAAAAAACAAAGTTGACCTTGTGGTATACACCAGGCAATGACGCATATGGGTTATTGACCAAAAGCAAAAGGATCGTGGATTCTGTGGCAGATTTATTGGAAGGCGATAGTCCGATATGTCATTTCCATAGCAAGCTACTTCAAAAGGCACCCAAAGTAGGAGGGGCATGGGAATGGCACCAGGATTACGGCTATTGGTATAAAAATGAATTTCTATTCCCCAATCAAATGATGTCGGTAATGGTAGCCATCACAGATGCCAATAAGGCCAACGGTTGTATCCAGGTAATTCGAGGCTCACACCAAATGGGACGAATTGAGCATGGTTTTGCTGGAGAGCAGGTAGGTGCGTCGCAGCACTATGTGGAGCTGGCTTTGAAATCAATGGACCTGGTTTATGTTGAAATAAATGCGGGCGACGCATTGTTTTTTCATAGCAATCTATTGCACCGCTCTGAAGCTAATTTATCCGAAAAAGCACGTTGGTCAATTATATCAGTATATAACCGGGCTAATAATATTCCTTATAACGAACCCTCTAAATCAAGCACAGTACCTTTGCAGCCCGTACCCGATGAGGCGTTGATGGAATGGAAAACAGAGGGGATTGTGGATCAGGCAAATTTTTTAGAAAAAGAAAAGGACGAAGCGTTAAAATAATTTCGTTGAAAAAAAATAATATGAATAGAAAAATGTCATTGGTTAGATCAAAAATTTGGATCTTTTTAATTTGCATTGCTTGTTTCCATGGTACTGTATTTGCTCAAGCACCTGCATTTTACGCAGAGGTACAGGCATTTAAAAAGCTCGATAGTATTCATCCTCCTGTTAAAAATGCGATCCTTTTGATTGGAAGCTCTTCTTTTACCAAGTGGGTGGATGTGCAAGATTATTTTCCGCTTTTCCCTATTGTTAACCGGGGTTTTGGAGGATCAACGCTGCCCGATGTGATTCGTTATGCGGAAGAGGTTATTTTTCCTTATGCCCCCAAACAAATTTTAATATACTGCGGCGAAAATGATCTGGCTTCAGCAGATTCTGTTACGTCAAGGATGGTTTTCAATCGTTTCAAACAGTTGTTTCAAATAATACGAACTCGGTTGCCAAAAGTGTCAGTTGCCTTTGTATCTATGAAACCCAGTCCTAGCAGAGAAAGGATTTGGCCAAAAATGGTGGAGGGGAATGAGTTAATAAAAAACTATCTCAAAAAGAAAAAAAATACCTCATATATAGATGTGTATTCCAAGATGTTTGATCAAAATGGCATTGTGATGAAAGATATTTTCTTAAAGGATAATCTACATATGAATGCAAAGGGATATGCCATTTGGCAAAAAATCATCGCTCCCTACCTGCTGCCTTGATAGTGCTATTACAAATTATATAGTATAAATATTCATAACATTATCGTTAACTAAAAGATAATATGGGTTGCCCCTCGTTTGACTTAGTTTTATTTTAAATTTGTAATTAAAACTTTAATGCAAGAAGATATCCTTGTTCAAATAACCCACAAATTAAAAGACATCCGCAAAGAGAAGAATATTACCCTGCAGGAATTAGCGGAAGCAGTTGGTGTATCGAAGGGGATGTTGAGTCAGGTTGAAAACAACCGTACGATTCCTTCTATGGCTGTTTTTTTTAATATTGTCAAGTCGCTGAAGGTAGATATCAATGATTTTTTTCTTGATTTTAATAAAGAGCAAGGAAGTAAAGTTATTTTTAAGAAAAAAGAGAATTACCAATACTTCGAAAAAGAAAATGCAGTAGGATTTCATTATCATCGGATACTATCTACCACGGTGGATGCTTATCATCTAGATTTTGTATTACTCACCATTCAGCCGGGAGCTCAAAGAGAAATGGTGCAAACGGATGCCCATGAGTTTAAATACATTTTAAGTGGAAAAGTGGAATATACCATTAGCGGAGAAGTTTATTTAATGGAGGAAGGAGATTCGATTTTCTTCGATGCCACCGAGCCGCACAATCCCAAAAACATGGGCGACTCTGACGCCATCTTATTAGCGGTGTATATATTTAATAATCCCAAGTAGCTTTCCTTCTAATTTTTAAAGAGAAATTAGAAAACTCCCTAATGGGGTTCTTATAATTAATTTTTATCATTCATATTTCACCTTTTTCATCCCATTTTAAGTATAAATACCCCTTGCCGAACTCTTTTTTCGCTTTTCTCCGGTTTCCCTTTCATGTCCCTATTAAATTTAACATTAGTAAACTTTAGTTTACTGTTAGTAAATATATTTGGTTATCTGTTAACAATTAGTTTACTTTAACTTAACTTTCTTTTTACTATTTGTTAAAATAGCAAAGATATCTTTGCAAACTAAACCAAAAACAGTTTATGAAACAACCCAAAAACAAGTTAACCAGGCTACTAATTGCTTTTGCAATGATGGGGCTACCTTTCTTACTGAATGCTCAAAACATTACGGTAAAAGGGAAAGTGGTGGATGCCGCTACCGGTACACCAATTGAAAATGCAAACATTACTTCAAAAAAACTTAAAAATGGAGTCATCTCTAAAGCAGATGGTTCTTTTGAAATTGCTGCACCGAAGGGTGAAAAATTAACCATTAGCTTTATTGGATTCGAAAGTCAGCAGGTTGCAGTAGCAGCCGGTGCTGTAAACGTTCGCCTTGTTGCCGACAGTAAACAACTAAGTGATGTGGTAGTCACAGCGCTTGGGGTAAAAAAGGAGAAAAAAATTATCGGTTATTCTACGCAGGAAGTGAAGGGTAGCGATCTTGTTAAAGCTCGTGAATCCAATCCTGTCAATTCTTTAGTAGGTAAAGTAGCAGGTCTTACTGTTGGAGCTTCTTCTGAGTTGCTTGGAAATCCTCAGGTATTGCTTCGTGGTGGAAATATTTCTTTGTATGTGGTTGATGGGGTTCCAATCAATTCAGATACATGGAACATTAGTCCGGATGATATTGAAAGTTACACCGTATTGAAAGGCCCAGTTGCTTCTGCACTTTATGGCTATCGTGGTCAAAATGGTGCCATTATTATCAATACAAAAAAAGGTACCAAGGATAAGCGTGGGTACTCAGTGGAATTTAATAGTAGTACGATGGCTAACAAAGGCTTTATTGCCTTACCAAAAACACAGGATCTTTATGGACCTGGGGATCATGGTAAATATAAATTTGTGAATGGAAAAGGTGCTGGTGTAAACGACAATGACTATGATATCTGGGGGCCGCGTTTTGATGGTCAGCTGATTGAGCAATATGATAGTCCTGTAGATCCTGTAACGGGTGTTCGTTCCGCTACTCCATGGAGGGCAAGGGGAAAAGATAATCTGAAGCGCTTTATTAGACCGGGTGTTTTATCAACTAATAATTTGTCAGTATCTGCAAGTGGTGAAAAGTATGACCTTCGGTTCTCGGTAGGTCAAACCTACCAACAGGGAATTATCCCTAATACAGATCTTAATGGTACCAATTTTAATTTGGCTTCTACTTTAAAGTTCAGTAAAAGGTTAACCCTAGATGCTAATATTAATTTTAATAAACAGTATACCAATAACATCCCAGATGTAAACTACGGCCCTAATAGTGTAATTTATAATATTACTATTTGGGGAGCTGCTGACTGGAATATCGATGACATGCGCAATTACTGGCAGCC
>JBIIVV010000242.1:0-4890 GCA_044339235.1 Ferruginibacter sp.
GTGCTCAGCACAACCCCTTGTTTATTTGCATCGGGTAAGAGAGTTTCGTGCTGCATTCCTTTATTATCTTTCCAAATAGCACGGTATTTTTCTTTTGCAATTGGTTGTAATGCGAAGTATCCCATACCATCATGGATAGACGAAAAAGAGGTTATTTTTTTTCCTTTGCTATCTACGATATCTCCTTTTACTGCAACAGGGGTGCCCTGGTGGTCGGTCGCTTTAAATGCCACCCTCGATGAAATTCCATCGACGAGATCCCCCCCCTCGGGAAAAAAATGTACGCTGTAAGTGACAGGAGCGGGAGCTTTTTTAACGACGGGTTTGGTTGGAATAATTTGTAATGGCTTTACATACAAAAGCGATGAATCAAAATTCAGCATCCAGGTGGTATATGCCCTAATGTAAAGCCGGGTGTAGTTTACCGAATCGGGCAAATCGAAACTGGATGAAGCGCCAGATTGTATAATCGGCATCATTCTTCTTTGCATCACCATTCCCTTCTCGTCCATCAACTCTGCATACAATGTCTTACTAATAGGTTCTGGAAGATTATCTGCACTTAGGTAAGCCTTGAACCAAACCGTTTCCCCCGCATTGTAATACGCCTTATCTACCTGCATATAGATTTTTTCTTGCAGGTATTTTGTATCCAATATCTCTAATAGAGAATCAATTTGCTGGGCTTGCAAATTTTTAAATGATATAGCGAACAACAGTAGCGTTGTAATCTTAAGGTAAAGTGTTTTATTTGTCATTCCGGTCAGCTGTTTTTTATACAATTCGAATCTTTGGTGTAAGATCCCATTTTGCCAATGCCTACAATCGTCGGTTAGATAATGGCTTAGTTTCTGGGTGGGTGAAGTTCATCCACTCCAATGCTATTGATGTCATCTTCAAAAAAATCAGGTTTTTTATCTAGCACAAATTTAATGATTAGATATCCTCCAAAGGCACTAATGATTCCCAATGACATTACCCCCATTAGGTTGTTTTCTCCATATAATGTTATTCCAATGATGACACCAATTATTTCAGTCAAGAGCCAGGCTAGTACCGTATACCATTTCCAGGTGCGCGGATTAAGTCCTTTTTGAGCTGCCAGCATTCCATTCCTTTTACAAAGAAAATAAAGTGCAATTATTTCTACCATATATTGTAAATTTTTAACGCCCCACTAAAAACGGCTTTTCAATAACAAAAGCCTAGTGAAGTATAAAGATAAAAAAACGCTTTTACATATCGATCAACTGATTCCTCCAATAAAAAACCGAAGTGAATAAGACTTCGGTTAATGAACTTTATTGACGACCCTTATACTAGGTCTATTTCAAAGTTTACCAGCTGAACAAATTCATGTAGTCGCTGATCGATATCTGCTTTAGTGATTTCCTTCATTCTATTGGGTCCAAATTTTTCTACACAAAAACTGGCCAATGCACTACCAACAATAATAGCAGTTTTCATATTCCCAAAACTGATATCTCCGGTTTTGGCAAGGTATCCGATAAATCCTCCTGCAAAAGTATCGCCTGCGCCGGTTGGGTCAAACACTTCCTCTAAAGGCAATGCTGGTGCGAAAAAGACATGGTCTTCGTGGAATAACAATGCGCCATGCTCACCTTTTTTGATGACCAAAAATTTTGGTCCCATTTCAAGTATCACTTTGGCAGCCTTTACCAAGGAGAACTGTCCGCTTAGTTGTCTTGCTTCTGCATCATTGATCATCAAAACATCCACTTTTTTCAATACAGCCTCTAAATCGCTCATTGCAATGTCCATCCAAAAATTCATGGTATCCATGACAATCAGTTTTGGCCTTACTTTCAATTGGTTGATGATGCTCAATTGTAGATTAGGGGCTAAATTTCCTAGCATTAAGAATTCGGCACCCTGGTAGCTGTCTGGTACGATTGGATTAAAGTCGGCCAATACATTCAAATCGGTTACAAGGGTATCGCGGTTATTCATGTCGAGGTGATATTTGCCACTCCAGAAAAATGATTTTTTATCTGGCACCACTTCTACTCCTTCTAGTTGTACACCCCGTTTTTTCAGTTCTGCCATTTCTTCTTCTGGAAAATCGAATCCGACAATGGAGATTTGCTTGATGGTGCTAACAAAATTGCTAGCTGCATAGGCTACATAAGTACCAGAGCCACCTACAATTTGATTTACTTTTCCGAAAGGCGTTTCAATGGCATCAAAAGCCATGGTTCCAACTGAGATTAAGGACATAATTATTTTGTTTAATTTCACCAACGGAAAAGCCGCGGCGGGGTGTTTAAAGTTGTTACAAAAGTAGTGCTTTACCCTTTGTTAAACGCGGCCACCCCCTTTTTTCTATTAAATCCCCTAAATTTCATTTTGGAAAGTTTATTTAAAATATTCGACCACATTCTTTCCTGGGTTCATTTGCCTTAGAATTTATTTAGGTGAATGGCCTTTTCAAAATTCTTGGGTTATTCAGAAAATAATTTTCATTCATTCTGCAAGTTGTTTACCTTACTATCTTAAAGGGAGGGTAGAAAAAACCTGCGGATACAAATACTGAAATAGATTGGCCATACAAAGGAGCTTAATTGATTAACTATGCTATTACAAATACATCCAGAAAATCCCCAGCCAAGACTGATTAAGCAGGTAATCGAATGCTTACAAGATGGGGGTGTGATAATATATCCCACCGACACCATTTATGGTCTTGGATGTGATATCATGCAGCACAAGGCAATTGAAAAAATTTGCCAAATAAAAAATATCGACCCTCAAAAGGCGCAGCTATCTTTTATCTGCAACGACCTGAGCCATCTAAGTGATTACACCAAAAGCATCGACACCCCTCTTTATCGGATGTTGAAAAATTATTTACCGGGCCCTTACACTTTCATTTTGCCTGCTAGTAAACAGGTGCCAAAAATATTGCAGAGTAAAAAAAGCACGATCGGGCTTCGTGTACCCGATAATGTTATCTGTCAACAAATTTTGACTACCCTAGGCAATCCCATTCTGAGTACCTCTTTGCCCGGCGAAATGGTAGAAGAGTATACGGACCCTGAAATCATTCATGAAAAATTTGAGCACCAGGTTGATTTTGTAATTGATGGGGGCATTGGCGCAATGACACCCTCTACCATAGTTGATTGCACTACTGATGAATGGACTATTCTGCGACAAGGGTTGGGGGATTGGTCAGGGTAAATTTTATCGACCAGATTTTATTTTGATGATTGTTGGGCATCAATTTGATAAGAGCTTCATTTTTTATGAGCACTCTTAAAGGGGTGTTGCTGAAATGGAATAGGTACAAGAAGGAAAAGGAAGGCAGGGTACCAATCGTATTACGAATTAGTAGGATTAATATTAAAACTGATACGGTGGTATTTACAAAGGCCATATTTTTCAATTGCCTTGCGATGAATTGCAGTGCCATAGGCTTTGTTTTTATCCCAGCCATAATAGGGGAATTCCTTGTGAAGCTGTTGCATGTGTTCATCCCGATATGTTTTTGCTAAAATGCTGGCAGCCGCAATCGATGCATATTTCCCATCCCCTTTTATTATGCAGGTATAGGGTATTTTTTTATAGGGCTTGAATCGATTTCCGTCAATGAGCAATTGACCGGGTTTTACTGTTAAGTGGGCAATTGAAAGATGCATGGCTTTGTAGGATGCCTGCAAAATATTGATGACATCTATTTCATCATTGTCGATTGAAGCCACCGCAAAAGCAACGCTTTCCTTTTCAATGATGGGCCTTAGCAAATCCCGTTGTTTTTCCTTAAGCTGCTTGCTGTCGTTGAGTAGGGGGTGATGAAAATCAACTGGCAAAATTACCGCCGCCGCAAATACAGGCCCAGCGTAGCAACCTCTTCCGGCCTCATCCAGACCAGCCTCGAGTGCTATATTTTGAAAGTAAGGGAGTAACATGTGTTTAACAAAAAGCTGATTTAATTATTAAAATTACGACTGATTGAGGAGAATCAACTTTTGCTGAGCTAACTTTGCAATCGCTATGGGTAAAATATTAAAAAATGATAGTATTGATAGCCGCTCTGCTAGGGCAGTCGCTAGTTGGTTATTAATAGGGGTTGGAATGATAATGATTCAGATTCTGCTGGGGGGCATTACTCGTTTGACAGAATCGGGTCTTTCTATTACCGAGTGGAAACCAGTTACCGGCACACTGCCTCCATTGGATTTGATTGCTTGGCAGGCAGAGTTTGATAAGTATAAGGGGACAGATCAGTTTAAATACGTACACCAGAATTTTACTTTATCCGAGTTTAAATCGATTTTTTTTTGGGAATGGTTCCATCGGGTTTGGGCAAGAATGATGGGGATGATTTTTTTAATCGGCTTCATCTATTTTCTCCTTAAAAGAAAATTTAAAAAAGAAATGGTGCTTCCTATGATCGTTCTTTTTATTTTAGGGGCTTTGCAGGGAGCCATTGGGTGGATGATGGTAAAAAGCGGTTTGGTGCCCGAAAAATATTTTGTTGGACATGTTGAACTCGCTACTCACTTTATTTCAGCGATAGGTTTATTGAGTTATACCGGATGGTTTGCCTTGCGGTTTGTTATTTCACCCGATCAGCAAGTAGCCAATTCGTCCTTACGAAATATATTATTATCCGTAGCAACAGTTCTCTTTTTTCAGCTAATCTATGGAGCTTTGATGGCCGGATTAAAGGCGGGGATATTGGCACCTACTTGGCCTGACATTAATGGGGTATTGATTCCTGCAACTTTGTTTGAAGAGATGCCTTTAGCAAAAAATTTTGTTTATAATCCCCTCACCATCCATTTTATTCATAGGGGATTGGCGTACCTTCTGTTTGGTTTAGTTATTACCTGGTTTTGGAAGGCTCGTATCGTCCGGGAAAATCGG
>JBIIVV010000243.1:0-4889 GCA_044339235.1 Ferruginibacter sp.
TGATTTTATTTTCGACTAGTTGGCAAAGGCAAACTGAGGGAGAATATCCCGATACTACTGCTTCAGTCACCTACAGTGTTGGGATTAATTCATAGGTATTTGAGAGGCTCTATTGAGCAGTATATCAATTTTTAAATTCTACAATTTTGTCTGCACAGAGAAAAAATGCGCATGCATACTTAAAAAATACAATATGTATAAAATTATTTCTACCCTAGTAATTATTTTTTTTGCGCTAACGCTGCAAGCGCAAATAAAAAAAGGAAAGCTATACGATTCGGAAACGAAGGAGCCGCTTGCAGGAGCCACTATTAAAGCAGGCGAAAAGATTTTTTTGACAGCAGTAGATGGTTCCTTTTCATTGCCTGAAGGGCTTACTACCATTGAGATAAGTTATACCGGGTACTTGTCTAAAAAAATAAATTATACCAGTTCCGATTTTAATATTTCCCTACAAAAAGACAACACTAAATTGGAAGAAATGGTAGTAACGGCCAATCGTACAGCACAAAAACGCAGTGAGGCGCCGATTGCGATTACCACCATCAGCAAGCAAACGATGGAAGATACCAAGGCTCAGCGCATGGACCAGCTGATAAATAAAGTAAGCGGGGTTTTTATGGTGAACCTGGGCAATGAGCAGCACCAAATGAGTATTCGTCAGCCAATGACTACCAAAAGTCTTTTTTTGTACATGGAAGACGGCATTCCGATTCGAACTACAGGTGTGTACAATCACAATGCATTGCTGGAAATGAATTTACCAGCTGCTAAAAGCATTGAAGTAATCAAAGGTCCCTCTTCTGCTTTGTATGGCAGTGAAGCGATCGGCGGTGCGGTGAATGTGATTACGCAAACTGCACCAGCTTTTACCAATGGACAGGTGAGTGTACAAATGAATGACAAGGGTTATAAGCGGACCGATGCACAAGTTGGCACCACCGTGGGCAAATGGGGTATTGTGGCTAGCGGCTATTATGCTGACAAAACAAATGGGCCAATTGAATATAGCAATTTCAGTAAAAAAGCCATTACTTTAAGAACGGATTACCGGGCGAGTGAGAAGACTAGCTGGGCCAATACGCTGGCAATAGTAGATTATTATAGTGACATGAGTGGTTCTATTGACAGTTTAAAATTTGCAAGAAAAAACTATACCTCTCAAAATACCTTTACATTCCGTAATGTATATGCGCTTCGCTACAAATCCATGCTATCCCATCAATGGAGCCAAACTAGTAATACATCGGTTTCTTTGTTGTATCGCGATAATTCGGTAGGGCAAAACCCTTCCTACTCAATTGGAAGCACTTCCAATCCAACAAAATTTAGGGGGCAGATCAATGAGAATACATTTAAAACATTTGCCCTTTTTGTAAATCAAACGCAAAAAATCAACTGGCTCAATAGCAAAATTATTGCAGGGGCTAGTGTAGATTTTAGTCCACAAACCTATTACGCAAAATACATTGCCATCACCAAAGATCTTGCCGCTGGAAAGTATGTGAGTTATACTGCACCAGCGGTGGATTCATTCCTAAGTAAATATAAAACAGGCATCATCAATGTAGCCAGCTATATTGACTTTGAATGTAGTCCTGCAAAAAACTTGAAATTTGTTGCTGCCCTTCGGTATGATGCATTTCAATATTATTTTATCAATAGCTTACCCGCCTCTACCAGTGTAAGTACAGCGTCTACCATTAATTCTTTTAATAGAGTAACGCCAAAATTGGGGCTAACCTATAACTACAAAGGGATTGGTTGGTACGCTAATTATAGTGAGGGATATGTGCCACCCCAGCTTACAGAATTGTATAGTGCTGTAAAAGTAGCGCCGTACTTGTTGCCACAAACTTTCAAAAATATTGAATTGGGGGGTTGGGCATCGATAATTAAAAATAGCGTGTATGTCGACTGGAGCATATATCAACTGAAAGGAACCAATGAAATTATTTCAGTAAAGCAGGCAGACAATACAACCCTCAATCAGAATGCTGGATCTACCAAGCATGTGGGTATTGAGTATGGCATTACCATCAAGCCCATTCATGATCTTTCCATTCGATTTAGTGGTACCAATGCCAAGCATAGTTTTATTAGCAATATTGTAAAAGGAGTTAATTATAATGGAAAAGAGATGAGTGGAGCGCCAAGGTTTACTAGTAATGCGGAGATAATGTATAAACCTTCTTTTATAAAAGGGTTAAGGCTGGGTGCTGAATGGCAACATCAAGGCGCTTATTTTATGGATGATTTAGATCTCTTTTCATACAAGGGGTTTGACGTAGTCAATCTTCGAGCTGGTTACCAATATAAGGCTGTAGAAATTTGGGTAAATGCGCTCAATGTTTCAAATGTGTATTATTCCGTTTTTTCTTCTAAAAATGCTACTGCCAGCGGAAGCAGTGCATATTCTTATAGTTTAGGCGATCCAAGAGAAATTACAGTTGGATTAGCTTTTCATTTTGGCAAAAAATAAATAATACCGGGGTGCAAAATAATTTGTACCCCTCATTAAATTATGAAAACCATGCGAAAAAATATGTATCAATGGCACAGAACCCTGTCTCTGATTATTGCTATTCCAGTTGTATTGTGGGCAGCAAGCGGATTTATGCATCCTATTATGACTACCATTCGACCTAGCGTAGCAACACAATTTTTGCAACCTACTGTAATCGACAGCTCCAAAATAAAAGTCAGCTTGACCGAAGCTTTGCAAAAAAACAACATGGCAGTTTTTCATAATTTTCGACTCGTTGCCATTGAAAAAAACTGGTTTTACCAGGTGCAGTCTACTGCTAATGATCTGCCGATTTATCTAAGCACCCAAACTGGAAAAAAACTTCCTAATGGCGACCAGCTTTATGCACAATACATCGCCAAATTATTTTTGGAAGGCCAGCCAAAAACTGTTGATATTTCCTCAAAATCATTTCCTGATACAATTGGTAAAGCTGCCCTAGTTTCCGACAATCAAAAGACTTCAACAGTAGACGCCGAGTCTACCCATGACTGTTGTGACGCAGCTACCAATTGCGTTTTATTAAATGAGAAAGGAGCCCGGGTAACAGGGGTAAACCTTGTCACTAGCTTTGATGATGAATATAAATTTGTAAATCGACTGTTGCCGGTTTACCGGGTTAGTTTTGGCCGTACAGATGGCATAAGGATTTATGTGGCTACCACTAGTGATCGTTTTGGATTTGCTGTCGATAATAAAAGAGCCATTTTTGACAAAATATTTTCATTTTTTCATACTTGGAGTTGGATGGATCGTTTGGGTAATACCAAGTATTTTATAATGGCATTATTGCTTTCGCTAGCTTTTGGTACAACCCTGATGGGAGTATACATTTTCTTTTTCACTAGCACTAAAAAAGCCAATGGTAATGCAGTAGTTGCAGCAAGAAGAAATCACCGATGGGTATCAGTGCTAATTTCATTATTTACCCTGATGTTTACTTTCAGTGGCGCTTTTCATGCACTTGATAAACTAAATGTCGATGATCGATATGATTACTATACCCAACAAGCTATCCCTAGTTCCACTGCTTTATTTGATTTGCATTCGTTGCAGGCAGTTGTAAAAAAGCCAATCACCAATATTAGTGCAGTGCAAATGGATAGTGAATTGTACTGGCAGGTGTATACAAAATCCGAACCTATTAAAGGTAAAGTTACTGTGCAGCCACGAAAAGATCTTATGAAAGACAAACAGGTGGCGCCACCCAATGGCAAGTATATTAAGGCTTCGGACTTTTCCTTATTGAAGGATGGAGAAAAAGTGTATGCTCAATATTTGGCGTCTCAATTTAGTAAACACAATACAAAGGATATTGTTGCAACTGAAGCCATTACCAAATTTGCTGATGAATATGGTTTTGTAAACAAACGCCTACCAGTTTGGAAAGTAGGATATGCCAGCAATAATAATGAGCGCTATTATGTAGAAACCAGTACTGGAAGGCTTTCTGTAAGAGTCAATGACAGGGACTTGATTGAAGGGTATAGTTTCGCCATGTTGCACAAACATCATTTTATGGATTTCGCCAGTAAAGAGGTAAGAGATTTTAGTACGATGTTTTGGGCCTTAGCTCAAATAGCTGTAGTGGTGATTGGGCTGATTTTATGGAGAAGCGTTAGGGGTAACAAAAAAATCAAAGCCAATGGTTAGCCTATTGCATAATTAATTACATTTTGAAAAACAGTGTTTTCTTTTTTTTAAAAGTGCATGTAATAACTATTAACGTATAAAATTAACTATTTTCATCCCTTTCTTTCTCCTTACATTTGTAATGAATTTGGTTTCCGATGTGGATCGGAATTAAAAGGGAAGTCCGGTGTAATTCCGGCGCTATCCCCGTAGCTGTAAAAGCGACCTTTCTTCGATTGTTGCTTTTGGCAGAAAGAAAAGAAAGGCAACTTCTCTCACACCACTGTTTAATAAAATGGGAAGGTGAAGTGAACGCTTAAGCCAGAAGACCTGCCAAGTATCATTTTTATCATTCAAGGCTTTCGGGTGAAAGGCATGGAGTGTAAGCGCCGAAAGGCATTTATATTTCTAACAGGTGTTGTGCGTAATAGCCATACCTGAATTTTCCGGGAGCAGTCACAAAAAAATCTTTTCAAAAAATGAAAAAGAAAATTTTATGGGTGACTGCTGTAATTATCAGTAGTCATTTGTCTGCACAAGAAGACAGTACAAAAAATCTCGATGCATTGGTGGTTACCGCTACCAAATCCATTTTGAAGCAATCCCAAACAGGGAAGGTGGTCAGTGTAATTGACCAAGCTACACTAGCGCTCAATGCGGGAAAAAGTTTGACCGAAATCCTCAACTACCAGGTAGGGGTGTACGTAAATGGAGCCAATAATGCTTTGGG
>JBIIVV010000244.1:0-4865 GCA_044339235.1 Ferruginibacter sp.
TGAATGATAAAAATCGAAATTTATTTATGATAGTCAAAAATAAATGGTGACAAATCAGGAATGATCTTTCTTTTTCGTTTCAGTTCAAGATGATAGATTACCTGCCCCAATTGCTTCATGAAAGGAAACCCAATGGTTTCGTAATCATAATGGTCATCATTGAGTATCCCGTCTTTATTGCAATAAATGGTGGCAGACAAAAAGAACTCGATTTTTTTTTCAAAATCCACTATATAGGCCACATCAGTCAATTGGCCATAGGCATCCCCTACCTTATTAAAAATGCGAATGTTTTTTGGTATTGCCCCTTTCTGTGAACCCAATAATAAAAATTTACAATAGGAAGGCCAATAAGCAGCAGTATCTGCAGAATAGGGAGGAGACATAGTTTCCGTTGGCAACTGACTCATATATTTCAATAAAAAATTCCTGTCCTCCGAGCTAAGATTAAAACCTTGTGCCCGGGGCTCACTGTTTGGAAAAACCAGGTTGATTAAAATAGTATGCAAATCGGCTAAGCCAATTCTATTTTTCAATGAAAAATCCATTGGCTGCCTGATTAGCTTGCCTTCACGATAAAATGCACTGCCGATAGAATCCGCTCGAAGAGGATATTTACGAAGAGCGGTTTGCATGTTTTGGTTATATAGCGTTGTACCCTGTGGCGATAAAAATTTAACCGGGTTGGTATGCCGGTTTTCATCGGCAGTGAGTGAAATACCTAAGCGATGTAAAATTTGAACATTGGCATACCCCTTCTTTTGCAATTGCTCATTGATGTAATCTTGTCCCAAAAATTCGTATAATCGATTACTAGCATCATTGTCACTCACTAGAAGATTTTTTTTAATATATTGAGATATGGAGGGCTTTCCATCAGCAGTACTCGGATCATTGTATACCGGCGTTTGACCGCTATACGCCTGATCCGTGATCATGGTGGTATTTCGATCTAAACCAGCTATTTTCAATTCGTTCAGTTTTTGCAATGCCAATATTGATATGGGCAATTTTACTGTGGAGGCTGGATAAAAATACTTAGCAGGGTTCAGGTTAAAACTGTAATTGGTAAATACAGGGTTGCCATTGCTAGCTCTATCAACCGCTGTATAAATGATTTGGACATTCCAATCTTTGTGATTTTTGAGAATTTGATCAAAGTACTGAGGATATTGACCCATTAAATCTTCAAAAAATGCATCTTTTCGAATAATCGCCTTCTCTGCTGGAACAGGAGCCACTTTAACAGTCTGCACAACGGGAGCAGGCGTTTTTTTAGTTACCGAGCAGGATACTAACCCAAAGGTACTGGCAAGCAAAAAGACAAGGAGCGGTTTATTTATTCCCATATTAAGTATTTACGTGTAAAATTGATGAAAAATCTAAAATAACCAGCCAACTACTTCAAAGAGTTTTTCCCCTATCTTTGCGGACTTCTAAAAAATTAACAAAGTAGCTATTAAAAGTAACCGATTATGAAATTGAAAGGCTTAGTTTGGTTTTTCGCCATTGCTTTAGTTTTTATCTCCCTTTGGGAACTATCCTACACATGGGTGATACAAAATTACGAAGGTAAAATAAAAGTACAGGCGGAAAGAATTGTAAAATCACAATTCCCCGATGTAAAGGGCGAGGATAAAGACCTGCTTGTAAAAAGCAGAATGCAACGTCTATTGGATAGTACAAGAGACAAAAGCATCTACCCAATAGTGGGAACCACTTACCAAAAGTGTAAAGAAAATGAATTGAAACTTGGTTTGGATTTGCAAGGTGGAATGAGTGTAACCATGGACGTAAGTCTTGAAGGTTTATTGAAGTCCATGAGCAACAACCCCAAAGACCCTGCAATGCTAAAAGCCATTCAAACGGCCAATGCGCAAAAAATAAGTAGTAATACCGATTACATTACTTTGTTTACTGCGGCTTACAAAGAGCAAAATCCAGGAGCAAAGCTGACTTCTTTATTTGCTGGAGCAGGAAAGCAAGTTAAAATCACCGATAGTGATGATAAAGTAGTTGACCAGATTCGAATAACAGCCAAAGGTGCCATACTAGAAACCTATAAAATATTATTAAAGCGTATTGATAAATTTGGTTTGGCTAGTCCTACCATCAACCTCGATGAGAATAGAGGTGTTATCAATGTAGAACTGGCGGGCATTACAGATAAAGAAAGGGTTAGAAAATTGCTTCAGGCAAGTGCTAACCTTCAGTTCTGGGAAGTGTACAATATCAGTGAACTAGCTGGTCCACTTCAAATTGCTGACAAGGCAGTAAGTGACTATTTAAGTGGTGTGAGTGCTTCGGACACTACTAATAAAAATGTAGTGGATTCTGTAAGAATAACTGCCAATCAAAATGCTTTTTTCAAAGTCATTAATCCAATTGAAGGCCAACAAGATCCAAAAACAGGTAGACCAGTTTTTAGTTCCGCCATTGGAAGTATCGCCCTTAAAGATACCGGTGTTTTTAACTCCTACATGAATTTGGAAGTAGTTAAGAACAGTTTGCCTGCAGATATGAAATTTTTATTAGGAGTAGAAGAGAAAGCAGCCAAAAGCGGTCTTCGTTATTATCCTTTATATGCTATTAAAACAGTACCAGGAACAGATAAGGCAAAATTAGAAGGTGAAGGTGTGGAAGAGTCAAGTCAAAGCTTTGATGATAGAGGTCGCCCTTCTATTAAAATGCAAATGACCAGTGTAGGTGCAAAAACCTGGGCTAGATTAACCACAGACAATACCAACCGTCCTATTGCCATTGTACTGGATGAGATAGTTTATTCTGCTCCCAATGTGAATGGCCCAATTGAAGGGGGAAGTTCCGAAATTTCTGGAAGTTTTACTACCGAAGAAGCACAGGATCTTGCCAATATCTTAAAATCAGGTAAAACCAATGCTCCGGCAAAAATTGTTGCTGAGCAAATTGTAGGCCCTACCCTAGGTAAAGCTGCTGTAAATGGCGGTATGATGGCCTTTGGAATTGCATTCCTGGTTATTTTTGGCCTAATGCTGGTTTATTATAATAGCGGTGGCTGGGTTGCTAATATCTCCCTTATACTGAACTTGCTATTTACAATAGGTGTATTGAGCGCCATGGGATTCACCTTGACCGCAGCCGGTATTGCCGGTTTGGTATTAACCATTGGTATGGCAGTAGATACCAATGTAATTATTTTTGAAAGAATTAAGGAGGAACTAACGAAAGGTAAGTCATATCCACAAGCAGTCAATGACGGTTATAGGCGTTCACTCGCTCCCGTTATAGATGCGCACGTTACCACTTTATTAACCGCCATTATCCTAGCTTATTTTGGATTAGGCCCTGTATTAGGTTTTGCAACTACCCAAATCATTGGTATCCTATTGTCTTTGTTCTGCGGAATATTAGTATCTAGGCTCATCACTGATTTCTGGACCAATAAAAATCGTCACTTTAATTACTTTACCGGCGTATCAAAACGAGTGTTTAAACATGCCAAATTTCAATTTATTGAATACAGAAAAGTGGCATACGCTATTTCTATCATTGTACTAATACTTGGAATCGGATCTTATTTCAATAGTTTCCATTATGGCGTTGAATTTAAGGGTGGTCGTAGTTATACGATTGAATTTCCTCAGTCGGTTTCCAATGAATCAGTGCAAGATGATCTTAGAAAATCTCTTGAAGGCGATTTCCCTATCATCAAAACTGTTGGTGACAATAAGCACTTAAACATCACTACTTCTTATTTAATTGGTCAAGAGAATGCAGATGATGCAGTTCAAACCAAATTATATGAAGGATTAAAGAAAGTGCTTCCCAATATCAGTTATGCTGACTTTTCTAAAAACAGCATCCAAAGTTCACAAACCATTCAGCCTACCATTTCGGCAGATCTGAAAGCAGGTGCCATCAAGGCGATTATTTTTGGACTATTGGCTATTTTCATCTACATCTTTATCCGTTTCCGTGACTGGAGATACTCTTTTGGAACGATTGTAGCCTTATTACATGACGTACTTGTAATGTTGGCGGTATTCTCTTTCTTTAAAAACGTGGTGCCATTTCCGTTGGAAATCGATCAGCATTTTATCGCAGCTATTTTAACAGTCATTGGTTTTAGTATGAACGATACCGTTATCGTATTTGATAGAATCCGCGAATACAGCAAGGGCTCTAAAGCTAGCGATAAGGGTAGTATTATTAATCGTGCCATCAACGATACCCTTAGTCGTACTGTAATGACCTCACTGACTGTATTCTTAACCCTATTGATCTTATTCATCTTTGGTGGAGAGGTTACAAGAGGTTTTGCATTCGCTATGTTAATTGGGGTAATCACTGGTACTTACTCCTCTATTTTTGTGGCAGCCCCTATCTTGGTGGATTTTGCAAAAGATAAGGCATTGGGAGAAGCAGAATTGATTAGCAGTGATAAACCGGTAGCAAAGAAAGCATAATCTAGAAATTAGACATCATACTAAAAAACCCGTTCAATTGAACGGGTTTTTTATTGGTAGTATGAACAACGAAAAGTTGCCCCAAGAGCTTATTAAATGATTATACAGCAAAGGAAGTGCCGCAACCGCAGGTAGTGCTCGCATTGGGGTTCTTAAAGGTAAATCCGCGCGAATTTAATCCGCCCTGCCAATCTACTTCCATCCCCATTAAATAGATTCCATGCGACCGCTCCATGACACAAGCAATGGAGGCTATTTCAAAATGGTCATCCTTTTCAGTAGGAATATCAAAACCCAACACATAAGTCATTCCGCTACATCCACCCCCTTTTACCCCTACACGCAGCAAATTGCTTTTATCAAAATCAATTTCATTCATCAAGCGCTTAACTTCTTCCACTGCACCTTGCGTTAGACTAA
>JBIIVV010000055.1:0-16298 GCA_044339235.1 Ferruginibacter sp.
GGGAACTGCTTGAATTCATTAAACAAAATATCCCGCTTCGCAATTGTAAGCTTTCGTTAACTCCAGCTAATATTGAGAAAAAGAAATTTAAAGTCTGTTTGGAATACCATCTTGGCAATTGCAAAGGCCCCTGCGAAGGATTGCAGTCATTAGAAGATTATAATGAAGGGATTGACTCCCTGAAAAATTTATTAAAGGGAAACCTGTCGCCGGTGATCCAGCATTTTAAATCTGACATGCAATATCACGTTCAGCAACTTGAATTTGAAAAGGCAGCGGTAGTCAAAAAGAAATTGGAACATCTTCAAATTTACAAAGCAAAATCTACCATTGTAAATGAGCGGACAGGCACAGTAGATGTATTCAGCATTTTAGAAGAAGGTGATACCGCTTATGTAAACTATTTAGCCGTTAACAATGGAAGCATTGTACTCACCAAGACGATTACACTTAAAAAGAAATTGGATGAACCTGCAGCTGAAGTATTAAGCTTTGCTATTGCCCAGTTAAGGGATACATTTAATAGCGAGGCGAAAGAAATCATTATTCCCTTTTCCATTGAATATCCAGAAAAAGACATTGCCATCAGCATACCCCAAGCGGGTGACAAGAAAAAATTGTTGGATCTTTCTGAAAAAAATGTCAACTACTTTAAAGAAGAACTGAGGAAGAACAAGATGCTGCTATTGGAGGATAAAACTTCTGAGCAGATCATGGATGTATTAAACCAATTACAAAAAGATCTACAACTCTCCTCCATCCCTACACATATTGAATGCTTCGATAATTCCAATTTTCAGGGTAGTTACCCCGTATCCGCGATGGTGTGTTTTAAAAACGGACAGCCCAGTAAAAATGATTACCGCCGCTTTAATGTTAAAACAGTAACAGGAATCAATGATTTTGCCACTATGTCGGAAGTGGTTTACCGGCGATATAAAAAGCTGGCAGCAGAACAACAACCCTTTCCACAGTTGGTAATTATTGATGGCGGAAAGGGGCAGTTAAGTGCTGCCATGGAAAGCATCCAACAACTGAACCTAGAAGGTAAAACCACCTTGGTTGGATTAGCAAAAAATGAAGAAGAGCTGTTTTTTTATGGTGATCAACAGTCTATCAAATTACCCTGGGATAGTGAAAGCCTGAAATTAATCCGAAGAATAAGGGATGAGGTTCACCGCTTTGGGATTACCTTCCATCGCAACCAACGCAGTAAAGGATCGCTTACCAATGAATTAGAACAGATAGAAGGAGTGGGTAAGGCCACCATAGAATTACTTTTAAAGGAATTTAAATCTGTAAAAAAAATAAAAGCCGCCAGCATTGAGGAAATTACTAAGGTGATAGGTTTTTCCAAAGCCGCCTTGATAAAAAAATTTGTTGAACAGCATCAATAAGCAATGGGTGCTTAACACCGATCGCCAGGTATCTACCTACTGTTAGAATACCTTTCAAATATGAAGGAACAGATTTAAAAAAAGGAGGGGCCTGGATAAAAATCCAACCCCGTTTAAAATCCAATATCCTAAGATAATTCACAAAACTAGGTAGTTCCAATCACCCCACCTATACCCTAAAGTGTTACTTTTTAAATGAACCCTTCCTTTATTCAAAAGCAATTTTTCAATCAAAAAGGGCATAAAAAAACCATTCATTGCTGAATGGTACTTAATAAGTTGGGCTGATACTATAAGGTAATGTTTTCAACTTTAAACTTCAACATCCCTGCTGGCACTATTACTTCGGTAATATCACCAATCACCTTACCCAGCAGCCCTTTGCCAATAGGAGAGGTAACAGATATTTTTCCCAGTTTGAGGTCTGCCTCTTTTTCAGAAACGATCTGGTAAGTTGACTTCTTTTTAGTGCCAATATTCGTTACCGTTACCTTAGTCAATATAGACACTTTAGAGGTATCGATATTGGTTTCATCTAAAATCCTAGCTGTTGCAATGATGCCTTCCAAGTATTTTATCTTAGCTTCCAGCATTCCCTGGGCTTCCTTAGCAGCATCATATTCGGCATTTTCTTTTAAATCCCCTTTTTCCCTTGCCTCCGCAATCGCCCTGCTTGCAGCCGGACGTTCCACACTTTTCATCTGATGCAATTCCACTCTCATCAGCTCAAATGTTTCTTTTTTTACATAATTCGTCCCACTCATAACACTTCTTTTTATAATAAAGAGAAAAAAAATACAACGCCTCAGGAATTTGCCTAAGGCGTTGTATTGACCACAAATATAATCAAAAATTTAAATATCCAACTTTTGCAGAATTACCTGACCCATTTTATAGAATGCCTCATGGCTATACCCTGCAATATGTGGAGTAATCAGCACATTGGACTGTGCAATTAAAAAATCCAGTTGCTGCTGCTCTAAGCTGGTCAAATTATCCAGATTTTCATTTTCCAATACATCTAATCCAGCGCCAGAAATAGTCCCCTGCTGCAGGGCATTAATCAATGCTGCCATATCCGTAACCGCTCCCCTGCAAATATTCAGAAAAATTGGCTTTCTCACCAAAGAATTAAAAAAAACTTCGTTGGCCATGTACTTCGTTTCGACAGTTAACGGCACATGAAAACTAATGATGTCAGCATATCGACATACCTGTTCAAAATTTGCTTCTTTAATATAACTATTTGCAAAGCCGAATTTGTACTTATCAAAGGCTAACACCGTAACATCAAAGCTCGCCAGTAATTTAGCAAAAGCGCTACCTGCATTCCCAAAACCAATTATGCCGATCGTTTTTCCGGTCAATTCTGTTCCACGATTGGCATCCCTAATCCATTTACCCTGTTTGATTTCAGCAAAACTTGAACTGATATGATTCAATAAATTAAGCGTCATTCCAAGGGTATGCTCCCCCACTGCATTGCGGTTTCCTTCGGGGCTGCTTTCACACTGGATGCCTTTTGACTGGGCATAGGCCACATCAATTAACTCCATTCCACTACCCAAACGTCCAATCCATTTCAAACGGATAGCCTGGTCAATAACGGGTTGGTCAATCTTTAAGCGGGTGGTTACAATCAACCCATGAGCAGTATCTATACAATTCAATAACTCTGGATAAGTAATCTGAGGTTGATACAACACCTCAAACCCTTTTTCCTGCAAACTGCTGATCAATGAATCATGCACTTTAGCAGTTATTATTACTACTGGTTTTTGATCACTCATGTTGAAAGATTCAGTTGCTTAACAGTTTATCAGAAAAGCTAAAGTAAATATTTGAAATGCGCTTTCCAAAATCAAATGGCTTCATTTTTAACCTGCAGCAATAACACTTATTTCTACATTGGCATTTTTAGGCAAGCCTTTTACAGCTACTGTTTCGCGGGCAGGAAAATCACCTTCAAAATATTTAGCATAAATGGTATTTACTTCGCCAAATAAATCCATGTCGCTCAAAAAAATGGTTGTTTTAACTACATTTCCAAAATCCATATTAGCAGCTGCTAGAATTGATTTCAAGTTTTGCATCACCTGATGCGTTTCTTCAATAATATCAGTATTGGCAAGTTCATTGGTGCCGGGTTTTAAAGCAACTTGTCCGGATACAAATAATAAATTATCTGATTTCACCGCCTGATTGTAAGGGCCAATTGGTTCAGGCGCATGAATCGTATGAATGATCTGTTTGCTCATGGTCACAGTTTTCTTTGATGAAAAGCAAAGATATCTTTTATCAACTACCTATTTTTGTAAAAAACCGCGCTGTCCACTAAGGTCCAAAAATAACATCCTTGGTTAAAATGTGTGCCAATGAGTACTTTTGCTGAAATTGCAGTGCGATGCCTAGTAATAATAACAACCCATTGAATACTTGTTGGCACTACAAAATATATGAAGATGTCCGAATATTCAAAAAACTAGCAAGCCTATGAGTGTCATTTTAAATATAGATACTGCAACCGATATTGCCCATATTAGCCTTTCGAAAGCAGGGGTAATTTTGGATTCGTTGACCAATGCAGACCAAAAAGACCATGGCAGTTTTTTACAGCCTGCTATTCAAAAACTGCTGAAAAACAATTTTATTCCAATACAGGAACTGGATGCGATTGCCCTTTCTGCAGGACCAGGCTCTTATACTGGATTACGAGTTGGGATGGCCAGTGCAAAGGGATTATGTTTTGCCTTACAAAAACCCTTGATTACCATTAGCAGTTTGGAAATAATCGCCTATGCTGCGATTTTGGAAGCACCCCTTCAAACAGTCAGTACGGAAGTATTATTTTGCCCAATGATTGACGCAAGGCGAATGGAGGTATTCACTGCTTTGTACAGCCCAGAACTTGAACCCGTACTTGAACCAACTGCTTTGGTCATTGACCAGGATTCATTTGGCAAATATTTATTGGGGAATAAAATTTTTTTTGTGGGAAATGGAGCTGCGAAATGGGAACTTATTTGCAAAAATGCAAATGCCCTTTTTCCCTCGAATGAAAGTAACCCCTTGGCAATGAATAAATTATCTTTTAAAAAATACGAAAACAAAGATTTTACTGACCTTGCCTACAGTGAACCTAGCTACTTAAAGGAATTTTTTGAGGGTGCCAAACCAGCTTAATAGGCCTTATTTCGATTTTTTACGTTCAAATCGAATAAATATATTTTTTATGTATATAAAATAGTTTGTATCTTTGCGGTCACAATTAAACTAAATATCTATGACAAACGAAACAGCTCCAAAGAAGCAAGATGCCATTTTGCAGCCAGCTTCTAAGACGGGGACCATCAAAATTGATTACTACAATGTGAAGAAAGCAGCCCTAATATTAAGGGCACTCAACCACAAGTTGCGTCAACAATTGATAAAACTGATTGAAGACGAAAAGAAAATTACAGTAACGGAAATATATGTTCGACTAAAATTAGAACAATCCGTTGCTTCGCAACACTTGGCTATTTTAAGAAAGGCGGGTATTGTAAACACGCAACGTGATGGTAAGTTTATTTTCTACATAATCAATCATAAAAGAATTGATGAAATAAGTGAGTTAGTAAACGAGTTGGTCGCCTAAGTTTTAAAAAATCTTGGTTTAAAGCGGATGTTATAATAACATCCGCTTTTTTTTTACCTTTGCTGCTTCAAATCAATAATACATGTACATACAACAATTATATACAGGTTGCCTAAGTGAGGCAGCTTATTACATAGAAAGCGAGGGTGAAGCAGCAATAGTTGACCCATTGAGGGATGTAGATGCCTATATCCAACTTGCCAAAGAAAGAAATACGGTCATCAAATATATTTTTGAAACCCATTTTCATGCTGATTTTGTAAGCGGACACCTTGATTTGAGTAAAAAAACTGGCGCGCCCATTATTTTTGGGCCCGATACTACCACCAATTTCCCTGTTCATATTGCCAAGGATGGGGAAGATTTTAAGTTGGGTAACATTACCCTCCAACTGCTCCATACACCTGGACATACCATTGAAAGTAGCTGTTATTTATTGAAAGATGAAAACAATGCCCCTCATGCAATTTTTACAGGCGACACCTTGTTTGTAGGGGATGTAGGCCGACCTGATTTAAGCAGCGGCAATTTGAGTAAAGAAGAACTGGCAGGTATTATGTACGACACCCTGCAAAATAAAATACTTCCCTTATCAGATGAAATTCTTGTTTACCCTGCCCATGGTGCAGGAAGCAGTTGCGGGAAAAATATGGGGCCCAATACCTTTAGTACCATTGGTGAGGAAAAAAAGAACAACTATGCTTTGCAAGCCCAATCAAAAGAAGCTTTCATTAAAGTGCTCACTGATGGTTTAGCCTCACCGCCCGTTTATTTTTCCATCAATGCCCAAATTAATAAAGATGGATATGAAAGCCTAGATCTAATCAAATCAAAAGCCCTTGCTCCATTAAGCGTTGCGGCATTTAAAAACAAATTGAAATCCGACTATATTATTTTAGATACTCGGCCTGCCGATATATTTACCCAGGGCTTTATACCGTGCAGTTTGTTCATTGGTCTGGAAGGCCGATTTGCAGAATGGGCAGGAAATATTCTATCTTTTACCCTGCCGATTTTGTTGATAACCGAACTAGGAAAGGAGGAGGAGACAGTGATTCGGCTGGCAAGAGTTGGATTTAGTAAAATGGAAGGTTATTTAAAAGGAGGATTCGAAGCTTGGAAAAAAGCAGGAGAAAAAATTGACCTAATCATTGACGTTGAATCGGATGAGCTGGCAATGGATATTCCGCATGATCCAAATTTGCAAGTGATTGATGTAAGGGAGTCTGCTGAATTTACTGAAGGCCATGTAAAAAATGCCATCAACCTGCCATTACATGAAATGGCTGACTTGGCACAGATTGCCAACTTTGAAGAAAATCAAAATTTATATGTTCATTGTGGGGGTGGCTACAGAAGTGTAATCGCCTGCTCGGTATTGAAGAGCCATGGCATGCACAATCTACGCAACGTGGTGGGAGGCTGGGCAAAAATAAAAGAAGAAGGGACAATAAAAATTGTAAAAGATGCGAGTGTGCTGAATTAAAATGGGCTGAACAAAACGAAGCCCTTTACAATACGATATTTTGCACCATTTCACTTTTGTATGGATAATCCGTATTAAAATGTAAGCCCCTGCTTTCATGTCGAAAATCTGCACACTTCACAATTAAATAGGCTACGGTGATCATATTTCGAAGTTCGCACAACTGAGGAGAAACGGAAGTTTTTTCATACAATGCTTCAGTTTCTTCATATAGTAAATCGATTCGTTTCATTGCACGATATAAACGCTCATTATTTCTTACGATCCCTACATAATCACTCATCAGCAATTTTAATTCCTTCAGGCTTTGTGTAATTAGAATCATTTCCTTAGGCACATTGGTGCCTTCCGATTTCCAGTTAGGTATTGCTTCCAAGCCGTTTTTGGTGTAAATACTTCCGCCATAAGAGGATGATTGATGGACTTCATTCATAACAAGTACGCTATGCTTATAGGCCCTATGTGCAAAGACCATTGCCTCCAACAAAGAATTGCTTGCCAGTCGGTTGGCGCCATGCAAACCTGTTGAAGCGCATTCTCCAGCTGCATACAAATTTTTAATGGAAGTTCTTGCCCATTCATCTGTTTTTATTCCACCGCAGCTATAATGTGCAGCAGGCGCCACAGGGATCATGTCCTTCTCGATATCAATCCCAATATGTATACATTTCTCATAAATATTGGGAAAATGTTCGATGAATTTTTCCTTGCTAAAATGTCTGCAATCGAGGTACACATGCTCGGTTCCATTAATTTTCATTTCATTATCGATGGCCCTTGCCACAATATCTCTTGGTGCAAGGTCTTTTCGCTCATCATAGCGTTCCATAAATGCCTCGCCATTGTGATTTCGTAAAATACCTCCATCTCCCCTAACCGCTTCGGTAATCAAAAAGCTATGCCCCCTCACTCCCGGCTCATACAAGGCAGTAGGATGAAACTGAATAAATTCCATATTTTCAATTCTGCCTTTTGCCCGGTACACCATTGCAATACCATCACCGGTAGCAATAGCAGGATTAGTAGTAGTGCGGTAGACCTGGCCATTGCCACCGGTAGCCAATAAAGTGATGACGGATACAATTTTTTCTATTTTTTGGGTGTTTAAATTCAATACATATACACCATAACATTCAATATCGGGGGTAGACTTAGTGATTAAAAATCCAACATGATGTTGGGTAATAATATCCAACACAAAACAATGGCTGAGCAGTTGGATATTGGCTTGCCGGCTAATGGCTTCCAGTAAAGCCCTTTCCATTTCCTTCCCCGTTACATCTTTGTGATGCAATATTCGAAATTCGCTGTGCCCTCCCTCTCGTCCCAAGGCAAACTCACCGTCCTTATCCTTGTCGAACTGAGCACCCCAATCTATTATTTCCTGTATTCTTTCCACACCCTCCTTCACCACAATTTCAACCACCGATCGATTACACAAACCATCCCCAGCAATTAAAGTATCGTCAATATGTTTATTGAAACTGTCCTTATCAAAGTCCATTACACCCGCAATGCCCCCTTGGGCATATTTTGTATTGGTTTCGTCACTTTGAGTTTTGGTGACAATCGTAATCGTCTTATCCGGACAAGCATTGGCAACTTTTAATGCATAGGTTAAGCCTGCTATTCCACTGCCGATAACTAGAAAATCTGTTTGCATATATTTCAATTGACTAAAACTCCCGTTACCTTCAAAAGGCAATTCAGGAGGCCTTATTTTACATTAATCGGTGCTTCAATCCAAGCATCACTTTCCTTCAATAAATTGATCAGCTCATCTACCGCTATCGCGCTTTCTACATTTCTTTTAACTACTTCTTTACCTCTGTATAAAGTAATTTTTCCAACACCACTTCCCACATAGCCAAAATCTGCATCGGCCATTTCGCCGGGACCATTTACTATACAGCCCATGATCGCGATTTTAACCCCTTTCAAATGATTGGTAACACTCCTGATTTTTGCTGTGGTTTCCTGCAGATCAAATAATGTTCTGCCACAGCTCGGACAACTAATATATTCTGTTTTCGATATCCTGGTTCGGGTAGCCTGCAAAATCGAAAAACTAGTATTATTGATGAATTGCTCAACAGAAGCATTGGCGATATAATTTCTGCCACTAACCGCGATATTGGCTGCAGCACTGTATGCTTCCGATGACATTGCCAAACAGATACCGTCGCCCATTCCTTCCAAAAACAATGCGCCTGTTTCGGTGGCATAATGAATGAGGTGTTCATCGGCTGTAGACCAGTTACTATCGGTAATAAAAACAACTGGATTATGAATGCCTCGGTTCATGAACTCAATCATCATTCGCCGCACAGACTGCATGGCAAGCGTATTTTTTGAACTAAGACAAAAAACAACTTTGGGATCATTTGCCAGCTCCTCCAAATAAGTAAAGTCATTGATCGGTGATTGGTCACTAAAGCAATCAACCATTACAAAATTAAGCTCTTCGGATTTTGAATCCGATGCAGCATAACCGCTATCTTCAAACAAGGGAAAATAAGTGCCCTTGTCAATTGCCAATTGCCAAGTAGCGGGATACACAATCACCTTGACAGTGCCAGGCAATGCAAAATCTAGCAGCTGGTTACCTGTAATAATATAATCAGCTGCCATATCACTGATAGCCCACTTATCTGAAATCTCATCATAGGTATACCCTACCGATTGCAAATGGGCTGCTGTTATTTTTTCAATCTTAGTTAGATCTGCAATCACCACAGGAACTTGCTTGGCTCCCATATTATTTACAGCAAAGGTTTCCCTTCTTTTATACTCAAAGGGAGCATACGGAAGCTTTTCAATTGTAGGGATTTGTTTACTAACGCTGTCGGGTAGTCGATTACTAGCATAGCGCTTTACAATATCCCTACATACAGGTATTTCCAACTCAGGGTCTTCGGTCAGACTTACCCTTATCGTATCTCCTATTCCATCCTCTAGTAAAGTGCCAATTCCAATCGCCGATTTGATTCTTCCATCTTCACCATCGCCTGCTTCGGTAACACCTAGGTGCAATGGATAGCATTCGCCAAATTCATCCATCATATGGCTCACCAAAAGCCGGTACGCCTGCACCATTACCAACGGGTTACTGCTTTTCATACTCAATATGATATTATGAAAATCCTCTCCCCTGGCTATGCGCAAAAACTCCATTGCACTCTCTACCATACCCATCGCCGTATCTCCATATCGACTCATAATGCGATCGCTGAGCGACCCGTGGTTGGTGCCTATCCGCATCGCAGTGCCATGTTGCCGACAAATTTTCACCAATGGGGTGAATCGATCCTTAATTCGTTCAATCTCTTCAGCATATTCAGCATCCGTATAATCGATTTGTTCAAACTTCTTCTTGTCCACATAATTGCCTGGATTTACTCTTACTTTCTCAACAATAGCGGCTGCAATTTCAGCCGCATTGGGAGTAAAGTGAATATCTGCAATTAAAGGCACATGATAACCCCGCCTATGTAATTCATTTTTTATATTCGCTAGGTTTTCTGCTTCCGTTTTAGAAGGAGCCGTAATTCGAACTAACTCGGCACCTGCCTCAATGCAGCGAATGGTTTGTTCTACGGTAGCCATGGTGTCCATCGTATCGGTGGTCGTCATGGTTTGTATCCGCACAGGATGGTTATTTCCCAATAAGAGATTCCCAATTTTTACTTCCCTAGTCTTAAGACGTTTGTATTCCGTCATTGATTCACAATACAATTGCATAAATTTAAAATTACTTCAAAATAACAACAAATAGGAGGGGGTTGTTGACCATATACCCATTTATTTTAACACTCCAAGTAGTAAACAGGTATCAGGTGATTTTATTTCGACTATTGTTTAGGGCTATCGACTACGTTTTTGCTACCCAGCGAAATAACAAAGAAAATGATTGAATGGTTTATTTAATGAAATATCAATATTTTAAACCTTTGAAAAATCACCAGTCTTTTTCTGGCTTCTCAGGTGATGCCGCACTTACCTTTCTCAGCCTGTCCTGTAATTTTTTCTCCTGCTCCAACAAGGCTTTTAATTTTTCTTCTGCTTCTTTTTGAGTCATCTTTGATGGCTGCTTTTGAGGCTCCTCATTTTGATCCTTTTTTTTATCCGACTCCTTCGGATCCTTTTTGTCTGGATTTTCCTTTTGCTTTTTTTGATCTTTATTGTCCTTATTCTTTTCTTGCTGCTGCTGTTGCAATGCCTTTTGAAGATTGATCCTTGCATCTTCATCGGCAGCATTCAGGCGCAAAGCATCCTTATACGCAGCGATACATTCTGGAATTTTTTTTGACTGCTGCAGCGCCACCCCCTTATTATAAAACGCACCTGCTTTTTCAGCCGGCAATTTGCTATTTTGGATTGCTATATCATATGCACCAACTGCATCTGCAGGCTTTTCATTTCTATACAATGCATTGCCTAAATTAAATTGGGCTTTTGGATTAACCGGGTTTTTATTGAGTGCTTTTTTGTAATTTTCCTGTGCCAGTTTATACTCTTTTTTATTATAGGCCTCATTTCCTTTTTTAATAAGCCCGTCTGAATTTTGAGCAAATCCTTCAAAGGGCATCAAAAATAAAAACAGCATAATGAAAGGGAAATTGCTTTGCTTAAACATATCGGTCAACTTCCTTTTTTTTGTTGAATTAATTTCAGAAATAAAAAAATCGACAACGAGTAGCAATAACACGAGGGCCAATACCCATTGAAAAAAATATTGGTAATTTACCAATGATTTTTCAGTGATTGGCTTTTGTTCCATCCCCTTTAATTGTGATTGCAACTTGGCAACCACCTCGTCTGTACTAGTAAATAATTGATAGATTCCTTTGCCATTGGCGGCAATACCTTGCAATTCAGTTTCATTTAATTTTGTAACGACTGGGTTACCTGCTGCATCCTTTTTTGGCCCATTGGTTTCTGCATCCAGAATGGTTGCACCTTCAGGGGAGCCGATACCAATTGTGTTAATCATTACCCCTTCATTCGCGATGGCCTTAGCAAGTGTAAGCGCATTTTCATCATGATCTTCTCCATCACTGATAAGTATAATTGATTTGAATTTTTTTTCTTTTGAATTAAAGGAAGCAAAACACATTTTCAAAGCATCTCCAATTACCGTTCCTTGAGTAGGAACTACGGCGGGTGTAGCAGAGGATAAATACATTTTAGCAGCTGCATGATCTGTGGTAAGCGGCATTTGCAAATAGGCCCTTCCGGCAAATACAACAATTCCTATTCGGTCATCCCCCAATTGATCAATTAGTTTAGACAAAACCTGCTTGGCCCGCTCCAATCGATCTGGCTTAATATCCTGTGCCAGCATGCTCTTACTCACATCCAGCGCAATCATTACGTCTATCCCACTTCGGCTAACCATATTGTTACCCAAGGGCAACCGTGGACTAGCCAAGGCAATGATACCAATTGCAAATGCAACCGAAAACAATATAAATTTGAGACGAAATTTTTTTTGACTATACCCTAGAATGAGCTGAGATACTAAATTAGGGTCTCCGATTTTAGTGATCGTTTTTTTCTTCCATCTAATTACAAAAATATACAACGCTATCATTACTGGCAATACTGCAAGTCCGATCAAGTATTCAATATGTTGGAACTGAATCAATGAATATTTTTTAATTGCCCTATAGTAAAAATTTTAAATGCTCAGTGTTTGAATGATTAATAATCCTTACTCAATTAGTTTTGCTAGATTTACTTTCTTCCTTCAAAAAAACCCAACTGTTTTAGTATCCCCTTAGTGATTTGTAAGCGAATTTTTTTCATGTCAACATTCGGTTCATGGGATTTTACTAAGGTTACAAAAAAGTAAGGATGCTTATTTTCTTCAATCCAACCAACAATCCAACCAATGGAGTTTAATTGCTTATCCTGGCTCCAACCAGTTTTGTAAGAAAGAGCGTATACTGTATTTTCCTCCTGCTTCATTGCATCCCGAACAATTTGCTGCGTCCTTTTTTGAAAGGGCAACTGGTCAAAATATAAGCGTTTCACCAAACCAAGTTGTTCATCTGGTGAAATCTGCAAGCTATTGTCGATCCAAAAACTATCCACATGTTCACCCGTATTCATATTTCCATAATGCAGACTGTCAATCCAGTGTTGCATCGTATCTTTTCCTATTCTCCTTGCTACTTCTTGGAAATAGGGAACTGAGCTTACTTTGAAAGCTTCCTCCATTGACAGGTCCCTATTCCACGACTCCTCTTCGCGTTTTACGCCGTCCCACTTAATCACCATCTTCTCGTCCGTAATTTTTCCAATTTCCAAGGCAATCAGTGCATTCACTATCTTAAAAGTGGAAGCAGGTGAAAAACGCACAGTATCTAGCGCCATATTATATACAGTCACTTTTCCGTCGGAATTATTTAGCAGCGTAAAGCAGCCTTCCACTTTATTTTCTTCGAAATATTTTCCCAGGCTATTGTCAATCTTTGCCCGATTGACCGAGCAGGAAGTAAAAGAGATCAATAAAAGAATAACAGCCGTATGACTTATTAAAACTATATTTTTTTTCATCTTGAATTCGTTGTTATATCAGAATCATTTAAAAAATTGTCACCGAATTGGCCTCATTCATTATGAAGCAGGCTTTACATGCTTTGCGGTTGCATCGAGTGTTTCGTAAAATTCAACCCCGTATTTTCGCACCAGCGCCTCTTTTAGAAAAACATATACTGGCACTTTTAATTTTTTACCCAATTTACAGCCAGTACTACAAAGATCTTCCCGCGGCTCATAATTTACATATTCTGTTGCTTTATTCTTACTCAGTTGAACCCGGATTGGAAATAAATGACAGCTAATCGGTTTCTTCCAACTAACTTTTCCATCATTGTATGCTTGCTCAATTCCACATTTAACAATTCCATTAGGATCTGTTATACCATACACACAGACTTTACTATCGATGGTAGGTGTAACCCAACCAAATTCTTCATCAAATACGTAGCGACCCTGCTTTTGCAATTCCTTTTTATTTTCCTCATCGAGGTAAGGCAATACAGCGTCATAGACTTCATTAAGATGCACCAGCTCTTCTTTACTTAGAGGGGCACCCGCATCTCCGTCTACGCAACAACCGCCTTTACATTTATTGAGATCACAAACAAATTGTTCTTCAATAATTTCGTCGCTAACCAGTTTATTATCTATTACTATCATTTCAATTGCAAAAGTACTGACAAACCCCTAAAAGGTATTTAAAAAATTCAACGGCTATTCAATTCACTGCTTTAACCCTTTCTAGCAATAAAAAAACACCATAGGATTGCTCAGCAATGGTTTACTGATTTTTCCATCTAAATGTTTGGATCATATGGTCGATATCCAACTGGATAAAATCATGGATCGGCTTTAATGAATCTACATTAGGGGCCACCTCAAAATACAATGCGCCCCGAAGGAAATGCCGGGTCGTGTCGGTTAAAAAAAATTGTTTAGCAGTGGCTGCGTTGCCCCCCACTTTAAAAAAAACTCCTCCAACTCCATTATCGATATGAAATAAACTATCACTAATTGAATTAGACACTACATTATTTTTATTAGTCATTGTATAAGCATCATTGACCAATTTGTCGTAAATATTGATTGCAGCAGAATCCCGATAGCTCCCATCGGCTCGTTTTATTTTATACATAGCCTTGCCGCCAATCTCTTTATAGCTTAAAAATATTTTACTATGGAACTGAGGAAAATCAATATTAATCCAATAAGGATTCTCAGGTGTAGCGTCGAAGTAAGTGCTATCCCTAACTATTTGTGCATATACAGGGTATTCAAAACTAAAGGGGAAATGCTCAAGATCAAAACTTTTATATGCATGTTTGGGCAACTCAATATTAAAATAACCTCTTTTTTTTGACACGTAGGGCGAATTACAGGAAGCCAACCAAAGACAGGCAGCTAGCGTTATCAGCATTGTTTTAAACAACCTCGCAAATACGAAATATTCTTTATGCATAGTAAGCTACTGGCTTTTATAAGTAAAGGAAGGATTCGAGTCCAATTTTGCCTGAATTACCAAAGGCAAGTTACTGCCGGTTGAAATTGAATGACCTCATACAATAACTGAACCCATTATTTAATCCATATCTAATAGGTCTCTTGGGTTTTTCCGAATGACCACCTTCACGCTGTCAATCCTATTTTTATTAATGGCTAGTGTGATAAAAGTAAAATCCCCGCTCACCACTGCCTCTTCCACCTGGGGAAACTCACCTGCTATTTCCAATACCAATCCAGCCAACGAATCACTGTCTCCTCTCACTTTTTCGAAAATATCTCCCGGCAAAAACATTGCCTTACACACGTCACTAATCATGGTTTTACCTTCAAAAATATAGGTAAAGTCGTCGATTTTTTTATACGCACTTTCCTCGTCATCAAATTCATCCTGGATATCCCCAATAATTTCCTCCATAATATCTTCGAGCGTTACAATTCCAGAGGTACCCCCAAACTCGTCCACTACAACGGCAAAATGTATCCGACGACTCCTAAACTCTTGCAGCAGATCTTCTATCTGCTTTTGCTCATGAACAAAAAATGATGGGCGCATCAAACTATGCCAATCATAGTTTTCCACCTTACTTGCATTTACGTGCGGTAGTAAGTCCTTGGTATGCAGCATTCCCTTCATCTCATCCAAGTTGCCATTGTAAACTGGCAATCGAGAATAATGGAGTTCTTCTATTTTTTTTACTACCTCTTCAAACGAACTGCTATAATCGATTCCACTAACATCTAGCCTTGTACGCATAACCTGTTTAACAGTGGTGTTACCAAATTTTCGAATCCCTTTTAAAATCTGTTTTTCTTCCAGGGTAGCTTCATTCTCTGGCAATAAATCGATGGCATAGTCCAGCTGACTATGATCCAACATAGAAGAATTGCGCGGAGAAAATTTCCCCTCTATACCATCACTAAAGAGCACCAATTTTTTACTCAACCGATAAAAAAGACTGTTGAAAATTTCAATCGTTAGCGAGGCGGTGGAGGCAAACCAAATTTTATGATGGGTGGCCCAAACTTTTGGCAACACCTCACCAAAAAGGACAATTAAAAAAGTGACAGAAAAAACCTTGATCAAAAAATTAATCCAAAAGCCCAACTGAAACGTATCCAACAATCCATCCATGAGCACATTGGATATTAAAATAATGCCAATATTTACCAAGCTATTAGTAATTAGCAACGCTCCTAATAAAGTTTTAGGCTGTTCGAGTAAAGTAACGATACGCCTAAAGGAAGGCTGCTGCTTAGTCTTAAGCATATTGATATCCTTATAAGTAAGCGAAAAAAATGCCACTTCAGAGCCGGCTACTAGAAAAGAAATGATAAACAATACTACCGCCAAAAAAATAAGTACTGCTGAAGCGGCAGGAGTTATTGCAAGTAATGAGAACTGCAAAAAAGCAGCACTATTCATAACCGAATGGTAATCCAAAACTGTTTGTTTTAATTAATAATATGTTGCTAATCCAATGCTTCATGGCTTTTATAAACTCTGCGTAGTACTTTTATTAAAAAGGCAACTTTTCAGCTCCATCCTCATCTGTGGGAATATCATCCCCCAAATCCTCCATTCCTTCTGCTGGTAAGGAAACTACAGTTCCGTCACTTCTTTTATCAAGCATGATCAAATTGTCGCCTACAATTTCTGTTGCAAATTTTTTATTCCCTTCTTTATCTTCCCAGCTTCTGGTTTTTAAACGCCCCTCTATGTAAACTTGGC
>JBIIVV010000056.1:0-16290 GCA_044339235.1 Ferruginibacter sp.
TAACTTACAACTTAATCCAAAATTTAAGGGTATTGTCCATTTCAGTACCTACTACCAGAAAGTCCTCCGGGATTTCTTCTTCTGTGCTATGAAAAGTTGCCAGCCTTGTTCCGGAAGGTTTTTGCTCTAGTTTCATCCGTAGGGAGTAGTTGTATTGTTCGTATAATTCCTTGGAGTATTCTATTTCAGTATCCATATTTTCTGTGAAGGAAAAATTTTCATAAAAGGAATTAAAAAAATAGAAATGGTCAAATTTTTTGAAATTGAGTTTTGTAAAGTTGCCATGAATAAAATCTACATTCTTAGATCCCAAAGTTTTTTTTGCTTCATTTGCCTGTTCCACTAGATTTTCCCTTTGCTCTATTCCAGTATAAAATGCTTCGGGCATAAAATATGCTGCTGCAATGCAAAACTTACCGACCCCACTTCCTATATCCAATATACTGACATTCTTTTCTGCAGCTAGAAATTGGGCAGCTTTTGAAGCTACCTGCAAGGGTGTCCAATGTCTTTTCATTAACGATGAATTTGAAGCGGGATATAAACCATCAAATCGTTCGTCCGAATCAAACCATTTACTGGCGGGTATAATGGATGATTTTCTGTCAGTAGGCATATGCGCTATCTTATTTTAAAAATAGGAATGATGGTTAATATATAGTCAAAAATCGCCATTTTGTATTACTGTTTATCAAAGCTTACCTTTGCGCCCATTTTGTTTCATAGTTGTCCAATTCGCTATATATTGAATAAAGCAGTAACTATGAATTAGGCAAAAGTAATCAACTACGAGTAAAAGATGAAGTACATCAACGAAATCAACAAGCGAAAAACTTTCGCCATTATTTCTCATCCAGATGCCGGTAAAACTACCTTAACTGAAAAGTTTCTATTATTTGGTGGGGCTATTCAAACTGCGGGGGCTGTAAAAAGCAATAAAATAAAAAAACATGCCACGTCCGATTTCATGGAAATTGAGCGGCAGAGAGGTATCAGTGTGGCTACCAGTGTGATGACCTTTGAATATGATGGGCATTTGATTAACCTTCTTGACACCCCAGGCCATAAGGATTTCGCTGAAGATACCTATCGCACGCTCACGGCGGTAGATAGTGTTGTATTGGTGATAGACAGTGTGAATGGTGTGGAAGACCAGACCAGGCGATTGATGGAAGTAATTGCCATGCGTAAAACTCCGGTGATTGTATTTATCAATAAAATGGATCGGGATGGTAAAAATCGTTTTGATTTGCTGGAAGAGATTGAAAATGAATTAAAGTTACAGTTGCACCCCATGACGGTGCCAATCAATAGTGGAAAGGACTTTAAAGGTGTATACGACCTTCATAAAAAGAGTTTGGTATTGTTTACAGCCGGTACCAAGGCCAATGATGAAGATGTGCTGGAGATAACAGATTTGAGCAATCCAATATTAGATACAAAAATTGGTGAAAAAGACGCTGCTACTTTGAGGGAAGATGTAGAATTGATAGATGGTGTGTATGGAGAACTCGATATGGCCGATTATCTGAGTGGCAAAACTGCTCCCGTTTTTTTTGGTAGTGCAGTAAATAATTTTGGAGTGAAGGAAATGTTGGATACTTTTATTCGCATCGCTCCTACGCCAAGGCCGAGGCATACTACGGAAAGAGATATTTTACCTGAAGAAGACAAGTTCAGCGGGTTTATTTTTAAGATTCACGCCAATTTAGATCCTAAGCATAGAGATAGAATTGCTTTCTTAAGAGTTTGCAGTGGACGATTTGAACGCAACAAATATTATAAGCATGTGCGCCTTGAAAGGGATTTTCGTTTCAGTAACCCATATAGTTTTTTGGCCCGTCAAAAAGAAGTGATTGACGATGCTTATCCAGGTGATGTGGTTGGTTTGTTCGATACCGGTAATTTCAAAATTGGAGATACCCTAACGGAAGGGGAAAAATTTTATTTTACTGGAATTCCTTCTTTTTCACCTGAAATATTTAAGGAGGTGCAGAATAAAGATCCTATGAAAACCAAGCAGTTAGAAAAAGGATTGCTACAATTAACGGATGAAGGCGTAGCACAGTTGTTTACGCAATTTGGGGGCAATAAAAAGATTATTGGTTGTGTGGGTGAATTGCAGTTCGAAGTAATTCAATACCGCTTGTTACAAGAATATAGTGCATCTGTACAAATGAACAGTTTACCTTTTTATAAAGCCTGTTGGTTAACTAGCAAGGATCCAAAAAAACTAGAAGACTTCACCCGCTTTAAACAGGCTAATATTGCGGAGGACAAAGATGGCCATTTGGTTTATTTAGCCCAAAGCGAGTGGTTTTTAAATACAGAAAGACAGAATAATCCTGATATTGAGTTTCATTTTACCAGTGAAATACATAAGTAAAATATGTTCAGAAATGCATTAAATTTGATTTATGTATAAAATGGATAAAAATTTCATGAGGGCCCAAACTCATGCAGGAGCCGAAAAAGATAAAATTTTCTCTAAAGAGGTTTCAATTGGAGATCGCTTGAGAGAATCCTGGTGGATTACCTGTTTGGCTTTTGGAATAGATCCTGCTCATCCCCCTAAAATGGACAAATATTTTTTTTCTGTAAGAAAACATAGTAGCTAATGTCCAATATTTTTAATGATGACTTTAGAGAATTTATTGCAGCCTTAAACAAAAATAAAGTAGATTATTTATTAGTGGGAGGGTATGCTGTCATCATTCATGGCTATCGGCGATCAACAGGTGATTTGGATCTATGGATCAACCCAACTCCTATAAATTATAAGAATTTAAGCAATGCCTGCCATGAATTTGGCCTCCCAATATTGGATATGACGGAAGAGAATTTTTTACACAATGATGCTTTAGATGTTTTTACCTATGGCAGGTCTCCAGTCAGTATTGATATAATGAAAAATGTAAAAGGTTGTAATTTTAGTGAGGCTTTTAAATTAAGTAAAGAATACATAGAAAATGATTTAATAGTAAGGTTTGTTCACAAAGAAACTTTATTGCAAGCCAAACGCGCCTCAGGAAGATTTAAAGATCTTGATGATATAGAAAAGCTAAATGAACTCCATTAAATCCCCGTATAATTAAAAGGGGTAATATTTTTTAATTCAGTTTTTAAAGCAGCTGAAATTTTCAGTTTGGAAATAAATCCATGGATTGCTTTTTTATCAATCGCATGTTTCCCCCTGGTTAGTTCCTTTAACGCCTCATAGGGTTGAGGGTAATTCTCCCTTCTTAAAACCGTTTGGATAGCTTCGGCTACTACAGCCCAATTATTATCGAGATCGCTCTTTAATTTAGCTTCATTTAGCACCAACTTAGCCAATCCTTTTTCGATGGACTTGATCGATAAAATGGAATGTGCGATGGGCACCCCTATATTTCGGAGTACAGTTGAGTCTGTCAAATCCCTTTGTAATCTTGATAAGGGCAGTTTTGCTGAAAGGTGTTCTAGCAGGGCATTAGCAATACCCAGGTTACCTTCTGCATTTTCAAAATCGATCGGATTTACCTTGTGCGGCATTGCCGAGGAGCCTATTTCCCCTTTCTTTGTTTTTTGTTTGAAATAGTCAGTGCTTACATAAGTCCAGATATCCCTACAAAAATCTATAAAAATGGTATTGATGCGTTTGATGGCATCAAAATGAGCTGCTAGGGTATCGTAGTGTTCTATCTGGGTAGTGTATTGCTGGCGTTGAAGCCCCAATTTTTCTTCTGTAAATTGGTTGGAAAATTTTACCCAGTCGTATTTCGGGTAGGCCACATGGTGAGCATTGAAATTGCCGGTAGCACCGCCAAATTTTGCCATAAAGGGTATATAGCTAAATAGCTGGATTTGATTTTCCAGTCTTTCTACATACACCATTATTTCCTTACCCAAACGGGTAGGGGAAGCAGCTTGTCCGTGGGTACGCGCTAGCATGGGAATGTCTTTCCAGTCCTTGGCCATTTGCAATAGCTGGTGCTGTAAATTGATAATGGAAGGTAGGTAATCGTGTTCCATAGCATGTTTCCAGCTTAATGGGATAGCGGTATTATTGATGTCCTGAGAGGTTAACCCAAAGTGGATCCATTCTTTGAGGTGACCTGCATTGCATTTTTCGAGTTCAGCCTTGAGAAAATATTCCACCGCTTTTACATCATGGTTGGTGATTTTTTCCGTGGCCTTGATGGTGGCAGCATTTTCGAGTGAAAAATTGGCGGCAGCATTTTGTAGGTGATTTTTAACCAGCACCGGTATTTTAAAGAATTTCTTTTCGCCTAGGAATAAAAAGTACTCTACTTCTACTAGTACCCGGTACTTAATAAGGGCGTATTCGCTGAAATATTCATCTAAATGTTGCAATTGTGAACGATAACGTCCATCTATAGGTGAAATAGCGGTTAGTTGATGTAAATCCATGTGGTTGCTGTAAATTTGTAAGCAAAATTATACTAAAGCAATTGGACAGAAAAATAAGAGTGGGAGCAGTTAGTTATCTCAATACCAAACCATTGATATTTGGCTTTGAAAAGGGGATGATGCAAGAGGAGGTGGACTTGGTAATGGATTATCCTGCCAATATAGCTTCCATGCTGTTAAAGGATGAAATTGATATCGGTTTAGTTCCGGTTGCCATATTACCAGCATTGAAGGAATATCACATTGTTTCAGATTATTGTATTGCCTGTGATGGAGAAGTGGCGAGTGTTTGTCTTTTTAGTGAGGTGCCCATCAATGCCATTACGACCATATTGCTTGACTACCAGAGTAGGACTTCAGTTGCCCTGCTGAGAATTTTGTTGAAAGACCATTGGGCTATCAATCCAATATTGGTGGATTCCTCCGCTGGTTATGAAACTTCTATAACTGGTACTACCGCAGGATTGGTAATCGGCGATAGGGCCTTAGAGCAGCGAAATAAGTCAAAATACAGCTATGACCTGGGGCTAGCTTGGAAGGAGTTGACAGGACTTCCGTTTGTGTTTGCGGTTTGGGTGAGTAATCAGCCGATGGAGGAACAGTTTATTGAAAAATTTAATATGTCGAATGAGCTGGGGATTTCAAATCTTACTGATGTTGTAGATGATAACCCTTTTTCAATTTATAGTTTAAAATTTTATTATACTCAAATTATCAAATTTCGCATGAATGATAGTAGGCGGGCAGGTATGTATGAATTTTTAGGTAGATGTGAAAAGCTTTTAAAGTATTAAATTGAATTCGTTAAATAAGCTCAAAAACAATATTTTCGCAATTACTTATAAAAATAAATTTCAATGGCTGAAACTCTTGGAATGTTGTGCGATAAGCTCACCATTGTAAAACTAAAGCAATACCATACTACCGACGAAGTAAGACTGCTTAGTCTGAATAAACAATGTGAACAACTCCAACTTGAAATTGACGAATATTTTTCGGATGGCCTTGCTGGTAATATTCCTACTGAACGCCTAACTTTTGCCAGTAATAAAGTGTTTAAGCAACAGGGAAATGAGGTAAAAGAGATCCAAGGTAAAATTGGTGAAGTTTTTTATCAATTGGCAGATGTTAATTGTAAGCTTTGGCATGAGCAGGAAAAAGTATATGAATTTGAAATGGTTCCTTTAGAGCAAAAGGATGCTGTCGTTAAGTTATTGGCGCTACTTAATTTGGAAAGAAATAAATGTATAGATGCGATTAACGGACAGTTTGCTGATCTTGTTTTAAATAATTTAAAAAAATAATGTATGCATATTCGAAAAAGAACAACCTGTAGGGTTTGTGGTTCGGCTTCCTTAACTCCGGTAATTGATTTGGGCCCTCAATATTTGCAAGGGTCTTTTGTTAAGCCAGGTAAAGAAATGCCTTCTCAAAGGAAGATTAACTGTTCGTTGGTAAGATGTAATCCCCAGCAAGATGAAAATGCATGCGGACTTTTACAAATGGAACATAGTGTTCCTCCTGAAATTTTGTATGCAGCTTATTGGTATCGCAGTGGAACGAATGCAACAATGCGTAATCATTTAGAAGAGATTGTTACCAGTACATTGGGCTTATTGAAAAAAGATAATTGTAGTGTATTGGATATAGGATGCAATGATGGGACTTTATTGGATTTTTATCCCGCCAGCTTTGTAAAATTTGGCTGTGATCCAAGTGATGTAGCACAGGAAGTGAAAAATGCTACCGTGGTTCAGGATATTTTTCCTTCTGCAGAATTATCTACTGCCATTGGAAATAAAAAAATGGATGTCATTACTTCCATTGCCATGTTTTATGACTTGGAAAGTCCCGTTGATTTCGTAAAAAATATCAAGCGCTTTTTATCACCAGAGGGAATATGGGTATTTGAAATGAGTTATATGCCCCATATGCTGGAGTTAGATAGTTATGACACCATCTGTCATGAGCATCTAGAATTTTACAGTTTGGCTGTGTTGGAGAAAATTGTGTCGATGGGGGATATGAAGATATTTAAAATTGCTTTTAATGATATCAATGGCGGAAGTATTAGATGTTATGCTACCCATAAGGAGAGTGGGTTGTATGCAAATAAGGAAAGCCATCGGTTGATGAATGATATTCGTCAAAAGGAATTTGACTTAGAATTGGACACAGATAAGCCTTATGTGGCATTTCAGTACAGAATCGAAAAGGTAAAGAATGAACTACATGATTTACTGGTTAAATTGAAACAGGAAGGGAAGAAAGTGCATATTTATGGCGCTTCTACCAAAGGAAACACGATTCTTCAGTGGTGCGATATTAATAGTATGTTGGTTGAATATGCAGCCGAAAGAAATCCCGATAAATACGGAGCCTATACTTTAGGAACCAATATTCCGATTATAAGCGAAGCGGAAAGCAGGGCAATGAATCCTGATTATTATTTGGTGCTACCTTGGCATTTCAAGGCAGAGTTTATTGAAAGGGAAAAAGAAGCATTGGAGAAAGGGACCGGTTTTATTTTCCCTATTCCTACTATTGATATTTATAAAAAACAAACCAATGCCTCATGAGAAATATTATCAGAAAAGTTTTAAATAAATATGATTACGAAATAATAAAGCAACCTTATAAAGGGGATAAATATCCTAATTTATCAAACAATCCAAGTGAGTACTACTGTGAAACTTCTATAGGGAATTTCCACCTACCTTTCGACGTAGAAAAAGACCCTGTAACAAGCACTATTGTAAGAGGAAGATATTTTGAAGAGGATAATATTAAGTTGGCAAAAAAATACATAAAAGAGGGAACTGCAGTTTTAGATATTGGTGCGAACTTTGGTCAGATGTCAATTGAGTTTTCGAAAATGGTCGGTGAGAATGGAAAGGTATATGCCTTTGAAGCACAGAATACAGTATTTGATTTTTTATGTAAAAATATAGCAGCAAACAAATGCACCAACATCATAGCAAAAGAAGGGGCTGTATATAATGAAGTGGGAAAAATATTGATTTTTCCTGAGCCTGAATTAAATCAGACCACTTTTTCATCCAATTCAATAAATCCTAAATTGTCTTCCGGAAGAAAAGTAACGACATTTACCATTGACAGTTTACAAATTATTGAACCTGTAAGTTTTATGAAAGTGGACATACAAGGCAGTGATTTATTTGCCATGCAAGGTGCAAAAGAAACGATTCTTAAAAACAAAATGACTATATTTTTTGAATTTGAACAGCAATTTCAGGGCCAGTTCGATACCACATTTCAGAATTATGTTGATTTTGTAAATGAAATCAATTATCAATTTATTGACGTTGTTGACGAGATAAATTTTTTAATTGTACCTAAGTAATTAATGGCAAACAAGCTGTTATGTACCATTGATTTCATGAACAACCAACGACAGACTGTAGTTTTCTTGTACAATATATCAGTATGAATATAAACAGAATTGTTAGCAAACTAAAAGCAAGTGTAGATTTGTTTACCGGAAGTTCCAGGTTTTCTTATTCACAGTTTGCGGAAGATATTTTAATAGACACATTGTTTACACAAACATTAAATGTGCCTCAGCCAAGTTACCTGGATATTGGTGCCAATAAACCCAGGGCCGGCAGCAATACCTATTTTTTTTATTTGAAAAAATGTTCCGGTGTTTGTGTAGAACCTGATATTACGTTATTTAATAAATTTTGTGCAGCCCGTCCAAAGGATAAAGTTATTAATGCCGGTGTTGGCATTGATGGTGTTCAAGAAGCTGTTTTTTATTATTTTCCGGAACCTTATACCGGATGGAATACATTTTCCAAGGAAGATGCTGAATTGAAAAAATCGCAAACCGGCATCCAATACAAAAACGATCAGGTTATTCCGTTTATTAATATTAATCAATTAATCAAGGAAAATTTCAAGACCTACCCTGACTTTATTTCCATTGATGTGGAAGGGCTGGATTTCGATATTCTTCAATCACTCGATTTTGAAAGTTATTCCCCTTCCGTTTTTTGTATTGAAACGATGGAATTTAACAATATGAAACTTGGTAAGAAAAATACTCAAATCATTTCTTTTCTGGAAAGCAAGGGGTATGTTATTTATGCAGACACTTATATCAATTCTATTTTTGTAAAAAAAGAATTACTGAATTTATGAGCGCATTGATTTTTGGCGCCAATGGGCAAGATGGATTTTATTTATCCGAGCTGTTGAATAAACAAGGGATCAAAGTAATTGGCATTTCTAAAAATGGGGATTTCCTGAGGGTTGATATTACCAGCTATGAGCAAATAGCCACATTGGTAAAGGAGCAACAGCCAGAATATATTTTTCATCTGGCAGCCAACTCTACCACCCGACATGATGCATTGTTTGAAAACCATGCTACCATTAGTACTGGTACTTTTAATATTTTGGAAGCGGTTAAAAACTTTTCACCGCTTACAAAAGTTTTTATTTCTGGAAGTGGATTGCAATTTGTAAACGAGGATAAGCCAATTAAAGAGTCGGATAGTTTTGAAGCCCGTGATCCTTATTCAGTCAGCAGGATTCACTCAGTATACGCAGCAAGGTATTTTCGCAAATTGGGTTTACAAGTGTATGTTGGATATTTTTTCAACCATGATAGTCCTAGAAGAACCGAAAGGCATATGGCTAAAAAAATAAGTGAAGCCGTGAAACGCATTGCCAATGGTAGCGATGAAAAATTGACAATTGGAGATATCAGTGTGATTAAGGAGTGGACTTATGCAGGTGATATTGTGGAAGGTATTTTGACATTGGTTTTGCAGGATGATATTTTTGAGGCTAATATTTCTTCCGGACTTGGATATTCTATTGAAGAATGGCTGAATGCTTGTTTCAATATTATAGGAAAGAAATGGCAAGATCATGTTATATTGAAACATGATTTTAGTCCAGAATATAAAATGCTTGTATCAGACCCCTCAATTATATCCTCCTTGGGCTGGTCTCCTACAATTTCGTTCAAGGACATGGCAGAAATGATGGTGAATCAATAATTAAGGATGACTCCAAAAAAAATCATACTGGTCCAATTATACTCTAACGGCGATTGCCTTTATGCTACAGCTATAGCCAGACAAATAAAGCAAGATTTCCCTGGATGCCACCTCACATGGGCTATTGCCTCCTTTTGTAAAAGCATCATCTTCAATAATCCTTTTGTGGATAAGATTTTGGAAGTGGATTCGGTTGCTAAAAATGATGCACCAGCTTTAAGAGCTTTTAAAAATAAAATTTATAAACAAAAAAAAGAAGGTGTTTACGATGAAGTTTTTTTTGTGCATAATGCCGATACCAATCACGCCTTTTATGATGGAAGTATTAGAAGTTGCATTTTAAGAGCCTATCCCCATCCTATAACAGTATCTGTTCAGCCAGTTGTAAGATTGTATCCTGATGAAATAGCTAAGGTCAATCAATTCGCTTTGGAATATCAACTTGCCAATTATGATCAAGTAATACTTTTTGAATATGCTCCGCAAAGTGGCCAAAATAATGTCACCATAGATTTTGCTATTCAAGTAGCAGAGCGCATTGTAGCTAATAGTAATTATGCTATCATTCTTTCTTCTGCCAACCAGATCAATCATCCAAATAAGGCTATAATTGATGGGAGTAGTTTAACTTTAAGAGAAACTGCTGCTCTATCTCATTATTGTTCCTTTTTATTAGGCAGCTCATCAGGTATTACTTGGATTACGACCTCTGATGCAGGTAAACAATTGCCAATGGTTCAACTTCTAAATGCTAATTCAAATTGGAATAATCCCATTTCAAGGGATTTTAAAATGTTTACTATTCCTAACAAAGGTATTATCGAGCTATTAAATTTTGATGTAAATTCTATTGTTGATTGTGTTCGAATGGCGCTCATTGATTTTGAAAATGCAAAGCTGAATTATAATCAGCCGATTCCTCTTCATTTTAAAACTACGCGTTATATTGTGTACAATCTTTTATGTTATTTTGAATTTGGGGCTATTTTGAAACATATTAAAGTGAATAGGGAAGTTTATGGGAATAATATTTCATTTTTTAAAGAGGTGGTTATTGGTTTTTTGACTGCACCTTTTAGGTTAATAAAAAATCTCATTCGAAAACGAATGGGGTAGGCTTTCTTAAATTTATCTATTTTACAATCTTCCCCATTAGCAAAGCCCCATACTGCTTCGCATAATATATACCCGCAAAAACATACCACCTCCAATCCGGGTAAAATTTTTTCATGAAGGTTGCATGGTTATTGATAGAGGTGAGTTGTACTTTTTTTTGTTTCTCTTTGCTCGAACTTCCTTTGTGGATGTGCATTACCTTGGCTTCGGGCAAAAAATGAATTTGGTACCCCAATTGCTTAATTTCCCAGCACCATAGTACGTCTTCGCAGTACATAAAAAAGTCTTCCGATAATTTTTTGTGTGGCAGTTGTTGAATGATTGATTTTGGGAATAACATAAATGTACCCCATACCCAATCGCAATTAGCAAATGTTTGGTGGTCGAAATAATGGTGAAGCATTAATGCCGCTCTTTTTTGTTTGGGCAAGAATTTGTAAAACGGAAATATTTCCAGCAATTCCCATCCGATGGTTCTGAATCTTCTGCAATTGTGTTGAATGCTTCCGTTAGGATAGCTCAGCTGGCAGGTTGCCAAACCAGTTTCTTTATTTGCTAGTAGATGGTCGAGGCAAATTTTTGGGGCATTATTGATTAATTCAGTATCACTGTTTAGCAACAAAATATACTCACCAGTGGCATGTTGTAGCCCTAGGTTGTTTCCCCCCGCAAATCCTGTATTGGTATTGCTGATTACTAAATTAATTTCAGGAAACTGATTTTTAAATAAATTCGGATCACATTCTACGGAGGCATTGTCAACCAATATAATTTCGTAATCCACTCCCTTCAATTGATCATGAATGGATTGTATACAATTACTGGTAAGGGTAAAGGTATTGTAATTGATTATGATGATCGATAGTTGCATGATAAATAAAGCGATAAGAAATTTACTATTATTTTATATTTTTTCTAAAATAATTACTACCTGGTCACCTTTATTTTTAGAATTTAATTTTTTTGCTAAAAAGTGAAATTGGTAGGTTTTGAATGATAATATTCTCTTAAGCCAATTATTGTGCTCTTTTAGTGAAAGATTTTTCATGTAAAGTTCACTTCCAGTAAATTGAAAATGATACGAGTCGTCATAAAAGGATATTATTTTATAGTTTCCAGCTTTTTCAATGGCTATTTTGATGCTTTTTCGTGTAAATAAATTTAAATGTCTTGGCGCATCCAATTGTACCCATTTTGAATGATATTTTTCAAATGCATAGGAATCAATCACTGGGAATCTTAGTAAAAGTTTGCCATGCTTGGCTAAATGGTTATTTAATTCAATTAATTTTTGTACCGGGTTTTCTAAGTGTTCAAATACATGGTTTAGGGTTATAATATCCCAGCAAGTTGGGGTAAATAGCGACAGATTGTTTGATAGTACCAATTGGCCCTTTAACACTACATTTTCAGTTAAAAATGGATCAAAACCAATCGGTTTTTTGAAACCCAGCATTTTCAATTCATTAATAAATTGACCTGCTCCGCATCCATAATCTAAAATTGTTGAATTTTTATTTAAGTCTTTAATTGACAATAGTGATTTAAGTGCAGCCGAATATAGAAAACTTTTTTTTACATTTAATAGTATCAATAGTTTTTCTAAATAAATTGGTATGATTTTTAGAAATCGAAAGATGATGGTAGTGTTTTTTACAAAACTGTAATACTGTTTTGTATCATAATAGGTGTCCATTTTTGCTGGAATATTATGTAAATGTGTGTGCCCGCATTCAATGCATTGATTATAAGTAAAGGTTTCATTTAATCCCATCATTTGCTCCCTCGCCTCAAGAATTTTGGTACTTCCGCCACAGATATTGCATTTTACCATATATGGAATTTTATATTTACGTATTGATATAATAACCAAACGGCTATTTGATTTTATAAAAGTAGGGTTTGTTTAAAAGGATTTTTATGCTGTAATGAAGAATAATAAACATATTTTTTGAATACCCCATTATATTAATCCATTGGTATTTAGCATTTTTTCTGTTAATGATTTTATCTATGAGTAAACTAAAAAGAAATATTGGTATTTCTAATAAATAGATAGAGGTTATAAAAAGAAACCAACCAATTCCGTATTGTTTTCTGATTCTTACTAAATTCGACAAAGTGATTTGACAACCTTTTTTGTCCCATAGTATTTTCCCATTTGGGGTATTTGATATTTTGTAGAAGTCGCTACTGGAACCACCACCTATATGGATTACTTTTGGTTCTGAGAATAGAACTAATTTTCCTATTTGTCTTAATCTTCCGCACCATTCCATTTCTTCGGCATACATAAAAAAATCATTGTCAAATAATCCGCAAATATTTAATACTTCTTTTTTAACAAGTATATATGCTCCCACTACCCAATCAACCTCAATGGTATTTTTTATTTCTTTAACACTTGGGATAGTGGATTTTAAGCGATAACCCAATTGTCTTACAAAGGATCCGAAGTAAGGAAGAACCAGCAATGTATTCAATCCCCCTTTTACAAAATGCGCACCCGAAATTTGTGCGCTTCCATCCGTATTCAATAATTGAACTCCGCAGCCAACTGCTTCGGGATGATTTTTAAGCAGTGTAATACTTTTATCAATGGCGCCATCTAAAATAATGGTGTCTGTATTAAGGAGCAATATGAATTCTCCTTTAGCTATTTTTATGCCTGCATTGTTGCCCCTGGCAAAACCCGCATTGTACTCCATTGGTAAAAAAATAACCGATGGGTATTGTTTCAATACAATTTCTTTACAATCATCCTTTGAATCATTGTCAACCAATATTATCTCAAAGTGATACAGGTTGGTTTGCTGATAAATACTTTCCAGGCAATCCAATACCAGTGAAGTGGATCTGTAGTTTACCAGTATGATTGAAAGATCCATTTAGCTTTTGTTGTGAATGGTGAATGGTCAATGGTCAATTGTGAATGGTCAATGGTGAATCCATTTGGCCCGTTTTTATTTTTTTTATGCTATCTTTTTTCTTTGCATCCACAATACTATTGCACAAATCATCAATGCTACTATTGAAATGATACCTGCAGCCAGATTTAATGTGTTTCCCAAAGTATAGGAAGCTGGTGCAAATTCAAATCTGATAGTATGGTTTCCAGAAGGTACGTTTACACCCCTTAAAGCATAATCCACTTTTACGATGGGCGTTTCCTTTTCGTCTATAAAAGCTTTCCAGCCCTTTGGATAATAGATTTCACTAAATACCGCAAACTGGTTAGCAGATGCATTACTCTGATAGGTGATTTGGTCATTCAGGTTTTTCACTAGCCGGATACTGGAGCTACTGTCAAAATTGGGAACAACAGTAACTTTTGACTGTTCTCTTTTATCAATGATTACGGTGTCTTTGGAATGTAGGCTGTCTATTGCCATCATTTCTTCATCTGCGTTGTTGACATATTTAATTGCCTTAATAAACCATACTGGTCCATTGGCTGCTTGGTTGATTTGAGCCACTGGCTGGTTATTGGGGCCGTTCATGATAAAGTATTTTGTGTTCAGCATATTAAATACTTCTACATTCCCTTTTCCCAATTGGTGTTCTATTAAGTCATTATAGAGTCCCAATTTTGCAGGACTATAGCCTCCGATTGAATTATGGAAATAGGAAGTTCTTGAATCTTGGAAAGGATCACCACCTGCCTGGTCAAACACTCTGTAGTAGCCGGTATCCATTTTTATTTGGTTATCAGCTGCATTGGGTGTAAAGCCCGATAGGTAATCTTCGGGTGTAGCAAACTTGCTTTTATTGAGGTATCTAGAGGACACTGTAATGAGATCAATAAATGAAATTATTGCTAATAGACTAATGGCTACTGTTGGATTTATTTTCTTTTTTATCCCTAACCAAATGGTGGATCCACCCAATGCTATTAATAGGATAAGTCTTAGTAAATCGCTTCCAAATAACCCTTTTCTATCTTCTATCAATGCTTTGATGAAACTATTAGATAGTGTGCTAGCTTGGTTGAGCATTTCCTGTGTAGGTTGTTTGCCCTGACTCATCGATTGCGCCAACTGTTCAGTAATGGCTTGTTTTGTTTCTTTGGTTCTGTCATTTGAGAAGGATGCGGTAAAGTAAATGGCTACCAATATTGCCAATATGGCCCCACATGAAATGGCTGCATAGCGAAGCCTTTTAAATAAAATGCTTGATTCCAGGTTACCGTAAAAAATTTCTTGCAATGCCAATGATGCAATGAATGCAAAAGTAAATTGAGGCAGTACCAATGCCATCGAAGGTGCCCTGAATTTATTAAGAGCGGGTAAATGGTCAAACAAAAAATAGTTAACGGCTGAAAAATTACTACCCCAGGCCATAATAATACCGATGAGGGTAGCTGGGATAAGCCAACTTAAATATTTCCTTGAAACAAAAAATAGCCCTGCAATGAATAACATGCAAATAATGGCCCCCAAATAAACAGGGCCTGCCGTATTGGGCTGATCGCCCCAGTAAGGAGACATATAGCGGTAAAAATAATTAATCGCATCATTGGGTAATCCAGACTCTTGGAAGGTGGTGATCACTTTACTGGTTTCTCCAAATTCTGCAGGATCATTGCTGCTTCCAGCATAATTTGGCAAGATAAACGTGAAGGTTTCCTGCTTTCCATAACTCCACATGAAAGCATAATCCTTTTTTAAACCACCCTTGGAAAGGTTTTCTTTTTTTACCCCAATGGTTAATTCGCTTTTTCCTCCACGCATTGTTTCCTCCGCGAATTCTTTGGTGGGTAATAATAAAATGGCAAAAGAACAGGCACTGATTGCAATAGCAACAATGGCTAGCATGGCGGTATTGAATAAATGTTTATAATCTTTTGATTGTATGGTTTGGACTATAAATGCGATTCCTAAAAAAACAAAAAGCAGCATGAAATAATAGACGATCTGTACATGATTTTGATTAAAAAAAAGTGTACTTGAGATAAGTGTAATCGCGAATCCCCAAATGTATTTACGTTGTATAAGCAATAGCATTCCTGCCAACACTAAAGGAGCATAGCCCATGGTTGCGAATTTGGTTATGTGGCCCACCATTGCAATGATTGCGTTGTAAGAGGCAAAGGCATAGGCTAATGAACCTAGAATTCCGACCCAAGGCTTTAGTTTTACAACTTGCGTTAAAATGTAAAAACAAATGCAGGACAAAAAGAACAGGCTTGCAGGGGATGGAAGAAATAGGGTGAAGAGTTGGTGTAGGCTTAATATGCCGATATTATATTTAGCGCCAATTAAAATCTGAAAAGTAGGCATTCCACCAAACATCGAATTAGTCCATAAAGGGTACCGTCCATATTTTTCAAAAAATTCAATTGATTGCTGGGTCATACCCCTTGTGCCGAGCATATCATGCTGGCTAACTACCATTCCTTGAAAAACGGGCAGGCAGTAGGCAACTGAAATGAGTAGAAATATCAACACAGCGATGGCATGTGGAAGGGCATTTTTGAACATACTATTTTTCATAAATTGATTTGATTACGAAGCAGCAATTTAACCTAAATATTTTAAATGGCGATAGCTTGCCTTAGGGTGAGTATTGGTAGGCAAAGCGATTGTTTTTCGATCGTTGGAAATGGGAGGTAAATAAGGGTTCCTTGAAAAAAAATGCCCGTTAATAGTAAATTTGGGTTACTATTAACGGGCGGAGATTGTATTGTACTTATTTACTATTGACCTGCTCCTTGCATACTTTGTTGTCCACTTTC
>JBIIVV010000245.1:0-4841 GCA_044339235.1 Ferruginibacter sp.
ATATTGATAAGCTCGCCAGTCGGGGTATTCGTTTTACCAATGCCCACTCCACTTCTGGCACTTGTACTCCTTCGCGATATGCTTTAATGACGGGTCAATATCCCTGGCGCAAAAAGGGTACCGGTATTTTACCAGGAGATGCCGCATTGATTATTCCTACAGATAAAACAACCCTGCCTTCCCTTTTTCAAAAAGGAGGATACCAAACTGCAATTGTTGGTAAATGGCATTTAGGCTTAGGCGATAACTTGGCAAAAGATTGGAATGGTGAAGTAAAGCCTGGTCCTAATGAAGTAGGGTTTGATTATTCATTTATTTTTCCGGCAACGGCTGATCGGGTACCTACTGTGTTTGTAGAAAATCATCGGGTAATTGGTTTGGATGCGGGAGATCTGATACAAGTGGATTATGAAAAAATGGTAGGAAATGAACCCACGGGGATTGCAAATCCGGAATTACTAAAAATGAAAGCTTCACCCAATCATGGGCATAACAATACGATTGTAAATGGAATTGGTCGCATTGGTTATATGAGCGGGGGCAAAAAAGCAAGGTGGACAGATGAAGAGATGCCACTGACATTTTTAGCAAAGGCGAAAGAATTTATTGAGCAGAAAAGAAAGCAGCCATTTTTTCTTTATTATGCTTTAACAGAACCGCATGTACCTAGAATGCCTTCCACCCTATTTAAAGGAAAAAGCAATTTGGGATATCGAGGAGATGCTATTTTGCAATTGGATTGGGCCGTAGGAGAAATATTGAAGGAGTTGGACTATTTGGGTATTGCAAATAATACATTAATTGTATTTAGCAGTGATAATGGCCCAGTGCTGGATGATGGATATATGGATGAGGCAGTTGCAAAACAAAATGGACATACCCCTGCTGGATTATTGCGAGGAGGAAAATACAGTATTTTTGAAGCAGGCACAAGGGTGCCTTATATTGTAAGCTGGCCGGCAAAAATCAAAACGGGCATTTCTGATGCGATGATTTGTCAGATGGATTTGCTGTCTTCGTTTTCAAATATGCTACAAATAAAATTGCCTGCCGGGGATGCAATGGATAGCGAAAACGTGCTCAGTGCCCTGCTAGGAAAATCTAATAAAGCAAGAAAAGTGCTAGTGGAACAAGGGATACAGTCAATTGCTATTGTACAAAACAATTGGAAATACATTGAATCTAATAATGAGCAGGCAGTAAATGTGCTTACCAATACAGAGTTGGGAAACAGTCAGCAAGCACAATTATATGACCTGAAAAATGATATCGGTGAAAAAAATAATCTTGCTGAAAAATATCCTCAAAAACTCAGTGAATTAGTCAAGTTGTTACAAAATATTAAGGAGGGTAATAGAAAAAAATAAATTAAGCATGAAAAAATCAATCATTTATTGGGGCTCCCTATTTTTTCTTTTTATTGCGCTATTTTTTTTAGACAGTTTTAAGTCACCAACAATTAAAAATGCACCCACGCCAGTCCAACAAAATATAGTAATCATCTTTATGGATGATATGGGATATGGTGATCCTGAATGCTATGGCGGCGGGCCCTACCATACCCCCCATATCAATCAACTTGCTGCTAGCGGAATGCGGTTCACCAATTTTTATGTTGCACAGGCTGTGTGCAGTGCCTCCAGAAGTGCATTGCTTACAGGCTGTTATCCCACTAGAATTGGTATCAGTGGTGCATTGGATCATCGTAGTAAAATTGCGCTACATCCAGATGAAGAAACCATCGCAGAACTGTTAAAAGCAAAAGGCTATTCAACTGGAATGGTGGGTAAATGGCATTTGGGAAGTAGAGAACCTTACCTGCCTCTTCAGCAGGGATTTGATGAATATGTTGGCTTGCCTTATTCAAACGATATGTGGCCAGTTTATTATGATGGACAGCCATGGACCGATACGTCGAGCTATCGATCTACTTATCCACCCTTACCATTGTATCAGGGAAATAAAATTATTAAAACACTGAAAACACTGGATGACCAATCTCAACTTACAAAAATGTATACGGAAAGAGCCGTTCAATTTATTGCAAAAAATAAGCGGAAGCCTTTCTTTCTTTATCTGGCCCATGCAATGGTGCATGTGCCTATTGCCGCCGCTGCATCTTTTAAAGGAAGTAGTGGGGCTGGGGTATTTGGAGATGTGATGCAAGAAGTAGATTGGTCGGTAGGAGAAGTGGTTAAAGCACTTAAGGAAAATGGACTTTCTGAAAACACCTTGGTCATTTTTACAAGTGACAATGGCCCCTGGCTAACTTTTGGAAATCATGCGGGAAGTGCTGGCGGCCTTCGAGAGGGCAAGGGAACGGCTTGGGATGGAGGTTTAAAAGTGCCCTGTATTATGAGCTGGCCTGGTAAAATTGCACCGGGAACCATTTGCAATAATTTGGCTACCACCATGGATATTCTACCTACCCTTGCGGGAATATGCAAAGCATCACTTCCTACCAAAAAAATAGATGGTGTAAATATCATTGATTTATTGAGGGGAATACCCAATGCAAATCCCAGAGATGAGTTTGTATATTATTACGATCAAAATAATTTGAAGGCAATTAGAAAAGGATATTGGAAATTGGTTTTTCCGGCCATTTCTCAAACCTATGGTAAACCTGGGGCCATCGGTGGAGATGGTTTTCCAGGCAAATACGGATCTGATTCGGTACAATTGTTATTATATAATTTAAGAACCGATCCTGGGGAAGAAAGAGATATGAAGGACCAGCATCCAGCAATAGTAAGTCAGCTAACTGCCATTGCCGATCAATATAGAAAAGAAATAGGAGACGGATTAACGCATCAAATAGGATCAGCAGTAAGACCGGCAGCAAGACTTTCTCAATAAAACAATTTGGTTGGCACTGCCGCAATTTTTAAATTTAACTGTGTTACTAAAAATAGGATCTATGAAATATTGGTTTACAATTGTCTTGTTTGTTTTTTATAGTGCAGCTGCAATTGCACAGCCTACCGTGAAGGATAATCTTTCATTTGAGTTCCTCGCTAATCGTTGGGATGAAGCCATCCCCTTGGGTAATGGTTGGCTGGGCGCTTTGATATGGAAAAAGGATACTAGGGTTAGAATATCCATTGATAGGGTAGACCTCTGGGACGATCGCCCAATGCCGGAGATAGAAAAACTTCGCTTTAAATGGGTACAAGAGCAGGTCCAAAAAGGCGTATATGACACCGTCCAAAAAATTGGCGATGTCCCTTATGAAAAATTTTCCGCTCCTACTAAAATACCGGGTGCCGCCATCGAGTTTGATCTGAGCAAGTTTGGCAAAGTAGTGCAAAATAAATTGGATATTACCAAAGCATTGAATACAGTAAAATTTGAAAATGGAGTAATATTTACCAACTACGTTCATGCTGTTAATGAGGTGGGTTATTTTAGTTTCGACAACTGTGTGGATGAAATAATACCCGCCATCATTATTCCAGCATATCACTCAGCTATCAAAGGAAAGATAAACAACAGTGTGGAAGGGCAGGGGTTGGAAAGATTGGGCTATGCAAAAGGATCGGTAGTAGCTGAAAAAAATTCCCTACACTATCACCAGCCTACATGGGATGGAAATTATTATGAAGTGTTGGTGCAATGGAAAAAAATAGGCAATAAAATAATCGGGCAGTGGACCATTACGAATAATAAAAAGGCAACCATCCCTTCCATCAATAATTTGCCGAATACCAATATTGCATTGGCTTTTCATATTGCCTGGTGGAAAAACTATTGGAGTCGTTCTGCTATTTCCATTCCTGATACAATCATCGCAAAACAATATTACCTGGAGATGTACAAATTTGGATCTGTTGCCAGAAGCAATACCCCTCCCATTTCTTTACAAGCCATTTGGACGGCAGACAATGGAAATCTCCCGCCCTGGAAAGGAGATTTTCACCACGATCTGAATACAGAATTAAGTTACTGGCCCGGGTACACCGGAAATCATCTGGATCTTACCGCGTCTTATACCAATTGGATGTGGAAGGTAAGAGCTGAAAATAGAAAATGGACCAAGCTGTATTTTGGGGTGGATGGCCTCAATGTGCCGGGTGTAACTACCATCAGCGGAAAACCAATGGGGGGATGGATACAATATTCCATGAGCCCTACTACCGGTATCTGGCTGGCCCAGCATTTTTACTGGCAGTGGAAATATGGCATGGATAAAAACTTTTTAAAAGAGCAATGCCGACCTTATTTTGAAGCGGTTGCCCAATACCTTTCCAATATTCGAGTACTCGATACCGTTAGTAATCAATATCAGTTACCCCTTAGTTCTTCTCCAGAATATAATAATAACAGCCTCAATGCATGGTTTGCGAAGTTTACCAATTATGACCTTTCCTTGGTAAAAAGTTTGTATCGCCAGTATAAAGATGTATTGGGTAACTCAACCGACAATAGCAATCGCCCTTTTTTGAGAGGGGCTGAAATGTTTCCACCGCTGGATACCAATCATACGGGACTTACCATTGCCCCCAACCAAAACTTAGAAGAATCTCACCGGCATCACGCGCATTTGATGGCGATTTATCCTTTGGGGTTACTCAATGCAGCAAACCCTGCAGACAAAACCATCATGGATAAAAGTCTGCGGTGGATGGAGCAAAAGGGAACAAGGGAATGGGTTGGTTTTTCGTTTAGCTGGGCGGCTAATTTGTATGCAAGGGCTAGAGAGGGAGATAGCGCGGCTAGGATGTTGAAAATATTTGCCAATAATTTTGTGTCTACCAATAGTTTTCATTTAAATGGTGATCAACGAGGGGGGCAATTCTCCAACTTTACCTATCGGCCATTTACCCTGGAAGGCAATTTTG
>JBIIVV010000057.1:0-16171 GCA_044339235.1 Ferruginibacter sp.
CCTGCATACAGAGAGTAACTTTTGGTAAAACTGATTGGCAATGCCATCGAGTTGGTGATATGCAATACCGCTACCGTAACAAATGTGGCGATGTAGAACCAAATGGCTACATACAAATGTTTTTCTCTTCTCTTCAAAATAGTGCCAAACATATTCCAGCCAAAAACTACCCATATTAAAGCAATGGCAATATCAATGGGCCATTCCAGTTCGGCATATTCCTTACTCGATGTAATTCCCAATGGTAAGGTGATAGCTGCTGCAACAATAATCAGTTGCCATCCCCAAAAATGTATTTTACTCAACACGTCACTGAACATCCTTGCTTTGCACAAGCGCTGCAAGGAATAGTAAATCCCCATAAACATCCCGTTACCCACAAAGGCAAAAATGACGGCATTGGTGTGTAAAGGACGAAGTCTGCCAAATGTTCCATACTGAGTAATATTGATGGAAGGGTATACTAACTCCAGTGCTACATACAAACCAACGATCATCCCCACTATCCCCCACAAAACAGTAGCATATGCAAAGTTTTTTACAATCCTGTTATCATAATAAAATTTTTCTACCTGCATGGTTTTATTTATTTGGTTTGGTTTAAAGGTGCTGTTGAATTGTCTGTTGAAGGAGACGCTGTAGTATTATCAAAAAGAATTCGAATGGAGGGGGTATAATCATCATCAAATTGACCATTTTTTACACTCCATAGAAATGCTGTCAAAAAGCTGCCTGCCACTAGGATACTAATACCGATTAAAATAAATAAAGCACTCATTCAGAATGAATTTTAATAGGTACAAATTTATCAGTGGTTATTATTGTAAAATATGATGCTTATCCAAGCCTAAAGTGACTTTCGTCATAATCTCGTCTATAGTTTAGGGTGAGTAAGAACGATTTATTTGCTGTTAAGAATTTCGTTTAAACTTTCTGATATTTAGACGTCTTTTTCTATAACATTTTTAGATGTCGCTATCAAAAATCATTTTGAAACGGGCATCCTTAAACGCCGCGCACTGAAAGAAGACAATAAAGTCACCAGCAATACAATACTGATACTGCTTGCCGGCATTAGTATGGCAGCCACAATAGGAGATATTGTGCCCTGCACCGCAAAAGAAAGGCCCGGATGAGTGGCAACTATTTAAATGTTAGCAGTAATGGTGAAAACCCGGTTACAACATACAAACAAGGCTGAAAAAACATACATTTGTTTCATATATAAATAAAAATGGATACGCGATTTACGGACATCATTCAACTTATTAAGCAATCTCGGACCAATGCTATTAAAGCCGTAAATGCCGAACTGATTACCCTCTATTGGAACATTGGAGAATATATTTACAAGAAACTCGAAAAATCAGAGTGGGGCGACTCTATTGTGGTTGAATTAGCAAAACATATTCAGCAAAACGAACCAGAAATAAAAGGCTTCTCCGACAAAAATATTTGGAGAATGAAGCAGTTTTACGAGACTTACAAGGACTTTCCAAAACTCTCAACACTGTTGAGAGAAATTAGTTGGTCTCATAATTTGGCAATCTTTTCAAGATGCAAGACCGACAAATTTCGGCTAGCTTTTTCGAGCGGACTATGATAGGCAACTCAAAACTCTCGGCAGCGGACCTCTCCATAAAAAATCATTTTGAAACGAGTATCCTTAAACGCCGCGCACTTAAAGAAGACAATAAAGTCACCAGCAATACAATGCTGATACTGCTTGCCGGCATTAGTATGGCAGCCACAATAGGAGATAATGTGCCCTGCACCGCAAAGGAAAGGCCCACAATATTATAGGCAATGGAAAGCGTAAAGCTCGCCGCAACTATTTTTTTCCCAGACCTTGCATAAGCCAGCAACTCATGAATCATTCCAATTTTGCTACCATCTAAAATGGCATCACAGGCTGGAGAAAATTGAGCACTATTGTCACTGACCGCAATCCCTACATCGCTTTGCATTAATGCACCGGCGTCATTGAGACCATCACCCAGCATCAACACTTTTTGATGCCGCTCTTGCAATCGTTGGATGGCATTGAGCTTGTCTTGGGGTGACTGATTAAACAATACATTGTTACTCGAATCAAATAACGCTTCGAGTGTTTTTCTTTCTGAATTATTGTCTCCAGAAAGTAGCAGCAATTCATATTTTTTTTTCTGTAATGCGTCAATGGCAGTTTTAATTCCCTCCCGGTATAGATTGCTGATGGTAAAAACACCCTTGTGAACTCCATTTATCATCACATGCAATTGAGCGCCACTCGCATCCAATCCGGCCTCATCCGAAACATGATTTACAAAAGCCGCAGACCCTATTTTTACTGCCAGATCCTGAACTACTGCCGATATCCCTTTGCCGGAAAATTCTTTAAAATCCTGGATCGATAAGCGCTCTTTTGGATTGGATGCTCCCAAATAATTGCTGATTGTTCTACTAAGTGGATGGGAAGATTGTCGGGTAATTGCTTGTACTACCCCCAACTCATGCGGAGTAAGTGGTATACCGTTATACTGTACCTTGGCCGAATGATTTTCAGTGATAGTGCCCGTCTTGTCAAAAACAATGGCGCTCGTTTTGGAAAGGCTTTCAATAACACCGGCATTTTTAAGATACAATTTGTTTTTCCCAAAAATGCGCAACATATTGCCATAAGTAAAAGTGGCGGAAAGCAAAAGCGAACAAGGGCAGGCAACAATCAATACCGCTGTAACTGCAGGTAATATTTTCGTAGCGTCTACGGCTGCCCAATATACTGCGGCACCAATTGCCACCAAAAAAAGTGCAGCGGTAAAATACCTGCTCCAGGGGTGAATGAATGAAGAAGCTACATTTTTTTTATGCTTGAAAATATCATTATTCCACAATTGCGTAATATAACTTTGAGAGGCCTCTTTTACAATTTCCAACTCAATTGCACTGCCGCATTGTTTTCCACCTGCATAAATCAGGTCGCCTATATTTTTTGGTACCGGCCTGCTTTCGCCACTTACAAAACTATAATCCACATTGGCCTTGCCTTTTATCAAAACCGCGTCGGCGGGTATCATTTCCTCATTCCTTATCAAGATGCAGTCGCCATTAATCAGTTGCGTAACCGGGATATTGATTTCGATCCCATTTTTTAATCTGGTTACACCTAATGGGAAGTAGGATTTGTAATCCCTGTCAAATGAAAAAGAGTCATAGGTCTTATTTTGAAACCACCGTCCGATCAACATAAAAAAAACGATGCCTGTTCCAGAATCCAGCCAGCCAGAACCACTACCCGAAATAATTTCGTAATAGCTTCTGCCAAAAGTAACCAGGATGGCCAGTGCAAGGGGAACATCAATATTTAAAAACCGTTGCCGAAGCCCTTTCCAGGCAGATATAAAAATGCCGGAGGAACTAAAAAATAATACCGGAAGCGATAAGGAAAGATTCAACCAAGCAAAAGTGGCCTTTAATCCTGCCTGCTCAATATTGCCAGATGAAAAATATTCCGGAAAGCTGAGCATCATAATATTAGAAAAGCAAAATCCTGCCACCCCAATATGATATAGTTCTTTTTTATTATGTTTGGTGACCTGCTTTTCGATGCTGTCCTGCAAATGAATCGATGGCTCGTATCCAATAAAAGACAATATCTCCACCACTTTTCTCAAGGAAGTTTGCGCCGGATCAAAAATGATGAAGACTTCCTTGCGCTGAAAATTTACCTGGGATTGGGTAATGCCCGGCTCAATGCGATGCAAATTTTCTAACAAAAAAACACAAGAAGCGCAATGCATCTGTGGCAACTGAAAAGTCACATTCGTTTGTGTTTCGCTACTAAACTGTACCAGTCTTTTAGCCGTCTCAGGGTCGTCTAAATAGGCATATCGACCAGAAACAAATTTACCCTTGGCTTTAATGCCCGGACCCTTATCAAAATTATAATAGACACACAAATTGTTTTCATTCAGTAACAGATATACTTGTTTACACCCTTCGCAACAAAAATGATTGCTGTCCAACTCAATGATTTCATCACATTGCTCACCACAGTGATAGCAAGTTACGGGTATGGTAATGTCTGTTTGAATGAGCAGGCGGGCTTTTTTTTGTAAAATAATGACTACAAAGATGTGCGAACTTGCTTTTTAAAGGGATGATGGCCGTCATAGTTTTTATGATTTTTATCAGGGGGCAATTGTGAATGGTCAATGGTGAATGGTGAATGAGCAATAATAAATGGATAATTGAAAACTGATAACTGATAGTGTGCTGGATGAATTAGCATACTAGTCTAGAAACAACAAGATGGCCGAAATTTCACAATTGCCCATTCACAATTGCCCATTCACAATTTAAGCCCATGTTGGTCTTTTGACCAACATGCGAAGCGTTGAAGTAGTATAATTTTAGCAATGGGTACGTATCCTGTAAGCTTCGGTTGTTGGTCAAAAGACCAACAACGGCATCAAAACTGGTCAATGGTGAATGGATAATTGATAACTGATAACTGATAGTGTGCTGGATGAATTAGCATAATAGTATAGAAACAACAAGCTGGCCGAACTTTCACCATTGACCATTCAATCGCATGGCGCTGTATTCATCCAACCGCCGTCAGGGTTTACAACCGCTGACGGGGTTCACTCCGCATCAAGATGGCCGAACTTTCACCATTGACCATTGACCATTCACAATTTCACCATTGACCATTCACAATTTCACCATTGACCATTCACAATTTCACCATTCACCAAATCTGACCATTTGGGACCTCATTTTGTAGGTGGGCAATCAGATTGTCCAACTTGTTAAAACATAGCATAGACCAATGTTTATTTAGATTTAACCTTGCTTTACGGCAGAATTAGCGTACTTTTGCCGCTTAAAAAACAGCCTTTAACGGAGCTGATTAGCATTTATCCTATAAATAAGCTAAAATCTCAGCTACGAAAGGCGAAAAGCAATTTAAATAATGAACATAAGAAACATCGCCATCATTGCTCACGTTGATCATGGCAAAACCACGTTGGTAGACAAAATCTTACACAGTACCAACATCTTTCGTGACAACCAGGAAACTGGTGAACTAATTATGGATAACAACGATCTTGAAAGAGAAAGAGGTATCACCATTTTTAGTAAAAACGTATCCGTTTCCTATAAGGGTACTAAAATTAATGTAATTGACACTCCAGGCCATAGTGATTTTGGTGGTGAGGTAGAAAGAGTATTGAAAATGGCAGACGGTGTATTGCTATTGGTAGATGCCTTTGAAGGACCTATGCCCCAAACTCGTTTTGTACTTCAAAAAGCTTTGCAATTAGGTTTACATCCAATTGTGGTGATCAATAAAGTAGATAAGCCAAACTGCCGCCCCGATGAGGTGCACGATGCAGTTTTTGAACTGTTTTTTAACCTAGATGCTACCGAAGAACAGCTAGATTTCCCTACCATTTATGGTAGCAGCAAGAATGGCTGGATGAATACCTCGCTTACTGAAATTGATAATATTTTCCCTTTACTAGATGCTATCCTTGAACATGTACCGGAGCCTAAAGTAAATGAAGGAACCACACAAATGCAGATTACTTCATTGGATTTCTCCTCATTTTTGGGAAGAATTGCAGTAGGTAAGGTTGCCCGCGGTACTGTAAAAGAAGGACAGTCCATTGCACTGGTTCAAGCAGATGGCGGCATCAAAAGAATGAAAATCAAGGAACTCTACACTTTTGAGGCCTTGGGTAAAAAGAAAGCTACCGAAGTGAGTGCAGGTGATATATGCGCCATTGTAGGATTAGAAGAATTCAATATTGGAGATACCATTTGTGATGTAGATTTTCCAGAAGCATTGCCCGTGATTAGCGTAGATGAGCCAACCATGAGTATGATGTTTGGTATCAATAACTCTCCATTTTTTGGAAGGGATGGTAAATTTGTAACCTCTAGGCATTTAAGAGACCGCTTGATGAAAGAAACTGAAAAGAATCTTGCATTGCGTGTAGAAGATACCGATAGTGCGGATCGCTTTTTAGTATTTGGCCGTGGTATTTTACATCTAGGCATCTTAATTGAAACCATGCGCAGAGAAGGTTTTGAGCTTACAGTGGGTAACCCGCAGGTGTTGGTAAAAGAAATAGATGGCAAGAAATGTGAGCCTTATGAAAACTTAGTAGTAGATGTTCCTTCTGAATATAGTGGCAAAGTAATTGACTTGGTGACACAACGCAAGGGCGAAATGCTCGTTATGGAAAGCAAGGGTGAAATGCAACATTTGGAATTTGACATCCCTTCAAGAGGTTTGATCGGATTGCGTAGCACCATGTTAACCGGCACAGCTGGTGAAGCGGTAATGGCGCATCGGTTTACCGATTATCGTCCTTGGAAAGGACCTATTCCAGGTAGAAGCAATGGGGTGTTATTATCCAAAAATCAGGAAAGAACCACCGCTTATTCAATTGATAAATTACAGGACAGAGGAAGATTCTTTGTTGATCCAGGTGAAGAAGTGTATATCGGCCAAGTAATTGCCGAACATATTAAGCCAGGTGATTTAAATGTAAACGCCACCGATCCAAAAAAATTAACCAATCACCGTGCTAGTGGTAGTGATGATGCAACCAAGGCGGCTCCCAAGATCTTAATGACTTTGGAAGAGTGTATGGAGTACATTCAGCAAGACGAGTGTATTGAGGTAACCCCCAAATCCATCCGCATGCGGAAGGTTATTTTAAATGAAGATGAACGCAAGAGAGTTTCCAAATCAATGGGACAGGAAGCGTAAAATAATATCACCATTCATGAAATCCCTCGTTTGTAACGAGGGATTTTTTTATGCCATAAGCTAGGGGGGCAATGGTGAATGGGCAATGGTGAATGGTGAATAGTCAATGGGCAATTGCTCAACAACAAAATAAATTTCCTCAATCGAATTAATTCGAATACTGCTATTTGCATTGGGTGGAGCTTGAATGAGGGCTAGATACACATTCCTATTTTGTTCCGGCAGATTGCACAGTTTTCAATACATTTGAATTAAAAATACCAATCGCTCTAAAATTAATACTCCTAAAATCTAACCCATGCGCTATCTATTTACCTTATTGCTAATTTCTATTAGTTCCCTTTCATTTGCACAATCCGTCAAGTTGGGAAGTCCAGAGGCTAAAAAATCCATCATTGCTTTCAATGGCAACAGTTACAATGGCCATTTTATAGAATTCAATGCCAACCAGCAAATTGTGATCGATGCCATTAAGGAACAATTTAAATTACAGGGAATAAAACCAATTGAAACAAAAGGGTTTTTGGTATACCGCAACTTAGTGATGCCCGCCATTGATCCAAAAACTCCCATGGATGCTTTTATAAAAGTAGAAAGAAAAAGTAGAATTGAAAGGGAGCAAACAGTGGTATATTTTATTGCTGCGCTGGCTGGTGAAATCCCTGAGGAAAAAATAAATTCGAGTATCGCTCCAAAAACCTCTATCACTATAGTAAAAAAGGGGGATGAATTTTTAACAGGATTGGTCCCTGATATAAAACAAAGGTTATACGATATGGATGTTGCCAGCCACCAATCCCAATTAGAAAAAGAAGAAAAGAAATTGGCTGCCATTTTGGTAGATCAGTTAGAGTTGGAAAGGAAGTTGAAAAATTTAAAAAGTGATATTGAATACAATAAAAATGCAGGTGAAAGACAGACCGTTGAAGTTGAAAAGGCAAAGATGCTTTTGGAAGTATTAATCGCCAACAACCCATCTAAAGAAATAAAATAGTCATACATACCTGCCAGCCTTGGTAGATATTACATTTCGAATACTGCATTTTTTTTATAGCTGCCATGCTCGTGCTGGCGGGTATAGCCCAACTGATTCGTTCGCATGGTCGTTTTTCCCAACATAAAATCGGGTGTATTAAAATGGTGATGCCCATACAACCAGTTACTGACATTGGAATCTTCAATGAGGTCATGTAGTTCTACCGCAAAGCCTTGACTCAGTTCGCTTTTTTTATATTTTGGTGGGTACTGCAAAAAAGTGGGTACATGGTGTGATACAACCATATTTTTTGACCCGACAGTCAATTGACTGATTTCATTTTTTAAAAATGCCAATCCTATTTCATGCAGTTGATTGAAATGTAGTGGAAGAAAAGGTTCGCCATGAATCGTAATTGCAGCAAAATCAGCCAGCCTTTTCTGAAGCAGTAATTCGCTTTCAGGGCTAATATGACTCCAAAGCGTGCTGCAAATAATATTCACTTCCTTATAAATAATAGTCTGATTGTTGACTAAAAAAACATTGCTGCGGATTGTTTCAAAAATAGGATCATTGATCTTCTTGATATCATACCCATAATATTCATGGTTGCCAGGAACCCAATACACTGCTTCAAAATGATCGGCTACATAATCAAAAAATGAATACTCCAGGTGGTTCAAAGCAAAGGGAAGAATATCCCCAGCTAAGAGCAATATTTCACCCACCGGTAAGATCGGGTTTTTGTTAATATACCGATTGTTTTCGGGAAATTCTAGGTGCAGATCCGAGCAGTATTGTATTTTCATTTTGATGATTGAAACAATTGACCATGGAATTTACTGAAAACAGCAATAAAATTACCCCGCACTATTTCCTAAGCAATTTATGCAACATTTATTTACTGCTAACCGAATCAGTTAAATTATTAAAATTGGCACAGTTTTTTCTGCTTTATTTTGCAGTTTTTCATGTTTTTGTCTAGGCCGAAAGTATTCCATCCTGCCGGCTAAAAATGAAGCGTTTGATTGGCCGCAGTTTATTTTATCATTTTAAAAACATTTTTATGCGCACAGTAAACAAACTATTCATTGGAGCCGCCATTGGTGCCATTGTAGGTATTTTATATGCCCCTAATAAGGGTTCTATCACCAGGAGAAGACTTCACCGCAAAGGCAACCAACTCCGTGATAAGATCAACGACCTAAAAGATGTCATCAATGAAAAAATTGATACGTTAAAAGAAGATGCTGAAGATATGGCAATGCAGGGAAATGGTCATTATAGTAAATGATTTGAATTGCTATTCTTATAACAATCGCAATCAGATATTATGTGATTGAACCTATCGCTATCTGGTAAATAACCATTTAGCAGATACTGGATTCGTTTATTAGGAATTCTATGCCCATTTAAAATTAATTTTTTGCGCTTCCGAATTTACCCTAGCAGAATACAAATTTACCCGGCATTTTCACGCATTTCATTTTAGTTTTTTCTCGACCTCTTTCCTTACTAAAGCTGACAAGTCTGTCAAATAAATTTTTAAAAAAAATTCCTCCTTAACTGGCATTATTATAAATTAATATATTATCCTATTTCTGGATAAAAGGAAGCTTATATTTGTTACTTGATAATTTTATCGTAGCAGCTTTTTATTCCCTAGAATAATCATATTTAAGATAAAGCATATCGATGGGCCAACGATCCTATTCGCCTTATTTGCTATACACGAATAAAAGACGCAATAACGACAAAAGATTTAAAGCCTTTTATTTAAAGTACATTCAACAAAATCCAGATATTGTTTCCAATATTTTATTTATAAAAAAAATTCTATGCTTAGACTACCGGTAATTATTGCATTGTTCAATTTGTTATTCTTTCCCTGCTACAAAGGATTTTCCCAACAACCAAAACAACCGGTAGATTATGCAGATGTAATGGTTGGTAGTTCCAATTCAAGGTGGATGCTAGGTCCTTATGCCAGCATGCCTTTTGGAATGGTGCAGCTGGGGCCCGATAATCAAGGAAGTCTTGAAAAAAATGGAGCTATTTGGATGGGTGGGTACGAATATGCCATCAGTAGTATTTCCGGTTTCAGTCATATTCATGCTTGGACAATGGCAGGGCTAAGGATTATGCCTACTACTGCAGATCTGGTTACTGAAGATAAAACAATTGATGCCCCCTATAAAGGAGCTGGTGCCGGCTATCACTCTCGAATTTTAAAAGATCAAGAAAAAGCTTTTCCTGGTTATTACGCGGCATACTTATATGACCATGATGTGCATGCCGCCATGACGGTTACTACCCGCTGCGGTTTTCAAAAATATATATTCCCCGAAAATAAAGAATCCAGAATACTCATTGACTTACTGATACCGGCAGAATATTCTTATTCAGTAAAAGATGCAAGCATCACTAAAATAACTAATTCACTTATTGAAGGCTATGCAAAATGTCAGGTTGGCAATGACCAGTGGAATGAATATACCCTCTACTTTTCTTTGCAATTCAGCAAGCCCTTTGAAACAATGAATGGATGGAACGAGAAAAAACAATTCAATAATATTGAGACCATTTCGGGTAAAAATGATATCGGTGTTTATGTAACCTACCCAACAAGAAAAGGAGAGGTAATTATGGTTCAATCGGGCATTTCGCTGGTAAGTGTTGAACAGGCGAGGCTCAACCTAAAAACAGAAATGGACGGTTTTAAATGGAACTTTGAAGCAGCTGTAGCCAATGCTCGCAACACCTGGAATAACTTACTTGGGAAAATTAAAATAGAAGGTGATAGCGAAGAAAACAAAACCAAATTTTATACCAATTTGTACAGAAGCTATGCCTCCAAACAAACATGGAGCGATGTCAACGGAAAATACATCGACCCCTGCGAAAAGGAGCGACAGTTGCCAAAAGGACAAGTAATGTATGGCGGCGATTCCTTCTGGAATTCCTTCTGGAATCTCAACAGTGTCTGGTCGCTAATTACACCCGACATTATGAAAAAATATGTGGAAACCCAACTCGAATTATTTACCAATCACGGTTGGACCAGCGTAGGGCCAACCGGACTAGAATATACAGGGGTAATGGAGGTGTCGCATGAAACTGCCCTAATTGTAGGTGCCTACCAAAAAGGTATTCGGAATTTTGATGTCAACAAAGCTTACCAGGCTATTCGCCATTCGGCAACAGAGCAAGGCCGAAAATTATTACCCTGCTCAGGTTTAGCCGGCAATGAGTTTTTAGATGTCTATATCAATAAAGGTTATGTACCCTTCGAAAAAAATGCCGTTTGCCGAACACAGGATTATGCCTATGATGATTATTGTGTAGCTCAAATGGCAAAGGCCTTGGGGAAAAAGGAAGATTATAATTATTTTATGAAGCGCTCGGAAAATTGGAAAAATATTTTTCACCCCGACTTAAAATATATTGTACCCAAAGATTCCAGCGGCAACTGGATGAAAGACTATAATCCATTTTCGGGTAAGCATTTTATTGAAGGCAACGGTTGGCAATATACCTGGTATGTTCCCCATGATGTACCCGGATTAATTGAGCGAATGGGTAAAGATTTATTTAATACCCGTTTGGAGGAAGGCTTTAAAAAATCTGTATCCCAGCGGTTTGCAGCGCATGCCTTTGACAGGCATCAAGATGAAGCCATCGAATATTATATCAACATGGGCAACGAAGAAAATATGCAAGCAGCCTACCTTTTTAATTATTCTGGGAAGCCCTGGCTCACCCAAAAATATTCCCGCGCCATACTAGACAGTTATTATGGCACTACTCCCTACCGCGGTTGGGAAGGAGATGAAGATGAAGGACAGATGGGCGCATGGTTTGTGATGAGCGCGCTGGGAATGTTCGAAATGGAAGGTGGTTGCGCAGTAGTTCCAATGGTAACGCTTACTAGTCCCTTGTTTAAAAAGGCAACAATTTACCTAGATAGCAATTATTATTCAGGCAAACAATTTACTATTGAAGCACACAATAATTCAAATAAAAACATTTACATACAGTCTGCAAAATTAAACGGCAAATTACTATCCAGCCCGTCAATTCCTTTTCAACAAATTGTAAATGGAGGAAAGTTGGAATTCGAAATGGGTCCTAAAGAAAATCACAGTTTTTTTAAGTAAACCCCTTTCAAAAAATATCAAGGCTATCAGAAGCTTCTGTGATAGCCTTGATATAATCGAAATTGCTGAGGCTGTGATTTTTTAATCCCTTCTTTAAAATAGAAACTAGAATAGTACTGAGCTATTTAATTACAAACGAAGCTGCAGCAATAAATAATTCCCCATTTAAGATTTCCGCGTATTATCTTTAAGGGAACAAGTGTTTTTTTCTACCCTAAATGATTCGAAATGAATTGGCCAATACTAATTCTTTTTGGAATCGCAGCCATGGCCTTGATGATCTGGCTGGCTGCACGCAACCAAAAAGACGAAAAAGAATTTGAACAGCAACTCAATCATGACATCAAAAAAGATGCTTCCGATCCCGACGATCCGGAAACAGATGAAGTGGTGTAACCTATTTGGTAAGAGATGACATCTTTTTTCAGAGATGACATCTTTTTTGGGGAGATGACATCTTTTTTGGGGGAGATGACATCTTTTTTTGGGAGATGACATCTCCCAAAAAAGATGTCATCTCTGAGTAGTTGATTTCATCTCTGAAAAATTACTTTTTCTTCAAGCCCGATAGGTATTCCAACAAGTTGGCCAGATCTTGGGTAGTCATATTTTGATACAACCCCTCCGGCATCATGGATTGCTTCATAGCTGTCATTGTTTTTACATCGCTTGTTTTAAGTTGCTTTCTTGCACCTCCCGGAAATTTAATGTCAATATCTGTTTCTGTCTTGCTTGCAAAAATGCCCGAATAAGTGGCTCCATCCTTCATTTTTAATTCCCATCCTTCATAGCCAAAACCAATACCGGCAGATGGATGCACAATCGAAGCCAATAAACCTTCTTTGGGTAATTTAGTCCCTATTTCTGTAAGTTTTGGACCAAAATCATACCCTACATCATTTACTTGGTGACAAAGGTTACAGGAGTTAGAAAACACTTTTTCCCCTGCTGCTGCATTGCCTTTTAAAGCCATCAAGTCGCTCATAGTAGGTGCTTTTTTGTTATCGGCAGCGCCCTCTTTTTTAGGCAAATAACTCGCTGCTTCAGTTCGAACAGATTCCATCCAAGCATTACTTACACTGGCAACCACATCGGGTATCAATGCTGCAGGAACTTTCTTTAATTTTAAAATCTCCAATACCCTTTCTTCTCCAGTCTGACTTTTACCGATTTTACTCGCCGCAAGTTCTCTGGTAGGCATCGCATACTTGTTTGATAAAACAATTGTTTGTAAGATATCAACCGACTCTTTATTGCCTACACTTGCAAGTGCAGTAATCAAAGGGTTTTGTTGAGCCGTATCTTTTCCATCAATTACTTTCCAAATCAATTTACTTCCGCCTAGTCGCAATAGCAATTCTGCGGCATTTTTTCCAACAGATTTCTTTGGCTGATCGATTGCCAATTGCAATAGGTTTTCGTTTTGCGATTTTACTTCAAAACGTCCTACCAATTGAATAAATTCATCTGTTCCCTTTACAGAATTCAATACTTCAGTCAAGGCTTTTTGTGCCTGGGCTGACTGTACTACCGATTTTATATCAAGTGCATGCAGTACCAGTTTATTCAACGCAATATCATTGCTGCTATTTTTGTCAATCATTTGGAGCAATAATTTTGATTTAGCAGACCCTGCAGTAAAATCAAATGCACGAAAATAGCGCAGTCGATTCTGCAAGGGTGATGTTGCATCTACTGCAAGAGAAGCTAAAAAGGGCGTAGCAAGTTCTGTTCTTGCGCGCCAAACCATATCCCGAGAAGCGGCTGTTTTTAAAGGGTCTTTTACTAATGACAGATAAGCAGCGAAAAACTTGTCCCACTGTGCATCTGCACCTATGCCAAGCGCCTCCAGATTCCAGCGGTCTTTTCCATCATGCTGTACAGCAAGGGCAGCCCACAATTCAGCTGCTTCCGGCTTTAGGCAATGATGCAGTGCCAACGCACATTCACGACGCACCTGCGCATCTTTGTCATTTATTAATGACTTCACCACCTCCACTACCGGCGCTCCAAATTGGGTAGCTGCCCTTACACCTACAATACGTAAATCGGCATTATCAGATTTAATTGCCTGCGCAATATATTGTTTAACATTTGCTGTTGGCATTTTCACTAGCGCCCAAAAAGCCCTGGCCCTCATCCGAGGATCAACAGCAGAATTCCATAATTTGTCCAACTCCGCAATTGCCGTTGGTCCCATCTGCTGCAATGCAGTAAATGCCCTATAACGTACAGAAAGATTTGGATTTTGCAAAGCTGCAACAGCCCCTACAGCTGTCCTATAATCTTGTGGAGCAATAGTATATTTTGAGCTAGGTGGAGCCAGCCGATAAATCCTTCCACGAGTTTGATCGCCCGCTTGGTGACCCCCTACTCCAGGATCGTACCAGTCAGCAATGATCAGCGAGCCATCTGGTGCAACACATACATCCGAGGGGCGAAACCACTGATTGTCTTTTCCTTTCACCATATCAATGGTTGTTGCTGTATACCCTGCTCCACTATTCGCTACAGGGTAAGCCCTCACCACATTTGGTCCCGCATCACAATGAATCATTTGGTTATGAAAGGATGATGGCAACAAAGATCCTTCATATACTAATATCCCAGTAGGTGAACCAGCACCTGTTTGCAATAGATTCGGTATAGCACCCGGATCATTTAAATGCCAATGCTTCTCAGGAGTAGAGTCTTCAACATTGGTTCGGTTTGCTTGCCAACTATCGCCCGTCATCTCATCTTTGTAACCATAGTTGCCATATTGCATTACGTAGTTAATGCGCGTTCCTTTATTACCATCATCATCATTGTCGCTCTGCCACAAAGTACCATAACTATCAACCGCTAATTCAAAAGGATTACGAAAATTATTCGCCAAGCATTCTACCTGAGAACCATCCAAATTGCAACGAAAAGCCATTCCCTGCCTATATTTTTTGGGTCCAATCACATCGCCATCCTTATCCAAAATGTCTTTGCCATTTTTATCTTTTAAGGTTTGCCCCTCATTACCCATATTAAAATACAATTTTCCATCCACTCCAAAAGTAAAGGCATGCACCCCATGATCATGCTGCTCACCACTAATACCACTGAACATGATTTCTTTTCTATCGGCTTTATCATCCCCATTATCATCGTAAAAAACCCAAACATAAGGACTTTGAGAAACAATTACCCTATTCCCTAACACACAAATTCCCAAGGGAGCATTTAACTCTGGCCCCTGATAAAATACCTTTGCAGTGTCAGCTTTTCCATCTCCATCCTTATCTTCTAAAATCATAATGCGATCTCCCAAAGCATTGGTTGGATTGCCATTAATATCAGGTCGATAATTATATGCTTCTGTTACCCAAACCCTTCCACGTTCATCCACGTCAATATTGGTGGGGTTTTTTAGCATCGGCTCGGTGGCAAAGGAATGCAATTCCAATCCCTCCGAAATAGATAATCCCTTCAATGTATTTTCTGGAAGATGTCGCTGCTCTTCGGTAAGACTGTCTGATTGACCAACTCCCTTACCTTGATTACTGATATTGTTACAAGATATTAAAAGGCTCATCGCTAAGAGGAGATTCAGTAAGTTACAATAGGGCCGAACAGAAGGGATATTGATTTTCATTTCATTTGGCTTTAAATGTTAAGGAGACAATTATGTTGAAAGATAAGGAAAAGCTTTTGATTGAAAAAAATAGTATCCAATCTGTTGTCCAAAATAAGTGAGTAAACAATTTATATACTCAAGAGACCTACAATTTCCTTGAGGTATTGCTCATCTATTGCATCAAAAAAATTTAGCAGTTCGCTATCTACATCCAATACCCCCAATACTTCTTGATTTCTGAAAATCGGGACTACTATCTCAGACCTTGAAAAACTGCTGCAGGCAATATGTCCGGGAAATTTTTCTACATCGGGTACAATTAAAGTCTTGGCCTGTTGCCATGCTGTCCCACAAACGCCTCTTCCTTTTTGGATTCTTGTACAAGCTATTGGCCCCTGAAAAGGACCGAGCACCAACTCATCATTTTTTACCAAATAAAACCCCACCCACCACCATCCAAACTGTTGCTTTAATGCAGCAGCAATATTGGCAAGGTTGGCAACTAGGTCAGGCTCTCCTTCAATTAAAGCAGCAATTTGTGGAAGCAGCGATTGATAAATTTCAATCTTAGTTCCGGTAGCAATGGTTAGATTATCTGACATGGGGGGGTTTTGAAATGGTGAATGGGGGAATGGTGAATGGTCAATGGTGAAAGTACGTCCATC
>JBIIVV010000058.1:0-16110 GCA_044339235.1 Ferruginibacter sp.
TCAACAATAACTGAGGAATTCTGGTTGGCAGTACAGTAGGTTCTTTAAGGGAATCATCAAAATTTAGCTGATAATCGACGGTTTCCTTTTCGATATCCTCTAGCATGGCTTCGGCAAATTTTTCCATTCGCACCTCGGTATATCGCATAGCAGCAGGTGGATCTCCATCCTGACTACCAAAATTACCCTGTCCGTCAATCATGGTATACCGCATCGACCAGTTCTGGGCCATCCTTACCATTGTATCATAAATAGATGCATCACCATGGGGATGGAATTTACCCATTACCTCCCCAACGATACGTGCACTTTTCTTATAGGCCTTGTTACTGTAATTACTCAACTCATTCATCCCGAATAAAACCCTACGGTGAACTGGTTTTAAGCCATCCCTTACATCCGGTAAGGCACGTCCAACAATCACACTCATCGAATAATCGATGTAGGATGTTTTCATTTGCTCCTCAATATTTACGGGGATAATTCTTCCCCTATTGCTGGCGGCTCCACCATCATTTGGAGGAAGCATTTCATCATTTAAATTCTCGTTGTTTTCCATATAAAATTATAGTAACCAAAATTACCCTATTTAGTGCAATTACCCCCATTTAAAATACCTATTTTGGGCAGTATTTTTACACATTTCAGCAACATTTTTGGGGAGAATGAAGCATTAGTTTTTTTCTCCCGCCAATTCCATTACAATCTTCCATTCCTCTTCCGTAACCTGTTGAACAGATAACCTACCCAAGCGAACCAACGCCATCTCTCTCAAACGAATATCCGCTTTTACCTGCTTAAGGCTAACAGGGGATTTTAATTTTTTTACTGGCTGCAAGTCCACCACTACCCAAGCTACCTCTTCGGTAGTGGGATCCTGGTAGGATTCTTTAGCCACTTTGGCAATTCCTACAATTTCCACTCCTTCATTGCTATGGTAAAATAGCACCTGCTCCCCTTTTTTCATGGCTTTTAAATTATTTCTAGCTCCATAATTTCTTACGCCGTCCCAAAAGGTTTGCTTGTCCTTAACGAATTGTTCCCAACTGTATTTAAATGGTTCTGATTTTACCAGCCAATATGCCATACTAAATTGTTTTAAATATAAAAACTATGAAAAGAAAATAAAGGGTTCAAAAAGGATTCACTACTCCCACCCTTTGGCCAGTACATCGGCAATATGCATTGTTTGCAATGGAAGATTTTTCCCTTTGATATAACCATCCAAATGCATCAAACAGCTGAGATCCGTAGAAATAATATAGTCCGCTTGAGTTGCAAGGGCATTGGTCACCTTTTGATCAGCCATGCCAATGGAAATGGAATCGAATTTTACAGCGAAGGTGCCGCCAAAACCGCAGCAGGTTTCCACCTCATTCATTTCAACCATTTCCAAACCGCTCACATTGGATAATAACCTGCGAGGTGCATCCTTTATTTTGCACTCTCTTAATGCTGCACAACTATCATGGTAAGTTGCTTTGGCATTGAATACAGCACCCAATTGCTCAATCTTCAATACATCCGTTAAAAATTCAGCAAATTCAAAAGTCCTGGAGGCTAAATTTTTAACTTGGTGAAGTACGGAAGAGTTATCAAATAGTTTTGTGTAATAATTTCTAACAAAACCAACACAGCTTGCACTGGGAGCTACAATATAATCGGCATTGTCAAAATCCTGTATGAATTTATTGCAAACTGCTCTTGCCTCATCCAAAAAACCTGCATTGAATGCAGGTTGACCACAACAGGTTTGGTTGGTATTGTAATGAACTTCGCAACCCACCTTCTCAAGCACTTTAACCATATTGAATGCAGTTTGCGGGTACAGCTGGTCAACAAAACACGGTATAAAAAGTTGGACTTTCATAGTGGCATTTTCCTTCTTACTGAAAATTATAATTATATAGGTTAAATAATGATGGCTTCGAAATTGAACGGGTGATGATTGAATGATTAATTAGAAAAGCAGTTGAAAAGGGTAACTTACTTTACAGTCCGAAAGGAATCATTGAGTGCAATCATTTTAAGGGCTGTAATGGCCGCCTCTTCGCCTTTATGCCCATGAATACCACCTGTTCTTTCATCAATTTGTTGTTGATTATCTACAGTAAGAATCCCGAAAATGGTTGGAACTGGTAAGGAATTATTGAGTAGCACCACCCCTTCTGTAACCGCTTTGCACACATAATCAAAATGCGGCGTATCCCCTCTTACAACACAACCTAGTGCAATAAATGCATGCGGTTTATCTTCACGGTACTTAAATTTATCCCAATAATTTTTGATGCAAAATGCTATTTCAAATGCTCCCGGTACGGTGAGGGTTTTGAATGGTATACCATTTTGTTCCAGTACGTTTTTGCAACCATTTTCCAGCTTTTCAATCGTATCCGCATTCCATTCAGTTCGCACAATTACAATACAGGCATCCTTTGGTAGTAGGATGCCTGAAATATTATATAAATTGGCAGAACTGGTTGACATGATTACAGATAAGTATTTTATTTATAAAATGTAATAATGATTACTTGGATAATTATTTAAAATCACCCAATCTTGCCAAATGCTTTTCAATATCAGCAAGGTGAGCATTTTTAGGGAATGCCTCTTTATTTTCCTTGAAGAGTTCGATCGCTTCTGCTGACTTTCCAATTGCCTCAGCAAAATTGGCTGCCTTGTACAATGCCTCTGATGTCATGAACTCATCTTTTTTATTTACGGTAGCTGCTTTTTTGTAATTGGTCAATGCCTCGTCATTTTTGTTTAATTCAGCATTGGCATCGCCTAGCATGCTATAAGCTGCAGTTTGTATCTGAGTGGCAGTAGTAGAAAATGCAGATAAATATTGAATGGCCTTTTCAAATTCCTTGTTATGCAAATAACAAGCACCCGCTATAAAATTTGCCCTATTTCCTGCATCTGTTCCACTGTAAGTAGCTGCAATTTTAACTACACCAACAGTTACCCCATTTCCCCCATTTAAAACTAGGTTGATGGTATCCTTGTTAAAACCACTTTGAGTCATTTTATCAAATAAATGTTCAGCAGGGAAGATAGCGTCGGCAGATTTTTCCTCCTTAGGTGCTACAACAAGGTAATTATAGCTTAAAAATGCACCGGATAATAATATAAGGGCCGATCCGACATAAATAATAATTTTACTGTATTTAGCCCAAAAACCGATGGCTTTATCCAATATTTCATTTGTTTCTTCCACCGGCATTGCTGCTTGTTTGTCTGTCATTTTAATTGGTTTTACTGTTACCTTGTTTTCTTTTTAGCATTTTTAAATCGATAAAAAAAGAGAAAACAATATTATTAGGAAAAATTGAATTGATAGAATAGTTGAAATTTAATATTTAATCTACTATAAAAGGGTAATCTTCTTGTTTATATACATCTTTTAGCAATTCATCATCGCTTGGCCATGGACTTTCTTCAGCAAATTGAACGCAATCTTCTACTTGTAACTTTACTCGGTTATTCATTACTTCTATTTCAGCATCCGTAACCTTGTATTGATCTTTCAGTACTTTCAGAACATGATCGATAGGATCTCTTTCTTTATATTCCTCCACCTCATCTTTGGTACGGTATTTTTGAGGGTCACTCATACTATGCCCCTTATAGCGATATGTTTTTACTTCTAATAAGGTAGGTCCGCCTTTTTCACGTGCCCTTTTAACAGCTCTTACAATAGCATCATGAACATCTTCTGGACTCATCCCATCAACACTATCACCTGGCATATCATATGCATCGGCTAGTTTGTATAGGTCCAAAACATTGCTAGTTCTGGCAACCGAGGTTCCCATCGCATAATTATTATTTTCACAGATAAAAATAACCGGTAATTTCCATAACATGGCCATGTTAAAAGTTTCATGCAACATTCCTTGTCTAGCAGCACCATCCCCAAAAAAACAAAGTGCTACATTATCGGTACCCTTGTATTTTTCTGCAAAAGCTAGACCTGCACCGGTACCTATTTGCGCACCTACGATACCATGTCCTCCAAAAAAACCAACATCCACACCAAAAAAGTGCATACTTCCACCCTTGCCTTTACTGCAGCCAGTAGCTTTACCAAACAATTCGGCCATACAAGCCCTAGGAGTAACTCCTTTAGCAATCGCCAGCGCATGGTCCCTATAAGCAGTAATAAATTTATCTTCAGGATTGGTTGCAGTCATACAACCAGCTGCAACTGCCTCTTGACCAATGTATAAATGACAAAATCCACGAATTTTCTGCATTCCATACAATTGCCCAGTTTTTTCTTCAAAACGGCGTAATAAAAGCATTAATTCGTACCAATATAAATAGGTCTCTTTTGAAAACTTTGTTGCCAATGTCTAGTAATTTTAGGCGGCAAAGATAAGGGAGAATTCGTGAATTTATAACATGGCAATTAGAAGCTTTTTGACAGTTCTACTAGTAATTATGGCGGAACGATCAAATTGTTGACTTAATAAGGCTTTTAAACAATGTTTACTACCCTAAAAACCTCGATTTCGGTCTGAATGGATGGATTAATTAGGTCTTGCTAAACAGAGCTGCCGGCAGCTTAGGGCTTTTTTAGTAACTTGCGTTTTCATGCTTAGGCTTACAAAAATATCAATTACCCAATTTAAGAATTATACCTTTTCTACTTTTTCATTTACCGAAAGGGTGATTGGTATTTGCGGATTGAATGGAAAGGGAAAGACCAATCTATTGGATGCAATCCATTACCTATGTTTTACCAAAAGCTATTTTTCCAAGACTGACTCCGCCTTTATCCAATTTGAAAAGGACGGTTTTAGGCTGGAAGGTTCTGTAATGGCCAATTACACGAAGGCAGATACCGATTCGGAGGATTCTTCCAGTAATAAAGATTCTATTAATCAAATTGGTAACTTGGATAACAAGGATGACCAAATTGTTTGTATTTTCAGAGGAGTAGGTAAGAAAGAATTTTTGTTAAATGGTGTGCCTTATGCCAAATATTCGGAGCATATCGGCAAATATCCCTGTGTAATGATAGAACCCGATGATATTGGGCTAATTACTGGCGGCAGTGAGGATCGACGTAAATTTTTGGACACCTTACTATGTCAGATTGATTCCGAATATCTTCAACAACTCATCATTTACACCAAAGTTTTACAGCAACGCAATAGTTTGTTGAAACGTTTTGCAGAACAGGCCAAAACAGATGAAGGTCTTTTGGAGGTACTCAATCAACAGTTGACAAAACCGGGGAATTATATTTACTCGGTTAGAAAGGCTTTCACAGCTCAAATCATTCCATTGGTGCAACAGTTTTACAAACAGATTGCCAACAATGATGAACAGGTGACATTGCAATATGAAAGTCACCTGAATAATGCAACTTTTGAATCCATTCTCAATCAATATCGCGAAAAGGATGGATTTCTTCAACGAACCAACGGGGGTATTCACAAAGATGATATTAGTATCGCCTTAAATGGGCAGGTTTTTAAAAATATAGCCTCTCAGGGGCAGCGCAAGAGTTTGTTGTTTGCATTGAAATTGGCAGAATTTGAATTATTAAAAGTAAACAAAGGTTTTGCTCCTCTCCTGCTGCTCGATGATGTATTTGAAAAATTGGATGACCAAAGAATGCAAAATTTATTGCATTGGGTTTGTAATGACAATGATGGGCAAGTATTTATTACTGATACCCATAAAAAAAGGCTGGAAGATGCTTTTATCGAATTGGAAACTTCCTACCAGATTATAGAACTATAGCCAAATTCAATACAACCAAACCCTAACCGTATCAAATAAAATATACCTTTGCTTTATGGGAGAATTTTCAATGCAAGATGCGATTAAGCAATTCTTAAAGCAAAGCCGAATTAAGGGAGGCATACAAGCTTTGCAAATTGAAGATGTATGGGAGCAAATTATGGGTAAAACGATCGCGCGGTACACAGATAAAATCCAGATCATCAATCAAACCTTGTTTATTAGTTCTACTGTTGCCCAACTGAAAAATGAATTGCTATATCAAAAAGATAAAATTATAGAAAGGGTAAATGAGGCCCTAGGAGATAAAGTAATTAATGATGTAGTGATTAAATAGTAACATTGTACTTTTTTAATTGTCTACCCTTGGATCCAACAATGCATACAACTTGTTTGCCAAAATATTAATGACAATAAAAATGCAGGCACTAATCAAAACAGCCCCCATTACCACGGGATAATCTAATTTCCCTAATGCATCCACAGTAATTTTTCCGATACCATTCCAGCCAAAAATATATTCAATAAAAAATGCGCCTGCCAGTAATTCTGCAAACCATCCAGTGATGGCAGTAACAACAGGGTTTAAAGCATTGGGAAGCGCATGAAATACAATTACTTTTATTTTCGGCAGCCCTTTTGCATAGGCTGTTCGGATATAATCTTGTTCAAGTACATCCAACATAGCACTTCGGGTAAGTTGGGTAATGATTGCAAGTGGGCGCAATCCCAATGTGATAGCAGGAAGTATCCCATTTTGGAGGGTTAGGAATTTTTCACCTGTCACCTCATCAATATCAAACCAGCTTCCCGTTAAATGTAAGTTCGTATAAGGATGAAGCACTACACCAAAAATATAAGCAATCAAAATCGCCATAAAAAAAGAGGGAGCAGATATACCCGCAATACTGGAGAAAATGGCAGTAGTGTCGACCCAGCTGCCCTTTTTAACCGCTGCAATAATACCGAGTGAAATTCCAAAACAACTTGCAAAAAGCATTGCGGCTATGGCTAACAGTAAGGTGCCTGGTAAGGCTTCCATCAAAACGGCACTTACATTTTTTTTTGTTTGATAGCTTTTACCCAAATAAGGAATTTTTAATCCTAGTTGAATGTCATTGCCAATAAAAATCCCTTGTAAATTTTTCTTTTTAACCTCTTGTTTTTGGTGAATGCAAATTGGGGACAAATCATTTACATATAAAATAAATTGCTTCCATTTAGGCTGATCGAGATACAAATCTTTGCGAATATTTTCAAGGGTCTTTTTATCACCAGTTTGACCAACAATCATTCTTGCTGGATCCCCAAAACCCTGAAACAGGAGGAATACCAAACTCACCACCCCCATCAGAACGAGTAATGAATAAATTAATTTATGTAACAGTTGTATCAATTGAGTGCTACCGTATTTATTTTAAAGGATACCCAACTGCTGAATGATTGGGCAATAATTATTTGCCTACTTTGTCCAAATCAGCCCAGCTATATTTTTCTTGCACTACGGGCCCATTCATAACATATAAAGTCGGGTTGGCCCTTGCTGCAGTTTTTATAGCAGTAGCATCACAAGTTATTATCGCAATGTTTAAGTGGTGGTTGATATTGAACAAGGCATTTACATTATCTCTATCCGATGTAATAATGTAAACCGGCCGATTCAATTGCCGGATCTTCTCATAAAAATCATTAAAATTGGTCCACCATTTATTGGTTCCACCCTGAAGATTTTGCAGAAAAAATAAATAGTAGGTACCTGATTGTCCAAGAATAGTTTCCGTAAGATTTACACCAGCAGAATCAGCAAGTGTAAAATCACTAATGGCAGGAACATTGTTTTTACCCTTTGCAATCAATTTCTGAATTCTTTCAGAAAATGTCCAGCTACTATCTGGAAGATTCGTGGTAGAAAATTCTTTTTTAATTCCCCCTTTTTCGTAGATAAATAAATAATCATATTGATCTGCAATTGCGCCTGCAGGCATTTTACGCAATTCGAGTAAGTTATTTCCTTTCTTATAGGGAAGACAGTCTTTTAATGGCAAATGTTTTAAAACAAAACCTTGTAAAAAGGTAGCTAAAAAGAGTACAGCCAACAGAATGACTACAGCACCCATACCTTTAAATAGAGGTGAAATATGTTTATTATATACGAGTAGGAAAATTATCAGCACTGTTAAGAGGATATCCTTTACAAATGTTTGAATGGGAGTAAGTGGAATACAGTCACCAAAACAGCCGCAAGCCCTAATTTTACCAGTAAACAAAACAAAGCCAGTTAAAAAAGTAAAAAACAAAGTAAGTAAGAGCAAAAGGGTCAATATTGGCTTTTTTCTCCATCCTATTAATAGCGCCACGCCCAATACAATTTCCAATACAATCATCAGAATGGAGAACCACAAAGACTGAGTATGCAAATAGTTCATAAGACCTGGGAAATAACCATCACTAGCCCACACTTCAAAAAACTCCTGCATTTTATAGCCCAACCCTAGCGGATCAATGGCCTTTACTAGACCTGAAAAAACAAAAAGACATCCCACCAGCAATCGGGAAATATGGACAGCTATCTTCATGATGATATATTTTAAATGAACCCTTTATTCAATGTAAAAAATTAGTAATTAAGATATTAAATCAGGCACTATGAATATTTTCTTCAATTAAAATCAAGGCAAATACCGCATAATTCATAATATCGTAGTAATTAGCATCAATCCCTTCACTGGCAAGCGTTTTGCCATCGTTTTTTAAAATTTGTTTAATACGAAGCAGTTTGGCCAATATAAGGTCAGCGAAACTTTCCTGGCTCATTTGTCTCCAAGCTTCCCCATAATCATGGTTTTTGTCTTCCATTAATTTTTTGGCGATATTTACCTGCTCATTGTAAAATTTTTCAACTTTTGGAAGCGGTAAATCTTCCGTCTCATCTGAGGACAGTTGAAGTTGAATTAGGCCAATAATACTATAATTCAAAATGCCTTTGAATTCGCTGATCAGGTCATCTCCAATCTTTTGAGTGCCTTTTTCTTGAATGGTACGAATTCGCTTCGCCTTTATGTAAATTTGGTCTACAATGGAGATTGTTCTGTAAACGCGCCAAGAGGTTCCATAATCGTTGGTTTTCTTTAAAAAAATATCCCGGCAGCTTTGAATCGCTGAATCGTATTGTTGATTGGTGTTCATTGTTTGCTGTAAGTGTATAAATTTGTAGTTGTCAAAAATACCATTTCTATCTGATGTGCACAATTAACTGTAAGGGAAAATTATTAACCTTCGATCAACCTTTGGTGATGGGGATTATCAATGCTACCCCGGATTCTTTTTATAGGGGGGATTTGTTGGCCGGTTTAGAAGGAATGGTTAAATTGGCGGGTGAAATGATGCTAGCAGGAGCATCTATATTAGATATTGGTGGACAAAGTACCCGACCAGGCAGTATTCGCATCAGCGCTTCAGCCGAAATTGAAAGAGTAATTCCCCTAATGGATGCTATTCATTCCACTTATCCGGAGCTGATTCTATCGATTGATACTTATTACAGTGAAGTTGCACTGGCTGCAGTAAAGGCAGGCGCTTCCATCGTAAATGACATCAGTGCTGGCTCCTTGGATCCTGAAATGATTGCTTGTGTGGCGTCGCTCAAAGTCCCGTATATCTGTATGCATATGAAAGGAACTCCGCAGAATATGCAAACTAATCCTACTTATGAGGACCTGGTAAAAGAGGTGCTTGATTTTTTTATTGACAAAATCGATCAATGTAAAAAGGCAGGAATAATTGATATTATTATTGACCCAGGATTTGGATTTGGAAAAACCACTGATCAAAACTTTGGCTTATTAAAGCAATTGTCTGTTTTTAAAATGTTGGATAAACCAATATTGGCTGGTCTTTCCAGAAAAAGTATGGTATATAAATCCTTGGGTATTGATGCAGCGGATTCACTCAATGGCAGTTCTGTTCTAAATACCATTGCTCTGCTACAAGGTGCTTCTATTATAAGGGTACATGATGTGAAGGAAGCAAAGCAAGTCGTATCTCTTTTTACTGCATTTGACAAAGCATAGTAACCGCCATTAGCTTGAAGATAACTTTTCAAGTACTACAGTTGAGGCAATAAAAAAGCGTTCCGAATTTACGGAACGCTTTTTTATGAATAGTTATTTTTTATATTATTTAGCTTGCGGAGCTCTTTGAGCACGTTGCATTGATTCCATTTGCATCTTTTTCTTTGATTCTTCCTGATTAGATTGTGCAGCACTAATTACATCTACTACTTCAACATCAAAAGATAAATTTGCATTCGGTGGGATTTGCCCTCCAGCACCACGAGAACCGTAAGCCATAGAGGAAGGAATGTATAGTCTGGCTTTACTGCCTTTTTTTAACAGTGATAAACCATCGGTCCAACCTTTGATAACACTACCTGGTGAACCAGGAATAGCACCCATGTTAACTGGGAAAATCTCTTTGTGACCAAAAGCTGAATCTGTATTAGAATCAAATGCCTTGTCGCCTCCTAAAGTTTTTCCAGTGTAATTCACTTTTACTACTTTAGAAGTATCTATTGCATCACCAGCACCTGGAGTAATGATTTCAACAAAAGTTCCTTGTGGAGCTTTAACTGTCTTGATCTTGTTTTTATCCAAATATTCGGTAATTAATTTATCGTCAATTTTTAGTTGATCAATTGCTTTCAAAGAGTCTTTTGTTTTAGCCATTACCATTTGCTTTTGGTAAGCAATATCTGCTAACTCCTTTGTTTCAAATACATTCACAATCTTATAGTGAGCGATAATAAATGCACCTTTTTTAATGAATGGTGGGGTATTACCACTTTTCATAATACTGTCGGTCGATTGCTTTACAATGATGCTATCGCCTTTTCTTGACTCGCTGAATATTTTAAAATATACCGGTGGAATAGCGGCTGAATCCATTGTAACAATCTGGTTCGAAACAGTTCTTGAATCAAATAAAATGGAATCTTTTCCTTGGCCACTATAAACTTGGTCAAATTGAATTTCAAAGAAATTTCCAGCTTTCAATAGTTTTCCTTTTTCATCGGAAATGATTTTGTATTGCAGGCCACCTTCTGCTTTTTTGAAAGGTTTACTACAACTTGCGAATAACAAAGAAGTTACTGCTAATAAATAAAAAAAGTGTTTCATGGTTATGTGTTTAAAATTGATAATTGCTTAATTGATCTTTATTTTCGGCCATCGCGGCTTTAAACTTAGCTACCACTGCATCCAAGGAATCCTTACTTTGTCCTCCTGCTGCGTTAAAATGCCCTCCTCCGCTAAAATATTTCCTTGCAAAGGTATTCACATCAAAGCCACCTTTACTCCTAAATGAACATTTTCTTTCTTCTCCCCTGTCAATGACAATCGCAGCGAGCTTGATGCCTTTAATGCTTAAAGGGTAATTTACCAAACCTTCTGTATCACCCGTTATAACATCAAACTTTATTAGATCCTGTTGAGGAATCGCAATTAATGCTGTGTTGTATTCATAAAACACTTCCATCCTATTCTGCAAAACATGCCCTATAAAGCGAAACCTGTTTTCAAGATAGTTGTCAAATAACGCTTCATGTACACGGCTATGTTGTAACCCCTTATCCTTTAAAGTAGCCACCATCCTATGTACAGATGCAGAGGTACTCGGAAATCTAAAAGAACCTGTATCTGTCATAACACCAGCATAGAGACAATCAGCTACTGATTCATCAATATTGCCTTCGTTTCCAGAATCCATGATTAAGTCATACACCATCTCACAAGTAGAACTCTTTCGAGTATCACTAATTCCATAAGTAAATTTATCGATCTGTGGCTCCTGGTGATGATCAATCAAAATTCTTATTCCACTTGCATTTGAAAGTCGCTCCTCCATTCTTTTGGTTCGACTTAGGGTGTTGAAATCAAGACAAAAAATCCAATCTGCAGCATCAATTGCCGCATTGGCTTCTACAGTCTGTCTTTCATAATCCAATACCAACTTTGTGCCCGGCATCCAGTCTAAAAAATCAGCCCAATTGGTGGGTGAAATCACTGTTACTTGATGTCCAAATTGCTTTAAAAAATGAAATAATCCCAAGGAAGAACCCATTGCATCGCCATCTGGCTTTTGATGGGTAGTAATCACCACCTTTTTAGAATCCTTTAATAAGGAGAATATATCATTTATTTGAAGCATAAAGGGGGCAAAAGTATGGAAAAAATGTCAGTTTGAATTTTGCAGGATGAGATTTAAATGAATTTTATTACAATGAGCGATAATTAATTTTATAAATGGGTTGTTTTTTAAGTGAAGTTGCTGAATTTTTAAAATATAACAATTAAATCATGATTCGTGAATCCGTAGAATTACTGACCCTCCCATTAGTAGTGAAATAGAAAACTGATTTAAACAAATATGGGTTTTCATAAAAATACCTATCAGCCATAAAACTTACTATCTTTGCGCCTCAAAACAATAAATATGAGCAATAGAACCTTTACAATGATTAAGCCCGATGCAACCAAAAAAGGGCATACCGGTGCAATTTTGGAAAAAATAAATGCAGCAGGTTATAGAATAGTAAGCTTAAAAATGCTTCACTTGTCTGCCGAAAAAGCGGGCGAATTTTACGCAGTACATAGGGAAAGGCCTTTTTATGGAGAACTAGTTGAATTTATGAGCAGTGGTCCTATTTCTGCAGCAATACTTGAAAAAGAGAATGCAGTAGAAGATTTCAGGATTTTAATTGGCGCTACCAATCCAGCTCAGGCTGCGGAAGGAACTATTCGTAAATTATTTGCTGCATCTATTGGCGAAAACGCCATTCATGGAAGTGATAGTGATGCCAATGCTGCTATCGAAGGTGATTTTTTCTTCAGCAAGTTGGAGCAATTTTAATGATCAATTTGAATTTTTATAAAAAAGGCCGCTGATTTTTCAGCGGCCTTTTTCTTTCAGTGTCAAAGTTTAATGGGCAAAATCCATGGCATAATCGCCTTTAATTCTTTCAATGGATGGATTGAAATAGCCAAATTTAAGATGGGGGAATTCTTCTTGTATTAGCTCCATCAACTGTTTTATTCCCATGCATTCTCCGGTTTCGGTTACCCCTATTTTACCCAAGTACCAATCAGGATCAATATTAAAATTGCGCCATTGAATCATACTCAAGTCAGTTTCCTTAATCAAAGTTCTTAGCGCCTCATATTCTTCAATACTATCGGTCATGCCTGGAAAAACAAAATAATTAAGACTGGTCCAGCCACCATAACTACGTACTATCTTCAAACTTTCTATTAAATCGGCAAATACATAATTATTCGGCCGGTAATAGGGAGTGTAAATGTTTTCCCTAGCCGAATTGAGACTAACCCGCATACTATTTAATCCTGCTTCACACAATTCTTTTACTGCATCAGGTTTGCTTCCATTGGTATTGATATTGATACTTCCTTTAGGTGTATGCTTTCTTATTTCAATGATACTATCACGAATGGTTTCCCACATCAGTAAAGGTTCTCCCTCACAACCTTGTCCAAAACTGATAATCGGGAAAGGAGCAGTTTGTAAATGGGGAACGGTAAACTCGGTAATCTCTTCCGGGGTAGGTCGAAAGTTAAGCCTGTCCTGCGTACTCACGATCGTCTCTTCCACTGGCTGAAAACTAATGCAGCCAATACAATTCGCATTACATGCGGGTGATGAAGGAACAGGGCATTCCCAGCGGCCCAAGGCAAAATTTCTAGCGGCAGGACAATTGTAGGTCATGCAGCAATTTTCCATCAAATGCTTTACTAATCGGTTATGGGGGTATGCTTCCAACAAATGGGAAGATCCGGTTACAATTTTAGCTTCGTCATACCCAACGGTTTCCTGACGGATATCCTGCTCAATACGCACTGCAGGAACATATAGTTTACCATTTAACCAACCTGCAGCCGTATAGCAAAATAAGGGTAAAGTAGGTGCATTCACTGCAGTTTCATAAGCTGCCATGTATAAGCCAGTATGTGCAGGAGGAATAAATGCTGCAACTGCCCAGCCTTTTTCACAAAGGCGCATTTCGCCTGTCTGCACGTCAATACCAATGCCTCTCCTACCCGGCAATTCATACAAATTGCCTCCATCGGGTAAATCAATCCACTCATCTAAAGGCACAGCCAATGCATCCCAACCACTTCTGCCGGTAGCATATAAGGAAATGTCCTCAAAAATATTTCCCTCACCATCAGAATATAATATGAAGGGACTTTGTTGTAATAGCATAAAAATATTGTCTGTTGATTACTTACCGAGTAATAAATTTCCAAGAAAACGAATCCATTATAAATACAAATTTCGTCAATTTGTTGGAGTTACTCAATTTTTAAATTAATAACTTAGAATTATTGCTTATCAATGGATGGAGGAATCGGCTGTTTCAAGTAAAATGCGGCAAAATTCATTGAATTCAATTTCATTGACGGGTGTACAATTTACGTCAACTACTAATTGTATCAATCGGTTGTTTTTAAAATCTAGGGTAAGCAACTCGTCTTTTAAGATCACATTTGAAAATTCGGTCCAATAATAGCTTTTGCCAAAAATGCCATTTTGCAATTCAATAAGCTGCTGATTAATATGAATTCGGTGGGATGGATTGAAATAGCTAGACAACATGCCAAACAAAAACAAACTCAATGCGATAATAAATGAATTGGTAGCCACCAAAAGAACAATGGAAGCAACGAGTAATAAAAGGATTTTTTTGACAACCCATTTTTCAAGCAACAGGTCAATAAATAAAGCCAATAGCAATAAAACTACTGCAGCAACCATATTTATCCAATAATTAGAGTTGCTTGTTATCACTAATGAAGTTAAAGCTGCCAAGGCCAGCAGCGCTCTAATGAGCATAGCTGCCAGATTGGTTCTGGATTCTCTAATTTGTAAGGTATACATTGTCAGCTAATGTCTACGATTGGTTAAAAGTATTACGAACCCAACTTCGGGAAAGTTATATTATATAGCAGTTTTGACAGCATGTGCCTGATGGGATGCAATTAGGGTATTACATAACTTAAATAAACATCTCGCGCCTACATTTTCATCCCATTCGTTTGCACTAACCCCTACTTCATTCAAATCAAATCCAACAATTTGTCGACCGCTTTCCAATAGTTTTTTCAACAGGTAAAAAATTTGATCTGTCTCAAATCCCCCCTGAACTGGTGTGCCAGTATGTGGGCATAATTTAGGATCTAGTCCATCAATGTCAAAACTAATATACACTTTTTGGGGCAGGTGATGGATCATTTCAGTTACGAGTTGTTGCCATGTTTGGCCTTCATACAAACGTTCCTTAATGTCTTTATCAAAATAGGTTACTATTCTTTGTTGACTTTTCTCAATATAATCCCATTCTTCTTCACAGAAATCCCGAATGCCAATCTGAACTAATTTTTTCAACTGCGGAATTTCTTCCAATGAATTATACATTATGGAAGCATGTGAATAATTGAAATTTTCGTAGGCCTTTCTTAAATCACAATGAGCATCAATTTGTATTATTCCGAATTCTTCGTGTTTTTCTGCGATCGCCTTTAAAAACCCAAAAGGGGTACTATGATCGCCACCCAGTAATCCTACCAATTTTCCAGCATCCAACAATTGCTTGGTTTGTTGAAAAACCCATTCATTCATAAAAATACTGCCTGCATTTACTTCCTTTAAGGTTTTGCACATAAACTTATTATCCAGCACGTTTTCTCCTTCTGAAATATAATTAATATACAATTCTGCCTCTTTGCGGAGATAATCGCTTTTCATTAAAACCTTTTTATCTACAGAACGCATAAAATACCCTTGCTTCCATGCATCTTTGATTTCTGGATCAAAAAGATCTACCTGCAAACTTGCTTTGAAAATATGTTCTGGAGCCCTTGCTGTACCGGCATTGTAACTCACGGTAACCTCCCATGGAACTGGTACGATGACTAACAAGGCGTCTTCCTCAACAAATGGTAAGCCGAAAATGTTATTGTTTGGATTACCTACTGAGTTAGGGTCAAAAAGAGAAAGGTCAGTCATGACTGTTTGTTGTGTAAAAAGGTGAAGTCGGCGCTATTATTTTAAAAACTTTGCAAATATAAGCTACGAATCAATAAACAACATGGTTTTACTGTTAAATCATACAAAGAAAATTTCCAGACCCAAACTATTTAAAATAAACATTTGATCACAAGCGTTGCGTTATAAATCAAAGATATTCAATTGATTATCTTTTTGTTCTTTGAAATATTGTAATTGAGTTTGCTTAAACAGTTGATTTATGGGCATTCTTTCAAAAATGGAAATGCTTAAAAT
>JBIIVV010000246.1:0-4793 GCA_044339235.1 Ferruginibacter sp.
AGGTGATAGAGTCGGCGCGCGACCAGCATGGATAAGGTGCTACTCCTTCTTCATTTCCAACCCAGCGGATATTATTTTCATGACCATAGGGTCCTTGAAAAGCAATCACATTGGGTTGTTGTTTTTTCAGCATCGATAATACATCGAATCCTCCTTTTTCTGGAGGCAATATGCCGCCGTCGAACCATACCTCAAAAAGATCACCATACTGCGACCATAATTCATTGAGCTGCATTTTTACAATCTCATTGTAGTTTTTTTGTTCAGCAGCATTTCCCGAAACCACTTTTCCAGGATTGTCCACCTTAAGATATCCGTTGGCGGTAGTACTGGCATAAATACCCGGTTTGAGTCCGTATTTTTTACAGGAGGCAATAAAATCTTTTACAATATCCCCCTTTCCATTTCGCCAGGGCGTATTTTTAACACTATATGGATGAGCTTTGGTAGGCCATAAACTAAACCCACTGCAATGTTTTGCCACTAGTACTGCATAAGTGGCTCCAGCCTCCTTAGACGCTTTGATCCATTGGTCGGTATTGAGCTCCGTTGGATTAAAGATGGATAGATCTGGATGATAATTCCAGTTCTTTCTGAAATCATATTCCGGTTCAAATACCGGCATATCGAAATCAATAAGTACGCCAATCTCCGCATCAGCCCATTGGAGCTGTGCTTTAGAAGGCAATGCAGCGTTTGACTGTTGTGCAAATGAATGGGTATGCAGAAAATAAAGAAACAAATAAATCAGGAAGTGTTTTTTCATAATCGGTGGATTAAATTATTATACGCATTGAATTTTTTAGCCTTGCACTTTATAAATAAATGGACCAATTATAAATCCGAATTATATTTTATAATTGAATTGCATCCACCCCAATTCCTAATAATTTCATAGCGATCTTATCCAAATTTAATTTATCCCCTTTAAGATGAATGGTTCGGTGCAGGTGATGAATTGTTTCGCCAGCATTGAGCGCTGCGGCGGGTGAAGAACTTTCCAATTCATAGAACTGCCCCATCTGTTTACCCTCTATTGGGCCGTCATTGTATGCATTCACCGCATCTCCAGAAAATGGATGATCTTGAATTTCCCATAAAGAATTAACGTATTCCCCAACCCCTTTGGGTATGGTAAATTGAGCAATGGTCAATACCCTGTTTTTTGCATCATAGCTTGCTACTAGTGGTAAGGCTCTTGAAGGAGATAGCCCTATCTTAGTTCTACACTTGGCATCTGCTTTAAAAAGTATTAATCCATTTTGAACCTGCAATCGCTCTGCAGGTACTTTGCCAAAATAATCATCGGTAACCACTTTGCCCAATTTAGCTGAATCACCTTGCTGGTAAGGAACAGCAATGGTTGTTTGATCGGTTGCATTCAGCATACTCAATACCCAGATAGAAAGCATGCCGGTGTTTTTATTCCATGCATGCTTGCCTATATTGGTGATTGAATTATCCGACTCAAATGCAACAGCCTGTACTGATTCTGGAACAGCAATGCCTATTGCAGTTTCGATGGCAGTTTTATTTAAAAGACGGATGGAGCGATTTACCTTTAAGTCAAATTGATTGCCCGAATAATTTTCGAGATGCATTTCTTTTTCAAATGAAACAGCCGACTTTGATGAAGCAACTAGATTAAAAGCTTCCGTATCCAGCTCTTTGGGTACATACCAATTGTCAAATTTAAAATCAACCCCCTTTTTAAAATAGATTGAAAACTGTCCACCTTCAGGTCCCATCCAAAAACGTTCTTCTCCACCAAATACATTGAAATGCTCAACCCTTTTTCCGGAAGCGATAAAATCATGGTTGACCCAGCCAAAACTGGCTCCTTCATTTCCCTGCGCACTGCTGGTCATTACCCGTCCCTGGTATGCGGGCAGCACAATTACCCGAGCCCCGCTACCTTCCTCTTCCAATACTACCAGATCTTTATGGTACTTTTTTAAAAAAGCAAGGTCGTACCCAAAACTTCCTTTTGTAAACTCTTGATTCGAATCAGCTGTCATGGTAGAATGTTGTGATGGATTAGCTGCATCATTACAAGATAACAACGTAACCGAAATTAAAAAAAATAAAAATACTGAATACTTTTTCATGTGTAACTATTTATTTGTTTGAAAATGATCCATAGAGCCGAAAAAAATTTCCAGTTCATTCATTTCGCAAAATGGCCATTTTGTATTTATTATTTGAAGCTCAGCTAATTAAAAGTACCAATTGAACTATTAAGTAAACGAAAATTTCGAGTTCAATGTCCATCTGAAAAAGGGACAGGCTGACCGGTATTTTTAAATCGCGGCATCGGTGCTTTCCATTTTCTTAATTGATTAGAAAGCAATGTCGACAATTCAAGCAATTTATCAGTATAGTTTGCTGATAGATCGTTGCTTTCTCCCATATCAATCGCCAGGTTGTACAACTCTTTCTTTCCAGTGCGCATACTGTAAATCATTTTCCATTTTCCTTTTCTAATGGCGCTGTAATAATTTATTCCCGGACCTCCCTGATTAATCCACTTATTGGGGTAATGCCAAATCAACGCTCTGGAGCTGTCTGAATAATTAGCATTTTTTAAAATAGGAATAAGGCTTTTGCCATCGACCGACTGCACCGATTGGTAGTTTTTCAAACCTGCCATTTGTAAAATCGTCGGAAAAAAATCTTCAATCATTACATATTGATTAGCGGTTGAATTGGGTTGTACAACACCTGGCCACTTTATAATCATTGGCTCCCGGATGCCCCCCTCATAAACAGAACCCTTGCCAGCTTTAAGCGGAAGGTTTTGCGAATGGGCTCTCCCCCCTCTTAGAGGAGTAGTACTCAATCCTCCATTGTCACTCATGAAAATAATAATGGTGTTTTGGTCAACTTTTTTTTCTTTCAGAAAATTCATAATATCTCCTAGGCTCTTATCCATTCCTTCGATAAGAGAAGCATATTTTGCTTCAGTAGTATCCATCCCCGTATCCAAGTACTTTTTAACAAAACGGTTATCTGCCATAATAGGCGTATGAACAGCATAATTTGCCATATTCAAATAAAAGGGTTGTTTATTTCTAATCGGGGCTTGCAATGCTTTAATGGCTTCAAGGGTTAATGCTTCCGTTAAAAAAGTGTCAGTCCCAAAATATTCCTCTAAGTCAGGAACCGCTTGTGCACTGGTTTTTCCAGCGATATTTCCATAATTATCTTTGCCGTAATAACTCTGCGGATGGCCAGCAGCATGTCCTGAAACATTGACCATAAAGCCCATATTATAAGGATTGGCACCCGGTGTGCCCATGGATGCCCAATGGGCCTTGCCTACATGAATGGTGTAATAACCAGCCTCTTTTAAAAGAGCAGGAAAAGGAGTTGCGTAATAGGTTTTTTCAATGCCTGGAACTGGACTTAATCCATTTATATTCCAGTCAGATTCACTCATTTGTTCATCCTTAGTATCTGTATTATTATTTTTCCAAGGCGATGTCCAATTGGTAATTCCAAGATGAGCACTATTCACTCCCGTAAGCATACTCGACCTTGAAGGGGTACATACAGGAGCCGCATAGGCATTGGTAAACTTCATTCCCTGATGGGCTAAGCGCTCCATGTTGGGAGTATGATACAATTTATTAAGCGGGGTCGCTTGAGTCCAAAAGTTTACAGAACAGTCTTGCCAACCCATATCGTCAACCAGAAACACAATGATATTGGGTTTGGATTGAGAAAACAGTGACAAATGCAAAACCAGCGATAAGAATAAAATAAACTGTTTCATTTTTGTTTTTTATAAACTAGTGTAGGATAGCAACTAAAAACGAAACAGTTTATTTCAATTTAACTTAACTTAAGAAGCCTTATTATTTCACCTCCAATATCAACAATGCTTCTAGATAATTGAAATCCCCAGATTACTTCAATGCACACTATTAAATGGAATCAAATAATTACATCCTCATCTCCCATAAAAAATGCTACCATTTTTTGGATGACAACCTATTTCTTTTCTTCAAAATAATTGGCTCCCCAAATTTTATATCTATTGTACTGTGATATCATTTTAACTTGAAAAGCTGGCCAGTTTTTATTTTCCTTTGAAGACCACAACACTTCGCTCAAAGCACTTAAGCGAGGAAATAACTGATACTCTGCCTTAGAAGGATTGGATACATATTCTGTCCATAAATTTCCCTGAGCACCCATAACAAGGGCAGCTTGCTGCTCATTTAATTCTTTAGGTACCGGCTCGTAACTATACACTTTTTCAATTGGCAAAAATCCACCAATTGTTATCGAGTCACGATTTTTAGTTTGAGCATTATCTAGGTACACATGGCTTCCTGGAGTCATAATCACCTTATGGTTTTCCTTTGCAGCAGCAATTCCTCCCGCTTCCCCTCTCCAGCTCATCACAATTGCATTGGGAGCAAGCCCTCCTTCCAATATCTCATCCCATCCTATTAATGTTCTGCCTTTTTTATTAATGTATTGCTCCATCCGCTGAATAAAATAGCTTTGCAAACCGTGCTCATCCTTTAGCCCTTTATCTTTGATCAATTGCTGACAAAACTCACTTTTTTTCCAAGCATCTTTAGGACACTCATCACCACCAATGTGAATATATTTTGAAGGAAACAATGCGATCACTTCATCCAGCACATCTTCCAAAAATTTAAAAGTATATTCAGTAGGTGCATATACATCAGTATGAACACCCCAAGTTTCCTGTACTAATTTAACCCTTCCAGACGCTAATTCGAGTTTGCTTTTTTCAGAAATCATAGTAGCCGGTATGT
>JBIIVV010000059.1:0-16072 GCA_044339235.1 Ferruginibacter sp.
ATGGCTGTATCAGTTATTACAAGATGATTATACCATTGTGCGAAGTCCTAAAAGTTACAATTCTCAAATTGGGGTGCCACTGAGTGTTTGGCAGATGAATGAAACACATACATTGGCAATTTTTGAAGCTGGAATTTCACAGCCTGATGAGATGGCAAAATTGGAGAAAATTATCCAACCTAGTATTGGCGTGTTTACCAATATCGGTGATGCGCATGGAGAGGGCTTCTCGTCCGTTGATCAGAAAATTGCCGAAAAATTAAATTTGTTTGTCCAATCTGATATAGTGATTTACGGAACAGGTCAACCTGATTTGGAAACCGGCGTAAATCAATTTGTTAAGCGTCAAGGTATTGAGGGCCAATGTAAACTTTTTGCTTGGGGCAAAAAAGAATCTGCTTTATTGGAGCTGTTAGGCATTCAAAAAGAAAAACAGCAAACAATTATTTCTGCCCTATATCATCGCATAAGGATCAATGACTCGAAATCATCTCCAAGCAATCCGCTATCTATCACCATTCCATTTACGGATGATGCATCCATACAGAATGCATTTACTTGTTGGTGTGTATTATTGCATTTGCAAATCCCTACGTTGGATATTCAAAAAAGAATGTTGCAGCTTAAAGCCGTAGAAATGCGACTTGAATTAAAGCAAGGCATCAATAACTGTTCGGTGATCAATGATAGTTATAGTGCTGATATCAATTCTTTAACCATAGCATTGGATTTTCTAGTTCAGCAGCAGCAGCATCCTACTCGGACATTAATATTGAGTGATATTTTGGAGTCAGGTAAAACTGGTGTTGAATTATATGGGGCAGTGGCATCTATTTTACAACAAAAAAATATTCAACGTTTTATAGGAATTGGACCAGATATTTTCAAGCACCAGCAGGTCTTTCATAATATTCCACAAAGCTTTTTCTTTTCTTCCATCGCTGAATGCATGCAGCAGTTTTATTCCATTCATTTTCACAATGAGACCATTCTGCTTAAAGGGGCAAGGGTATTTGAATTTGAGCAAATAAGCCATTTGCTGGAAGAAAAACTGCACCAGACTGTATTGGAAATTAATTTAAATGCAGTGACGCATAATTTAAAAGCGTATCAGCAATTATTACAACCCGGTGTGAAACTGATGGCGATGGTAAAAGCCTTCAGTTATGGTAGTGGTGGTTTTGAGATTGCCAATTTATTGCAGTTTCAGCAGGTAGATTATCTGGCGGTTGCCTATGCGGATGAGGGGGTTGAATTAAGACGGGCGGGGATTAATTTACCAATACTAGTGCTAAATCCTGAGGAAGCAACTTTTGATGTGCTGGTAAACTATCATCTCGAACCTGAATTATATTCCTTTGGCATTTTAAAAGGGTTTCAACAATACTTGGAGCGGTCTGCAGTTAAAAATTTCCCGGTTCATATCAAATTGGATACCGGCATGCATCGCCTGGGTTTTGAAACCAAAGACTTGTTTGAATTAGGGGAGTTGTTGCAGTCAACAAGTCCCTTTAAGGTACAGTCTGTTTTTTCTCATCTTGCTGCAAGCGATTCTTCAGAACATGATTCATTTACCAAGTTACAGGCAGAAGAATTTTTAAAAGGCTGTGCATTGTTACATGCCGCTCTTGGATATACTTTTATTCGTCATATTGCTAATACTTCTTCTATTCACCGACATCCTAATTTGCAGTTAGACATGGTTCGCTTGGGAATTGGTTTATATGGAGTAGATAGTAATTTGGAAATGCAGTCGAAACTTAAAAATGTGAGTACTTTAAAAACGACCATATCTCAAATTAAGCAGGTAGCGGCTGGCGAAAGTATTGGTTATAGTAGAATGGGGAGGGCTAATACCGATACCTTGATTGCAACAGTTCGAATAGGCTATGCAGATGGTTATCCGCGGGTTTTAAGTAATGGGGTGGGTAGTATGTGGGTGAAGGGAAACTTGGTGCCTGTTATTGGTAATGTTTGTATGGATATGACCATGCTGGATATAACAGGAACTAGTATCCGGGAAGGAGATGAGGTAATTGTGTTTGGAGAATCCCTTCCCGTGACAGATCTGGCAAATAGTGCCCAAACCATAGCGTACGAAATATTAACGGGTGTATCGCAGCGAGTTAAACGAGTGTATTTCGAAGAATAAGGACTTCTTTCCATCCATAGCCTGAAACCATTTATCCATTATCTTTGCAACTTATGATTAAAGCCAGACATGTAACACTTATTATTTTATTGGTTGTAGTAGCCGACCAGGCACTTAAATTCTATATTAAAACCAATTACTACATGAACGAGAACCATAATATTTTGGGCAATTGGTTTCGTTTGTATTTCGTAGAAAACGAAGGGATGGCCTATGGATGGAAATTTGGTGGAGAAGCAGGCAAAATGATGCTTACTTTATTCAGGTTGGGTGCGGTTGTTTTTGGTGTTTGGTACCTTAGAAGCATTATTCAAAAAAAGTATAACAAGGGGTTTATAATTTGTGCCGCTTTGATTTTTGCGGGCGCGTTGGGTAATCTGATAGATAGTATGTTTTATGGGATGATTTTTGAGGAGAGTGCACAAGGAAGTTATCTAGTGGCGAAAATATTCCCTGCTCATGGATATGCAGGATTTCTGCATGGCAGAGTGGTAGACATGCTTTATTTTCCAGTCATCAGCAATGTACACTTTCCTTCCTGGATACCTATCTGGGGTGGCGAGGAATTCGAATTTTTTCGTCCTATTTTTAATCTTGCGGATGCTGCCATTTCTTCGGGTGTCATCACCATTCTGGTATTCCAAAAAAAGTTTTTCAGCAATCAAAATCCTCCTGAAAATCATCATACACAAGAAACCGGTGCAGTAGTGAACGATGATGTGCAGGTGCAATAATATTTGATTTCCCAATACCGCGCCTAATCAGTTTTTCCCACCATGTTGGCTGGAATTACCCATGCGTCAAATTCCTCAGGCGTTACATAGCCCAGCTTTACAGCCATTTCTTTTAAAGTAGTACCTTCTTTATGTGCTGTCTGTGCTATTTCAGCAGCTTTATAGTAACCAATTTTTGTGTTAAGGGAAGTTACCAGCATCAGGCTATTGTCTACATGTTTTTTAATATTCGCCTCGATTGGTGCCAGTCCAATTGCACATTTGTCATTGAATGATACACAACCATCTCCGATAAGACGTGCGCTGTGAAGAAAATTATAGATCATCACTGGTTTAAATACATTGAGTTCAAAATGTCCCATGCTTCCGCCAATACCGATTGTAACATCATTGCCCATTACCTGTGCGGCAATCATGGTTAAGGCTTCGCATTGGGTAGGGTTTACCTTTCCTGGCATAATAGAAGATCCAGGCTCATTGTCTGGGATATAAATTTCGCCTATGCCCGACCGTGGGCCAGAAGAAAGCATGCGAATGTCATTGGCGATTTTCATTAAACTCACGGCCACCGTTTTAAGTGCGCCATGGGCTTCCACAATCGCATCATGAGCTGCCAGCGCTTCAAATTTATTTTCAGCAGTAATAAATGGAAGGCCGGTTAATGTGGCAATATGTTTCGCTACATTAACAGAATAGCCTTCTGGGGTATTGATGCCGGTACCTACTGCGGTACCACCCAACGCCAGTTCACTCAGATGTTCCAATGTATTGCGAATGGCTTTTAATCCATGATTTAACTGTGATACGTAGCCGCTGAATTCCTGCCCCACTGTTAAGGGGGTAGCGTCCATAAAATGGGTACGCCCAATTTTCACAACTTGCATATACGACTTTGATTTAGCAGCAAGGGTATCCCTTAATTTTTCAATACCAGGAATGGTAGTTTCCATCAAAATTTTATAAGCAGCAATGTGCATGGCTGTTGGAAAGGTGTCATTACTCGATTGAGATTTATTGACATCATCATTAGGGTGTAAAAATTTTTCTTTATCCGCTAGTTTACCCCCATTCACCACATGACCTCGATAAGCCACTACCTCATTCACGTTCATATTGCTTTGCGTACCACTTCCGGTTTGCCATACTACCAGCGGAAACCATTTATCTAGTTTGCCTGCAAGGATTTCATCACATACGATTCCGATGAGGTCTGATTTTTCTTTTGGTAATACACCTGCATCCAAATTGGTTAATGCGGCCGCTTTTTTTAAATAGGCAAAAGCCTTGATAATCTCCTTGGGCATTTTATTGATGTCCTCAGCAATTTTAAAGTTATCAATACTACGCTGTGTTTGCGCCCCAAAATAAGCATCTACAGGTACTTTTACCTCACCCATTGTATCTTTTTCTATTCTATATTCCATTTGGCATTATTTTAAGGTTAACTATTAGATGTAAAGTTACTTGTTGAAGCAGAGAATTGTACATCTTTTTATATTATTTCACCTGCATCCATTTATTGGGTCGCATTATTTTTTTTGGAGAATATTTTCATTTACCTTGAACTTCAATTTAAGAATTAAAGTCCGCTTTCCTGAGGGTTGTTTTCCGATTAGTTGGAAGAGCATCAAAATAGAAAATCTTGTTTCGTTGATTGATCCGTTAAAATCAATTGATGTTTATGGTGCTAATCCGGAAGTGAAAGCGTTGCGTTTTCAAAATTGCAGGTGTAAATAAAAAAATAGCTATGAAAAGGAGTGAGTTTATTAAATATGCATCAACAGTTGCCATCGTTTTGGCCGGAGGAGAAATTCTTCATGCGAGTGAATTGAATTGGAACGAGTGGAAAAAGGGCAAGAAAGTTAAACTGCGCTTTGTTGTTGCATCCGATGGCCATTATGGCCAAAAAGGAACAGCCTATGAAAAATATTTCGAAACGCTGGTTACCCGAATCAATGAAGAGCATGCCGCCAATCCATTTGCTTTTTGCATGATTAATGGCGACATCATCCACGACGACAAAAAGTTTTATCCTGCAGCTAAAAGCGCCTTGGATAAGCTTGCGCCTAAATATTATGTAAGTCAGGGAAACCATGATAAGGTTACTGCACAGGAATGGGAGGCCATTTGGCGCATGCCAGTTAATCTTGATTTTTCAATTGGGAAAAATTCTTTCTTAATAGCAACTACATCCAATGAAACAGGAGCCTATCTCTGTCCCGATGTAAATTGGGTTGCGGCACAATTGGAAAAACATCGTGCCCAGAAAAATGTATTTATTTTTATACATATCAATCCAGCCAAGCAAACCAATGGTGCAGTAGATTGCCCTGAATTATTTGACATTTTTGCAAAGCACAATAATGTAAAGGCTGTATTTAATGGCCATGATCATGATCAAGAGGGGATAAAGAAAAAGAATGAAATACCCTTTATTTTTGACGCCCATTTTGGCGGAGACTGGGGAACTCCCTATCGTGGATTCAGGGTAGTGGAATTGATGAGTGACAATTCTTTGTTTACCTATGTTATGAATCCAATCGATAAAATTAACGAGGTTACATTATAATTCAATCAGGGGTTAGCCCCAGCTATTTATTTCCCTGTAAATGCAGGTATACGTTTTTCCATAAACGCAAGTGTACCTTCTTTTCTATCGGCTGTGTCAAAGCATTCTGCAAATGCAGCATTTTCAGTAGCATAGCCATCAATCGCAAAATCATATACTGCATTGGCAGCCTTGATGCAGGCTGAAATTGCAATGGGCGCCTTTGAATTGATTACAGATAAAATGGCGATTGCTTTATTCATTAGCGCTTCTTCAGATACCACATAGTTTACTAGTCCGAACTGTAGCGCAGAAGCAGCATTCAGCATCACGCCACTAATCAGTAATTCAATGGCACGTCCCTTACCTATTAGCTGGGTCAAGCGTTGGGTGCCGCCGTATCCGGGCACTAATCCAAGGTTGATTTCTGGCTGACCAAACTTTGCATTTTCTGAAGCGATGCGGAAATGGCAAGCCATTGCCAGCTCACAGCCACCACCCAATGCAAATCCATTGACTGCTGCAATAATGGGCTTTTTACTATTTTCTATTTTAAAAAAAAGATCCTGACCTCTTTTAGATAAGGCCATCGCTTCTGTTTTGGTTAAACCAGAAAATTCGGAGATATCAGCACCTGCTACAAATGCTTTTGGACCTGCACCAGTGATGATGGCAGATTTGATAGAAGGGTTATTGTAAATTTCTTCTACTGCCAACGCTAATTCTGCAAGGACTACACCATTTAAGGCATTTAGTTTTTCGGGTCGGTTGATGGTGATAATTAAAGTGTTATTTTGTAGGGAACTGACTAAAGTAGAGTAGGCCATTTAATTAATTTTAGCATGCTAATAAGGGCTTTATTCGAAATGGATGGTACAATTAAAAATCCCGGTGGGTAGTTACCCAATCTTTTATGTAATCTGCAATGGTAGTAGTAGTAGTTCCTGGAGGAAACAACTGGCCTACACCGATTTCATTCAATTCCTTCATGTCCTCTTCCGGAATAATGCCACCGCCTGTAAGGAGTACATCGGTCATCTCTTTCTCCTTCATTAGCTGCATTATTTTAGGAAAAATAGAATTGTGTGCACCACTTAATATGCTGATTCCGATTGCATCTACATCTTCCTGTAAGGCTGTATTAACGACCATTTCAGGAGTCTGGCGTAAACCGGTATAGATTACCTCCATTCCTGCATCTCGCAAAGCAGTAGCAATTATTTTAGCACCCCGATCATGCCCATCCAAGCCCACTTTTGCTACAAGTACTCGAATGGGGCGCTTTTTATCTGCTTTCATGATGGCTTTTAAATATTTATATATGATCAGTGAGTAAATTAATCTTGAAAAACTTTCATGGCATTTTCAATTCTTTGCAGGGTAACCATTTTTCCAATGGCTGCTGCAATGATGAATACACCCGGCCCCATTTTACTACCTACTAGGAATACCCGAAAAATCATTTGCAGTTCTCCTACTTTGATATTTTTTTCTGTAGCAATTTGTTTAAAAATAGCTTCAATGGAAAGGGGATCCCAACTTTCAAGTTGATTTAACTGATGGGTTAAAAGATGAAAATATTCTTTTTTACTTTCATCCCATTTTGGTTTCACGGCTGCTTCATCAAAGGAGCTGGGAGATTCAAAAAAGAAAACACCCTGCGTGTAAAAATCTGGGAGTAAGGTACAACGCTCCTTGATTAAATTCATTACCTCGCCAAGATAATGGTCATCAATATTTGAAATGCCATTATTTTCAAAGATCGCTTTCACCCTTTGCTTATAATGATCGATGTCAAGTTTTTTGATCCATTCGTGGTTGAACCATTTTGCTTTTTCAAAATCAAATTTGGCACCGCCTTTATGAACCCTTTCGATACTGAATTTTTCTATCAGCTCATCCAAAGAAAATATTTCCTGTTCTGTACCGTCATTCCACCCCAATACTGCCAGCAGATTAATGAATGCTTCCGGCAAAAAACCCAGTTCCTTAAACCCTTTGGTAACCTCATGGGTAACTGGGGCTGTCCAATCCATCGCATAAACGGGAAAGCCTAAACGATCTCCGTCGCGCTTACTGAGTTTGCCATTTCCATCTGGCTTAAGTATCAGTGGAAGATGCGCCCATAGAGGCATCTTATCTAGACCAAACAAGTATTTCCACAAAAGAATATGAACGGGTGCGCTAGGCAGCCACTCTTCTCCTCTAAATGCATGACTGATTTTCATTAAATGGTCGTCTATTACCACGGCAAGGTGGTAGGTAGGCATTCCATCAGCTTTTAGGAGCACCTTGTCATCCACTGTATTGGTATCAAATTCTAGCTCACCCCTAATCATGTCGGTGAAGGGAACGATTTCATTGGGATTTACTTTTATACGAATTACATAGGGCGTTCCAGATTCAAGTAAGGCTTTTGTTTCTTCAGGTAATAAACGAAGTGAATTATTCATGCTCATCCGAACATGGTGATCATATTGCAAACTGTTGCTGCCAGCTGCTTTTAGATTTTCGCGCATGGCTTCCAGTTCTGCAGCAGTATCAAATGCGTAATAGGCATTTCCTTGCTGAATGAGCTGTTCGGCATATTGGCGATAACTGGCCTTTCTTTCACTCTGCCTGTACGGGATATGTGGACCACCATGCAGTACACTTTCATCTGGCACAAGTCCACACCAATCCAAACAGTCGAAAATGTATTTTTCGGCACCCTCTACCCATCTTGTTTGATCGGTATCTTCCACCCGAACTATAAAATCGCCCTTGTGTTTTTTTGCGAACAAATAATTAAACAACACGGTTCTAACTCCGCCTAAATGTAGGCCACCCGTTGGACTGGGTGCAAATCGAACTCTAACTTTATTAAACATACTGCAAAGATAAGCCAGTAGTGAAATGAAAGGAAAATAAAAATAAACTTAAATCGAATTTCCAAATAGGATAGCATTCAAGTCCGCTGGTAGTTTCAGTTAAGTATGGCTGATCAAAATGCCAATAGAGGCAATGCAAGGGGTTATTGAAAGAATGCGGCTATTTTATTGGCAATCATCCAATGCCCTTTTTCATTGGGGTGGTTTACCTGCGACATGTAATTTGAAACGGGTTCTCCAGCAATGACTTTTTTTCTAAATTCCTCGTAGCTATCTACCAATCCGACATCATATTTCTTTGCCAAAGCCCTTATTTGGGAAGCATGTTTTTCCAGTTCATTATTTGGATTCAGCATATCTACCCGTTGGTCGGGCGAAGGGGTTAAAAGAATCACTTTTATTTTCTTTTCAATTGCTTTTTCTATCATCTTACTCCAAGCATTGGCAGCTTGATCCAAGCCGATGCCTCGGTCATTGAGTGCATAATCAATCAATAGCACATCGGGTTGATGAATCAATACAGTCGATTCAAATCTTTTTTCACCACTCAATGAGTTCTCGCCTCCGATAGAAGTATTGATAACATTGATTACAGCAAAGGGATATTGCTCCTTTAAAATCTTCAGTACTTGAAATGGGTAGGAGTCAAAAGTATTGACGGCGGGCGTTTTGAAGTAGCCCGCCGGAACCGAATGTCCATGAAAAACTAAATTAATCGTTCTATTATTTGGCCATTCTTTTTTAAGTTCAGCTTTAATGTCGCTTAAATAATCTATTGGATCGGCAAGCCGATCTTTGTCATTTTTTTGATAAGAAAGCGTCAGAAAAGCAAGTAAAATGAAACCAATATTTTTCATGACGATTCAATTTTAAAATGAGTATTTAAAAGATCCCTAGGTCCTGAAAGCTAAAAAAAGCAATCCATTTCTGGGATTATGCAACTACCGCTGTAAATTCAATTTCTACCAAATATTCAGGAGCAACTAGTTTACTTACTTCATAAAATCCTGTGGCAGGCTTGATTTCTTTAAAAAAACTAGCATGTGCTTTTGCAACCGCTTCAAAACTATTAATGTCGGAAGTGAAAATGCGCGTGCGAATTACATCTTTCATGCCTACATTAAGATCTGCCAATACTTTTTCTATTCTTTCTAAAATATTCATGGTTTGCGCATAAGCATCATCCGCTTTCACTTTTTCACCATCCACAATGGCCACCGTTCCAGAAACCTCAACGATATTACCAATTCGAACTGCACGGCAATAACCCATTTTGTCTTCCCATGGCGAGCCGGTTAAAATATTTTTTCTTTCCATCTTTTTTATTAATAAATGAGTGATAATTTTTTACAATATTATACTAAATCTGAGAAAATGCTTTACAAAGTAAAATTTAAAGTTTTCAATATGCCCACAAACTAACCCCCTAAACCTCTAAACTCCTAAACCCAAAGAAAAAGAGGCAATAAGTAAAAGGATTTCTAGTTATCTATTTTGTTATACCTGCATTAATTTTTCAATATCCATTTTTTTCATTTGCATAAAAGCATACATCGCTTTGGGTGCTTTTTCGGGGTCGCTCATCAGTTTGCCCAAAATCGTTGGGATAATTTGCCATGAAACGCCGAATCGATCTTTTATCCAGCCACATTTTCCTTCTTGACCACCTTCGGCAAATCTGTTCCAATAATGATCAATTTCTTCCTGTGTTTCGCAGTTAACTACAAAAGAAATAGCCTCGTTGAATGTATATTCTGGCCCACCGTTTAGCCCCATAAATTTTTGACCATTTAATTCAAAAATAACGGCCATAGGATTGGCGGATAGTATTTTAGAGTTAGGAAATACGGAGCAATAAAAGTCTGCTGCAGACTGCGATTGTCCGTCAAACCACAAGCAAGGATAGATAGGGTTGGCCATTATTGATTTAGCTAAGTTGGGTTTAAAAAAACATTTTTTATTTAAGTCGATCGATTGAGTATTTGCATTACCATTGAATGGCTATTTTTCCAATACTTTTTCTTTTTTCAAGGTATTCATGTGCTGCTGCAATTTCGGAGGCTTGAAATACTTTTCCAATGTTGGGGGTAAAAACGCCGGTTGCTGTTAATTTAACCACTTCCGTTAAGCAGCGTTGTAAAACCTCCGGATGCTGATCAGCCACACTGAGCATATTGACACCAATCATTGTCTTGGATGGCATCATCAGCATCACAGGGTGATAGAAGCCAAAGCCGATGGCTGATTTTAATTTACCCCATAAGTTTTTGTTTGTCATGTCGGAGGCGCCATAACAAACGATTCTTCCTCCCGCAGTCAATGAGCGAAATCCTTTTTTTACAGACCTTCCACCTACTGCATCAAAAATAACATCCAAACCCTTTCCATTGGTTATTTTTTTCACTTCCTTTTCAAAATCCTGGGTAGTATAATTAATGGGATGATGCACACCTAATTCCCGCAGGTATTGTATTTTCTCCTCAGAGCCAGCAGTTGAAAAAATCTCGCATTGTTTGAATTTTGCAAATTGGATGAGCGCAGTTCCTACTCCGCCGGCTCCCGATTGAATGAGCACTTTATCACCTGGATGAAGGTTCACCATTTCAGCAGCAGCAAAATAAGCAGTGCAGTATTGAGTAGTTAGGGCAGTTGCTGTTGACGTGTCCATGCTGTCGGGAATGACTGCAGTGGCCCTAGCATCTGTTATGGCATATTCTGCGTAGCCGCCAAAACGAGTCATGGCGGTCACCCGGTTACCTTTTTTTAGATGGGTCACTCCTTCGCCAATCATTTCAATCGTACCGGATACATCATAGCCTAGCACACAGGGTTTGGGTGGAGCGTCTTCATACATTCCATTGCGTGCCATTACATCGGCAAAGTTTAATCCAAAGGACTCCACTTTAATTAACACTTGTCCACTTGCAGGTATAGGAGTGGGGATTTCCCTTGTTTCAAATGCTTTTTCGGCCGCCCCATTTTTGATTAAAAAAATTGCTTTCATTTCTATTAAAATTATTTAGTGCCCATCATTTAATAACTATCTGTAATTTAATTTAAAAAATACAATCGTTGTAATTTTAGTGAAATTATTTGGCCGGCAAGCCATTATTAATTATCGATCGGAAACTCCTAGTATTTTTTCCATTAAAATAAAACACCGTCTTCCAAAAGAAACACAGTGATACCAGCTATAAATCCAATAATAGCTAGCCAGCTAATTTTTTTAAGGTACCAGATAAAATCAATTTGCTCGATTCCCATTACCGCAACACCTGCTGCAGAACCTATGATGATGGCACTGCCTCCTGTGCCGGTAGTTAAAGCTAGAAACTCCCAAAATGGATGATCGGTTGGATAGATGGATAAATCATACATTCCCTGTGTAGCTGCTACCAAGGGTACATTGTCTACAATGGAAGAAAGGATGCCCAATGCAATACCGATTAGGTAATCATTGTGAAGGGTATTGCTCAGATAAGTAGCCGCCATGTTTAATATTCCATAAGATTGCAGTGCTGCTACTGCTAGTAAAATCCCAAGAAAAAACAATATACTCGGGGTGTCTATTCTTTGCAGCGCCCTTGCCACCGTATATTTTTCTGCATAGGCTGCTTCTTCCTTTTTATGAATTATTGAATTGATTACCCACATAATGCTGAGTGCTACCAGCATTCCCATAAATGGTGGAAGGTTTGTGATGGTTTTAAATACTGGAACAAAAATCAACAAGATAATTCCAGCAACCAGTATAATATTACTTTCTTTTTTTTCTTTTAATGATCTTTCTTGAAAAGGGGTAGGGATGAAATTTTTTCCTTTAAACTGACGAGACATTATTAGAAGCGGAAGACCACAGGCTACTAATGATGGCAGGATCAGTTCTCGTATAATATTCAAAGCCGTTATCTGTCCGCCAATCCAAAGCATGGTGGTGGTTACGTCACCCAGTGGAGACCAGGCTCCTCCTGCGTTGGCTGCAATGACAATCATTCCTGCAAACCATAGTCGATCTTCCTTGTTGGATAAAATTTTTGCACAAAGGGATGTCATTAAGATAGCGGTGGTTAGATTATCCAGCAGTGCAGAAAGTAAAAATGTAATTCCAGTTACAATAAATAAGAGTCGCTGTTTACTAGTGGTGGTAATTTTCTGAGTAATAATTTCAAAACCACTATGCGAGTCTATCAGCTCAACGATCGTCATGGCACCAAGTAAAAAAAACAAGATAGAAGCAATTTCTCCAAGGTGTTCAAAAAGCTCTTTACTAACAGTATCTGGTGATGGGCTTTGTAGTATATAAATCGTCCAGCATAATACCCCAGTTAATAATGCTGCGGCTGCTTTATTTAATTTTAATGGCTGCTCAAAAGCAATTGCCAAATACCCCAGTATAAAAACCGTAATCAGTAAGGTTGTAGCCATTGTTAAAAGATAGTTTTTGGTAAAGTTAAGGGAATTACAAAATCTGGCTTTTAGCAATTCTACTAGCGCTTATTCGTAGATAGTGAATAATAGACAGCTGCATTTTTTGTTAAAAAAACCGATAAGGAATACTTTTAAAAGCAAGTATTGGCAGCAGTTTTTGTTGCTGTAGCTAAGTGTATTAATTTGAAATTTTTCCCGGATATTGTTCGAGTGCTTTTTCTAAACAATCCATAGCCAAATTGATGGAAGCAACATTTAAAACATAGGCCAGTCGTACTTCTTGCTTACCTAGGCCAGGTGTACTATAGAAACCACCTGCAGGGGCTAGCATGACTGTCTGCCCATTATAGGAAAATGATTCTAATAGCCATTGGCAAAATGTTTCAGCATCATCAATGGGCAATTGGGCGATTGCGTAAAACGCTCCACCAGGGTTGGGACAAAATACGCCGGGTATTGCATTGAGTCTGCCTACAATGGTATCCCTTCTTTTTTTATATTCGGCCTTGGTGTCATCAAAATAATTGTCTGGCAAATCAACTGCAGCCTCCCCCAATATCTGGGCAAAGCCTGGGGGACTCAATCTAGCTTGTGCGAATTTCATCACTGAACTCAATACGTCCTTATTTTTTGTAATCAATGCACCGACCCTTCCTCCACAAGCACTGTATCTTTTACTAATGGAGTCCATCAAAACAATATGATCCGCTACCCCGGTTAATGTCATAAAACTGGTATGGGTACCTTCATAACAAAACTCACGGTATGCCTCATCCGCAAATAAATATAGATTGTGCTTTATAATAAGTTGCTTTAAAATTTCCATCTCCTCCTTACTGTATAAATATCCAGTAGGATTGTTTGGATTACAGATGAGAATGCCCTTTGTTTTAGGCGTGATTGCTTTTTCAAATTCTGAGATCGGAGGCAGTGCAAAACCGGTATCGATGGTAGAAGTGATTGGACGCACGATTACCCCAACTTCTACTGCAAAGGCATTGTAGTTGGCATAAAAAGGTTCTGGAATAATAATCTCATCGCCGGGATCCATGCAGGCCATTAATCCAAATAAAATGGCTTCGCTCGCACCTGTGGTAATGATAATTTCGTCGGTAGTTATATTGATTCCTGATTTTGCATAATAGCCGGTTAGTTTTTTACGGTAGCTCTCATTGCCAGCACTATGGCTGTATTCCAGTATTTTAAAATTACTATTTCTTACTGCATCAAGGGTCTGTTTTGGGGTCTCAATATCTGGCTGACCAATATTGAGGTGAAATACGCGGACGCCCTTTTTTTGAGCGGCTTCTGCAAAAGGCACTAATTTTCGAATCGGAGAGGTTGGCATGATATGCCCACGCTGGCTAATAGATAACATGTTGCAAATATAATGATGAATACCGAGCAATGCATTATGAACAGGGACTGTTTTTTGATTCCTATTCCGATGAAAGCGCTTCTGTTCAATTTGATGGTACTATTTTTTTAAATGTATTATAAAAAACGCCTTTCTAGATCCATCGATAGCCTCTCAAAAAATCGGCAATCTCCATTTTCTTTTTTCCTTCCAGTTGTAACTCAAGCAAAGCAATATACCCATCGCTACCAGCAAAATATAAAAATGTTTTTTTGTCCGTTTCATATTCACCTGCTGCAACGGTAGGTACAGTATTAATTATTTCCGTTTTGAATATTTTTACTTTTTTTCCTTCTAAAAAAGAAAATGCTGCGGGGTAGGGAGAAAGCCCCCGAATTAAATTATAAATTTCTGATACAGGGTTGTTCCAATTAATTTGGCAGGAAGCGGTAAAGATTTTGGGCGCAATCTTTAATTCGGCTGCCCTCGCCTCATCCATTTTTATTTGGGGAGTTTCCATTAAATCACCTGCTGATAAGCCTTTCACTGTTTCAAGTAACAGCTCAGCCCCAATTTCTTTCATTTTATCATGAAGTTCACCTGCAGTCTCCTGCTCCCCAATGGGAATGGTAGCAGTTAGTAAAATGTCTCCCGTATCAATTTCATGTTGTAATTTGAATGTGGTAACACCGGTAAATTTTTCTCCATGTATGATGGCCCAGTTGATGGGAGCGGCGCCACGGTATTGAGGCAAAAGAGAGCCATGTAAATTAACGGTACCCATTGGGGGCATATTCCAAACTAGTTCTGGCAGCATTCGGAACGCAACCACAATTTGAAGGTCAGCATGTAGGTTTTTAAGTTGTTCCAAAAAATCTGGGCTCTTTAATTTTTCGGGTTGTAAAATGAATAGGCCATGTTCAATTGCATATTGTTTCACAGCGCTTTGCTGTAATTGCATGCCACGTCCTGCCGCCTTATCCGGAGCTGTTACAACGCCCACAATAGAGCAGCCAGCTTGCACCAGTTTATCTAGGGCAGCAACTGCAAATTCTGGGGTTCCCATAAAAACAATTCTTAATGCCTCAAAGTTTTCCATCAGAGTAAAGGTAGCCTCATTTTAATAATTCCTATTTAGCAATTCGATTGTTGTCATCGGGAAACAAAGTCCTTGTATAATAAATATTTTTTTCTGATTGTTTTAAAATTACCTAAAGCAGGTTCCCAGCTAGTTCTTATGGCGGATTCATTTTTTTCTTGTTTAATTTGTTCCATCAACAAATCACTGCCTGCCAGTTGATTAAAAAAATTATTTTTTAAAAAGAAACTGTCCTTGCCTGGAAATAATTGGTAAGCATCTAGTAGGTATTTTAGCTGAAAGGCATTCCCCAATTCTTTCAAAATAACTTCATTGCTTCCGGATATATACCATCCATAACATTTTTGAAAAAAACATTTGCTATTTTTTGCACCCGCAGTGGGTTTTGGGGTAAAGGAATATAAATTCGAGGGCAATGTGGGGTGTCCAAAAATTTGAAAAGGCGCTTCCGTACCTCTTCCCTCACTCAGTGCCGTACCTTCAAAAAAGCAGGTGGAAGGATAGAGGTAGATGGCCTGCATTGTCTTCAAATTGGGAGAAGGAGCAATCGGTAAAATATATTTGCTGTTGTGATCATAGTTTTTGCACTGAATTACCTTGAGTTGGAAAATATTGTTCGAAGGGTTGGCATAAGATGTATTTGCTTCTGGCGACAACCATTTTTCACCTACCAGCATTGAGGCATATTCCCCCACTGTCATACCATACACCACAGGGATTGGCTGCATGCCGATAAAACTTTTAAATTTCCTATCCAGCACTGGGCCATCTACATAGAAGCCATTGGGATTTGGACGATCTAGTATAATTAATGGAACATGATTTTCCAATGCGGCTTCTAGGTAATATTCCAAAGATGATATAAAAGTATAAAAACGCACCCC
>JBIIVV010000247.1:0-4744 GCA_044339235.1 Ferruginibacter sp.
ACAAGCGTAAAGGAGAACTAACACTTAACGGAAAAACATTTGAGTTCAAAATAAAAAACGCATTCCCGCAGAAAGTAGACAGAGAATATTTACTCGTTGAATTATTAAATAATTTAGAAAGTTTAGCTGAAGACACAACACAGATAGTTGATAAACTTACAAAAAATGTACTTAGTTTTAATATGGATGCTTTGATGAAAGCTACACAGCAATTTGGCAATGGCACAACAAAGCGCATAATAAAATTAATAGTTCGTAAAGCACTTCAACATGCTTGACTTTATACATAACGACCCAGAGTTCAAGCAAATATTAGCTATTGTTGCATCTAATAAAAGCATTGACATTACTTTAATAGAAAAAGATTATTGGATCATGCATACACTTTACTCATTGCATCACCAAGGCATTGAGTTTGAGTTAAAGGGAGGAACTTCTTTATCTAAAGGATATGGAATCATCGATCGTTTTTCTGAAGATATTGACATTCATATACGAACAAATTTTGGATTGTTAATCGAAGGCAAAGAGGATAAGCCTGAAATAAAAAATGCGCGAAAAAAGTTTTATGATTTATTGGCAAAGTCTATCGTCATTAATGGGATAGTTTCTGTTGAAAGAGATTACGAATTTGATGATTTGGATAAGTATCGTAACGGAGGCATTAGGTTAAATTATATCAGCCATACACCTACTTTAGAAGGCCTAAAAGATGGCATCTTGTTAGAAGCTGGTTTTGATACTGTTACTCCTAATAATCTATTAACTATTTCTTCTTGGATATGGGATCACTTAGTAAACTTGGATTTGCATAATAATTATATCGACAATACTGCAGTTGGTGTTGCTTGTTATCATCCAGGGTACACATTAGTTGAAAAGCTTCAAACTATTATACGAAAATTTAGAAATAGTAGTAACCCCAATAATATTGACGATAAAAATTTCATGCGTCAATACTATGATGTTTATTGCTTACTAGGTAATCCTGAAATAATCAATTTTATTGGCACTCCAGCTTATATTTCACATAAAGTAGCTAGAATTAAAGGTGCTGATAATAGCACTCTTCTAAATGAACATCCTGCTTTGCTTTTGAATGATCTTGATATTAGGGCGTCTTTTAAAAACCGTTATTTAAGTACAGCCAAACTTTACTATAATGGCCAGCCCGACTTTGAAGCTGTATTAGAAAGAATTAAATCGTATTTGCCCAAATTGTAAGCATAATTACCGTTTTTGGCGCTATTTTACTTCCGACTTTGGCTTTGTTTTTCATTTATGCTGCGTTTAATCAGCCAACCAACACATTTATTTGCTAATATTAGCAGGATATTATAATTTTGATACGGCAAGATATTATAATTTAGGTACAACACGATATTATAATTTTGATACTGCAAGAAATTATAAAATTTAAAATGTTTGTATGGCAACCCCTTCTGAAAAACTAGCGGCTTCTCTTGATATTTTGAAAGCTCTACAAGACAAAGGTAAGATAGCGATAAAAAGAAGTGAGTTAACCAGAACGCATAAGGACAGGCTTTTGAAGAATGGTTTCATCAGTGAGGTGTATTCCGGTTGGTTCATTATTTCATCGCCAGAAAACAATGTAGGGGATAGTACTTCTTGGTATAGTTCTTATTGGAAGTTTTGTGCGCAGTATTTGAATTATAAATACAAGAATCAATGGTGCTTGTCAGCAGAACAATCTTTAATGATTCATGCTGGCAATTGGACGGTTCCCAAGCAATTAATTATAAAATCACCTAAGGCAAATAACTTCAAAACAGATTTGCCCTTTGATACTTCTTTATTCCATATGAAGTCAAAATTGCCACTTAAGTCTGAAGTGGAAGTATTGGATGGTTTAAACGTTTTGGGTTTATCAAGTGCTTTAGTGAATGCATCTTCAAATACCTATTTACAAAATGCGACTGATATGCGTACAGCATTATCGCTAGTAAAAACATCTGCTGATATCTTAAGTATATTATTAACTGGTGGGCAATCAATTATTGCCGGTAGGCTTGCCGGTGCTTTTAGAAATATTAAAAAAGATAAAATTGCCGATGACATTATTAAAACAATGCAGGGTGTTGGTTACGATGTTCGTGAGTTAGATCCATTTAATGATCATTTAAATATTTCATTTTCTTCAAAAGATGCATCGCCTTATGCCAATCGCATAAAAATTATGTGGTCGGATTTTAGAAAAGTCATCATTGAAAAATTTCCTGCTGCTCCAGGTGTGCCAAAAAATATAGAGAAATTTATTAGCAGCGTTAAAGAGATTTATGTTACAGATGCTTACCACTCCTTATCAATCGAGCGGTATCAAGTAACACCGAAGTTAATTGATCGTGTTAGAAATGGAAGTTGGAATACAAAAGATAATGATGGGGATAGTAAACAAAGAGATGCAATGGCAGCTAAAGGTTATTGGGATGCATTTCAGATGGTAGAAAAAAGTATCCGTAAAGTATTAACTGGAGACAATGCCGGTGAAGTATTAGATAATGACCATGGTGATTGGTATCGTGCATTATTTGGTCCGAGTGTTGTTTCAGGTTTATTAAAGCCAGCCGATTTAGCTAGCTACAGAAATCATCAAGTGTATATTACAAATTCAATGCATGTACCTTTAAATAGTGAAGCAGTTAGAGATGCCATGCCAGTGTTACTGGAATTATTAGCAGAGGAAAGTGAAGCATCGGTCAAAGCTGTTTTAGGACATTTTATTTTTGTATTTATTCATCCTTATATGGATGGCAATGGTAGAATGGGAAGATTCATTATGAATTTAATGCTAGCATCTGGGGGATATCCATGGACAGTGATACCGGTTCAACAAAGAAGTAAGTATATGAAAACATTAGAGGAGGCAAGTGTGCATCTAAATATTTTGCCTTTTGTAGAATTCTTAAGTCATTTGGTGAATGAGAGCATGCAAGGGAAACCAGTTGCAAGTATTTCCTGAAATAAGGACATTTTTGGGGTAAATGATACAACGCGCACGGTCTTATAAAAAATTGGTATTCAATGTTTTATAATGAAAGTAGGGCTTGGTCCACACAAATATAACCTAAACTCAATATTTTAATTTTAATAACTTAATTATAATGTGTCATAAAAAGGACTAAAATAGCTATATTTGTCCTATATAAGACACATTATATGAAAAACACGCCAATTTTATTGCCTAAAAATCTCAAAATTCTCAAAGAATTAGGGGAGCAAATTCAACTTGCTCGTTTGCGTAGGAAATTCAGTGCAGCGCAAATTGCAGAACGTACAGGGCTTGGCAGAAAAACAGTTTATAACATCGAGCAAGGCAGCCCAAGTGTTGCTATTGGTAGTTATCTCCAAGTGTTATTTGTTTTGGGTTTAGAGAAAGATTTAACCACAGTTGCAGCCTCCGACCCATTGGGTAGAAAATTACAAGATGCGGGAATTGTTACTGGCAAACGTGCACCTAAACAAACTAAAATGCCATGAAGAAAAATGAACTAAAAATATGGGTTTATGCCCATTGGCAATCCTTGGGAGGTGTTCAGCATATGGGTATTTTGACACCACAGCATGTGCGAGGTAAAGAAATCTTTTCCTTTGAATATAATGACAGCTGGTTAACTTCAAGTAGACAAGCTTTGTTTTTAGATCCCAATCTTCATATGTATAAGGGAAAGCAATATCTTCCTGAAGAGCAGCATAATTTTGGATTATTTTTAGATTCATCTCCTGATCGTTGGGGCAGGCTATTAATGCGTCGAAGAGAAGCATGGTCTGCAAAAAAAGAAGACAGAGCTGAAAGAACACTTTTTGAAAGTGATTTTTTATTGGGTGTTTTTGATGGAAATCGAATGGGAGGTTTGCGTTTTAAATTACAAGAAGATGGCGATTTTTTGAACAATCAAAAACAGATGGCTGCGCCACCTTGGACATCTATCAGAGAATTAGAATACGCAAGTCTTCAATTAGAAAGAGATGATGTTGTCAATGATCCGGAATATGCGCAGTGGTTAAATTTATTAATTGACCCAGGTTCTTCCTTAGGTGGCGCTAGACCTAAGGCAAGCGTTACTGATGAAAAAGGTAATCTCTGGATTGCTAAATTTCCAAGTGCCAAAGATGAAAAGGATGCTGGGGCATGGGAGATGGTGTTACATCAATTAGCTTCTAATTGTGGGATTCAAGTACCCGAAGCGAAAATTCAGCAATTTTCAAGTAAGCAACATACATTCCTGACCAAAAGGTTTGATCGTATACAGCAACAAAGAATTCATTTTGCATCTGCGATGACTTTGTTGGGATTACAACATGGTGTAGATTATAAGGATGGGATTAGTTACTTAAATTTAGCCGAATTCATAATACAGCAAAGTGCATCAGCTAAAGAAGATTTGGAACAATTATGGCGCAGAATTTTGTTTAATGTTTTAGTTTCAAATACTGATGATCATTTACGCAATCATGGATTTATATTAACGAATCAAGGTTGGAGATTATCTCCAGCTTATGATATGAATCCTAATGAGATGGGAAATGGATTAACCTTGAATATTTCAGAAAATAGTAACGAACAAGATATTTCAGTTGTTATGTGCACAGCTAATTATTATCAAGTAAAAGTAGATACAGCAAATAAAATTCTAGAAGAGATGCAAAAAGAAATTGCAAATTGGCGTGTGATCGCAAAGAAATTTGGAATCAGTAACAGTGAAATTGAGCTTACAAAGCGCGC
>JBIIVV010000060.1:0-15892 GCA_044339235.1 Ferruginibacter sp.
AATGGAATAAGTCCATGCCCTAAACTGGTTAAGTAATCATGTAAAGGAATGCCACCTGAACCATTTAATTCATCTGCTGAAATAATGGCACTAAAAACAATTTTACTTTTAAGCGATTCGTTAAACGCTTGCCCATTATTAAAAAAATATAATTCGTATTCATCTTCCAATGCACCCTTCACCTGCTGGGAAACGGCCTCCTCTCTGGTGATTACCGCAATTTTTTTTAACTGATTCAGCATGATTGTTTAGGAAAAATTATTTTTACGCGACCTTCTAAGAATACCATTCATTCTGGCAGCTAATTCCCTTGGATTAAATGGCTTAGCAATAAAATCATCTGCACCGGATTGAAGACATCGAATTTTAACTTCGGTACTTTCGCTAGCCGATAACATCAACATAGGGATTTTTTTTAAAAAACCGCTTGCCCTCACTTGTTCAATAAACGAGTATCCATCCATTTCAGGCATGTTGATATCTGCCACTATAATATCCGGTATATTGCCATCTTGCATCCACCCTAGGGCTTCTTTTCCATTACTTTTGGTATTGACTAAGAAATCATTTTTAAAAAAATGTTGCAAAATAAGTTGTATGGACATTTCATCATCTATGGCAAGCAATGAAAGCTGGGGCGCTGGTTGGCTCGAAAATCGTTCCATTTTAAAAAGAGTTTAAAAATTATAGTTGAGCTATTATGGGAAAAAATTAAATTATTAAAATGCAGTAGCTTCCTGAGTCACAGTAAACTGTAATTCAGTTAATAAAGTGGATGGACAGAAAATAGAAATAGCCTCGAATTGCACAGCTCCTTCTTGCAAGAGATATTGGATGGGAAAATTGATGTTGGCAATGGATAACCACTACTATGCCAAAATATAATAGACTGATTATAAAGAGTATATGATTACACTTGTCAACAATCATTCTATTTAATGGAAAATAATTCCAGCAGATGGAATTACGGAAGCCTTATAGACCGAAATTTATGCAAAGAATGAAACGCAGTTGCCAAAAAAGAATAAAAGAAAGCCGATAAAAAAATATTCCCTAAGTTTGAGTGAATTATTCAACATGACCAAATCAGAAATTAAATTTTTAGCCGGCCCTCAGAGCCGTTGGGAAGAATTGATTTTCACCCTCAGGGTGGTAATTGAATTCATTAAGGGTTTCAGGGCACTGCACTTTTTGGGACCCTGTGTTACCATATTTGGCTCGGCAAGATTTGTAGATGGGCATCCATTTTATGAAAAAACAGAAGAACTGGCGGGTAGAATTGCGCAGTTGGGTTTTACTATTTTAACCGGTGGTGGACCCGGCATTATGGAAGCCGCCAATAAGGGTGCCAGGGAAGTAGGAGGAAGAAGTGTTGGCTGTAATATTCAGTTGCCACATGAACAAAAACCAAATCCTTATCTGGATAAGTGGGTCAACATCAAATTTTTCTTTGTGAGAAAAGTTTTATTGGTAAAATATTCCTTTGCCTTTGTGGTGATGCCTGGAGGATTTGGCACGCTAGATGAATATTTTGAAGCCCTTACGCTCATTCAAACCAAGATGATCCAGGAATTCCCTATCGTAATTTTCGACACCGAATTTCATGAAAAACTGATTGCCCATATCGATCAAATGAAAAAATCAGGTACGATATCAGAAGAGGATCCACAATTGTTTTTATTTACCGATTCTGTAGAAGAAGCAGTTGCTTATATAAAAAACAGTATTGAGAAATTTAAACTACAAACTGAAAAACCTTATCAGCCGTTCAGGTGGTTATTGGAGCATCCATTCAAATAAGCTCCAGCAAAACTAACGCTGCAGCACACAATTACAATTAAAGACCCTCTATTTTAGGCTTAATCATTATACCATTTTAATATACTTTTTTCTTTCAATACCGCTACAATTGAAACTAGCGCAGAAAAGGGAAATAAGTTTTTTTTGAAGGATTAGTTAGCGCAGTTCATTTATTTCCTTGCACCAACACCCAATCTGCCCATGCATCCATTTGTGAAATAGAAATTGGTTTAAGAATGATTTCTCGTTTATTATTTAACAAATAAAAAGTGGGTGTCCCAGACACATAATAATCATTCACCACTTGGCTATCCCACTTTTTATAGTCGCAGTAAGCAAAAAATGGGTAGGTTTTAACCACTTGTTCAAAGGCATTATCATTTATCCATTATCATTTATCCATTATTCATCTATCCATTATTCAACTAGCATTTAAAAACTTTCAGTTTTCAGTTAACCAGTTATTAGTTGATTTTCACTTTTCGATACGCTCCTTTCTTCATCAACTTACCTGTAATTGGGTGCTTCGGTTGTTGGTCAATAAGACCAACAACGGCTGAGTTTAAAGTTTTTTAGACCGCTACGCGGTCAAATAATCAAATAAACCAAATAAATTATTTACATGATTTTTGCTTCGCTCGGTATAGCTCAAACAAGTTTGGCTCTACCCTCACTTACAGCAAAAATTAATTCCTAAGGCAACGAACTGAGAACCCATTCATCTTATTATTGGCGCTTAACCTGTTTAGGCCGCCAACGTTGTAGACCAGGGAGCGGCCCCAGGCGTACGTTGGACTGCTCTCTGTAGCGCTCCACCAGAAGCCGTAGTTGCCATCAACGGCGAATAGCCCATAGTTGAGACCTCCTGGAAGACCTGCAAAACCACTCTCGTTGGTAGCGCTTGTATTGGGTGTGGTCCATCTAGTGGTGCCTGTTGTTTTCATCTTGCCGCCTGCTGCTGATTCTCCCCCCAATAAAGTACTTAATGTTGTCCATTCTTCATCGGTAGGTATATGCCACCCTGCTGGAGCTAATCCCCTTGGATCATTCACTGCATACCAATTATATAGTTTACCATAAATAGCTCCATTAAGCGGGTCATTATTATAATAACACCATGCACCTGTTGTTAATCCATACCATGCGGATAGATCAGTTACCTGCGGTATGACGTCTCCATTGCGATAAGTTACGACCTCTAAGTTTTTTTCCATCCACTGCTGAGTGCCTATTACTACGGTGGATAATTCCGGTGTCGCTGAACCTCCAATCATATTTGTCCATGCACCACCATTAAATACCTGCATCTCACCTGATACTCCGCAAGTACTACACCAAATTGTTAATCCTGCAACAGGTGATGTAATTTGTGTCTTTTGATAATAATTCATTCTTGGAGGTAAAAAACCTTGAGTAGTTGAACTTGCTTCTAATACTGCTGAAGAGGAAGCAGCTGATGATGCACCAACTATTACTTTTCCACTAATTGTAGCATTAGTTAATATCCCAACACTCGTAATTGCCGGTTGAGATGCAGCTGTAACTGTAGTTGCCGTTGCTGCATTACCTCCAATACTTAAATTAGCCACAGGAGTAGTTGATGTTACAACCAATGGTGCTGTTCCTGTTGCTACTGTAGAAGAAAATCCCGCTGCAGTGATCGTCCCACTTGTATTTACTGCAGTTACACTTGTATTTCCTAATTGAATTGTATGACTTGCTGCAACCTGAGCTCCCCATCCAATAGCTGTTGAATTGATTAAGTCTCCTGATCCTGAAACAACATTAGCACCATATCCAACTGCTGTATTGAAAGTGCCACCTATGTTATTACTAAGTGCTTCATAACCGACTGCGATATTTCCAGTACCTGTTGTGTTTCCAGAAAGTGCATTATTACCTGTTGCGGTATTGTTTCCGCCAGTCGTGTTATTAAAGAGTGCTCTTTCACCATTGGCAGTATTATTCCAGCCTGTCATATTATGTGTCAGAGCATCCATTCCATTAGCAGTATTGTAGTTCCCATCGATATTATTACTTAGTGCACCTGCACCAGTTGCAGTATTGTAAGAGCCAATTGTATTTTTGGAAAGTGCCCTCAATCCAAGTGCGGTATTAATTACACCAGTCGTGTTTTGGCTCAGTGCATCATTGCCAATTGCAGCATTACTAGAAGCATTTACTCCTGATCCTGTACCTACTGACACCCCATTTACAGTGAGATTGTAAGCCCCTAAATCAACGGCTTGGGTTGCCCCGGTATATGGAACCACCCCAGCTTTGGCCGTAGTAATTGCCCCAGTTACAAATTGAGTCGTTGCAATTTGAGTAGTATTCGTTCCTGCTGCTGCAGTTGGAGCCAATGGCGTTCCTGTTAAAGTAGGGGATGCTAAAGGTGCTTTTAAATCCAACGCTGTTTGGGTTAATATACTGATTGACTTCGCAGCATCACTTGTATTATCAACATTTCCTAATCCTAAATTAGTTCTTGCCGCAGCATCTGTTGCAGCTCCTGTACCTCCATTAGCAACAGGTAAGGTTCCTGTAATTTTTGTTGCTGATACATCTGTAATTTTTGCATTGGTAATTGCTCCATCTACTATTCTTGCCATTGTAACTGCATTATTAGCAATCGTTGTCGCATTGCCAACACTAGTCACATCTCCTGTTAAATTCGCATTAGTAGTTACAGTGCTAGCTGTTGTTGCAGTTGCCGCATTTCCAGTAATGCTTCCTACTATTGGATTGGTAACTGTTAAATTAGTTAAGGTGCCCACACTCATTAAACTAGAACCTGTTATGGTGGATTTTAAGGTGGTACCTGTTAATTGTTCTGCAGCAGCCAGCGTAGTAATCGTTATATCCGCACTGCCATCAAATACTACTCCATTAATGTTTTTTGGGGCAGCTAGTTTAGTGGCGGTAGCTGCATTGCCTGCCGTAGCCGCATTGAATGCATACGGCACCGCTACCAGTTGCACTGTACCTAAGTTCAAATAATTATTATTGGATATAGGATCTATCTCCACCTGCAAAAATTTATCTCCCGAAAGCCAGTTTACACCACCAATGGTACCCGTAGAACTAGTAGTACCCGCACTACCAATCTGTACTGAAAATAAGCCACCCAAGTTAGTAGTAATGGGGCGGGTTTCGGAGTATACCACCGTACCCGAAGCTGAAAGATTATGAACAGACAATCGAAGATTCATCGCCTGGTTGGGCAATGGATTACCCACCGCATTTCGAGCTACCCCCTGGTAGTTGAGTAAATTAGGCGCCTGGGAAAAACCCGCAAAGCCAATGGCAAGCAGGCAAATAATTAGTAGCACTTTATTAGTGCGAAAGGATATTGGATGCATTGGTTAGTGGGTTTAGAGGTTTAGACGTTTAGAGGTTTAGACGTTTAGAGGTTTAGAGGTTTAGAGGTTTAGAGGTTTAGAGGTTTAGGAGTTTAGATGTTTAGGGTTTAGACCGATTATCATTTATCCATTATCATTTATCCATTATTCAATTATCATTTAAAAACTTTCAGTTTTCAGTTAACCAATTTTCAGTTATCAGTTATCCATTACTCATTTATCCATTTTCATCTATCCATTATTCAATTATCATTTAAAAACTTTCAGTTTTCAGTTAATCAGTTATCAGTTAACCTTCACTATTCGATACGCTCCTTTCTTCACCAGCCTTCCCGTAACCACATCTGTTTGCCGAATATTTAAATAATATTGTCCTGCAGACAATCCACTGAGGTTCCAGTTTTCTAGGGCACCCATTCCAGTATAGTTCAATTGAACTTCCTTGATCATAATGCCTTTGGCATCCAATAATTCAATTTGATGTTTGCCCTTGTTGGCATGTAGTATATTGATGCCCAATATGTTTTTAACCGGATTGGGGTATACCCTGATTTCATCAGATAAAAAGTTGGCGACTAGGTTGGCTTCCGGTTGGTTTTCTACTTGGTATTGCAGCAGTCCATTGGTTACAAGCAGATTACCATATTCCATCGTAGTAATGGCAGCCGATTCACCCACACTCCAGTCAAAATGATAATTCCCTAGGGCAGTCGTTTTGCCGGCTACATTGATAATGGATGGAAAGCCAGTTTGTGAATAACTGACCCCCTGAAAAAAGATTAGAAGGAAGAGAATGAAGACTGGTACCCTGAAAAAAAAATTAGCCCATCTAGCTACTGAAAAACTAGTGTTTTTCCAGTAGGTTTGAAAACTAGTGAATAGGATATTGGATAACATGATGTCTATGTTGGTTATTCAGTGATATTATATTAAAATAATAAAAATCACAGATTATCAAAAAATACCCCTGAAAAATAAGGAGTATTTTTAGTAAACTTACTTATTTTCAGGTCTATAAACAGCACCCGTTGCGAAGTCTACAACTACTGGAACAATTCCGAAACAAAAATCCGCAATAAGGGCAACTACTCGAATTTTTCTTGCTGGTTCTCCAGCCACAGGCTTAGTTCTTTGAGCAGTAGATACTCTACCTCCTAGAAGGGTAGCACATGAACTACAAAAAAGTGTTACCGAAACTAAAAGCATTAATAGCAAGTTTTTTGTAATCAAGTTTTTCATTTTAAGAGATTTAAGGTGAGCGATTATTAAATTGAATTTAAATTTTGGTAAAATTGAGCTATTTAAAACCATCTGCACCCCACATAAACTTGTGGGATAGTGTCTCGCTATTCTATAAGAACTTTACCAGCAGTAATTGCAAGGCTTCTGTTTAATAGAAAGTCCAAAGTAGAAAGTAAATACGCTCAAAAAATTGTACTTTCATTGTTCCAATAAAATCCATCATGTCTATACCATATCCACTAAATGCGGCAATATGCCAGATTGGGATCATCGAAGATGACCTGTTGTTTTCCAATAATCTTGCCACCTATTTGCTAAAAGACAATTCCTTTTCAGTCTGTATGCAAACTAATTCCGTGAAACAAGCGATAAAATATTTGAATACCCCTGCTGCCATAATACCAGACGTATTACTATTGGATATTCACCTTCCAGGACAAATGGGTTGCGAGGCTATTGAGCTGATGAAAGAATTTAACCCTGCAATGGTGGTGGTAATGCTTACGCTGGAAGATAGTCAGGAAAGGATACACGAATCTTTTGCAAATGGGGCAGATGGTTATTTACTAAAAACAGAAAGCCTAAGAGGAATCTACACCCAAGTGATCAACATGGTTCAGTTCAAACAGCCTGCCATCAGCGGGGCTGCCTTCAAAACCATAGTGCAAAAAAATAAAAAAAGCTCTCCTGTAATGTTACAAAAGCTTACCCCAAAAGAAAAAAGAATTGCTGAATTAGTGGTAAATGGGCTTACCAACAAAGAAATAGCCTACCAATTAAAGTTGAGTCCCAATACCATTTTGTACCATATGAAAAACATTTACCCAAAACTCCAGATCAATACAAGGGTTGAATTAGTAAAACTCTCTCTGAATAAATGAGTACGCATTCAAGCCTTATTGGATTATTGTTTACCTGCCTAGTTTTAAGCACAAGCCTGAAGGCGCAGGAGTTACATATCGATAATCGAAGTACCATTTACAATTTAATGGAAACTGCAAAATGGTTTGCGGATACTAATGCTAAACTATCCTATCAAGATCTTGCCGATGCCGATAGCTTCCGCTTGGCACTAGGCAATGACCCCGTCATTAATTTTGGCCTCACCAAAGCGGCCATCTGGTGCCGGATTTCCGTTACCAATACTACCCAATTACCACTACAAATTGCGATTGCCAATAGTAATATTGACAGTATCCAACTCTACTACCAATACCAAAATCAATGGCAGGTATTATCGGCAGGGCATAAGGTTGTCCATTGGGATGCTATCGAACAAAAACCATTTTATGTATTCAATCTGCCCGCTATTGACCAGCAAACAAGGATATGGATTCGGTTCAAATCAAACAATACCCTAGTAATTCCTTTATTTGTTGGTACCAGTGGAGCGATGGAAAAAAAAATGAACAATCACCTACTTGAGGAAGGACTTTTTGCAGGCATATTTATCGCATTATTTATTTACAACCTGTTATTTTGGCTAACTACTCGACTAAGGATCTATTTGTATTATTTACTTTTTGTTGGTTTCTCTGCAGCATATATCCTTTTATACATCCGTGGATTAGCTCATTTATTTAACCGAACCATTATAGATTGGATTGCTAGCTATGCTTTTAGTATCAGTAATCTCGCGTATTTCTTTGCCGTCAGTTTTTCTAGGTCATTTCTTAATAAATCAATGAATCGTTGGATGGTGCTGACGAGCAAATTTTTACAAATAGCAATTGTAGTTAACATTGTTGCTAACCTTATAGGGTTTTATGAGATATCCCTTAAAGGTACCCAGCTCATTAGTTTTACTTATATTATTATAGTGATTTTGATGGCTGCTAATAGCTATAAGAATGGATATAAACTGGCTAAATTTTTCCTGATTGGATGGGGGCTTTTTTTGAGTACGCTGCTAATTTTCTCACTAGCAATTATCAAACTGCTGCCCTTCAGTCTATTCATTATGCAACTTCCACAATTTGGGCTGTCATTGGAATTATTTTGGTTGTCGTTTTTTTTAGGGCATAGTTTTAATGTACTAAAAAAAGAAAAAAATGAATTGCAAAAAAAATCATTGGAAATCATTACAGCCAAAAAAGAAGAGCTAGAAATAATTGTGTCCGAAAGAACCATGGACCTTTTAAATAGCAACCAAATTAAGGATAAAATATTGGCTAGCATTTCCCACGACCTGCGCATGCCACTAGTAAACACATTGGGTATTTTGGAGCTCATGGAAAACGGACTTATTAAACCAAAAGAAAGCAAGCTAAAAATTACCCAAGTAAAATTAAGTATTGTTGAAATTGCCAATACTATGCATAACCTCATAAAATGGTCGGCCATGCAACTTGGCCAAAACAAGCCGAATCCAGAATTGGTTGATCTTTCGGACATGCTAGCCGAAACCTTAAAATTATATACGCTCTCCATCATCCAAAAATCAATTCAAGTCACCATCAACTGCAATTGTACCAGGGTATTGATTGATAGAGAACAATTGAAAATAATCCTAAGAAACCTGATCGACAACGCTGTAAAATATAATACCCCAGAGGGTAAGGTGCTCATTGATTGCTATCAACACCCAGATCAACCAAACTTGGTATCGGTTTCCCTCAGCAATAGTCACCCGTATTCTCACGAAAATCTAGCCCCCCTTTTTGAGGAGGGCAAACTAATACAGCCTTCCACTGGAAATGGGCAACAATATTCTGGACTGGGCCTACACTTATGCCGAGATTTTTTAGCCATCAATGGCTCGAAACTCATTGTAGAAATTAAAAATGGACTATGGATCAGTAGTTTTGAGCTCCCTGTGCCGGTTGCTACCAACCGGTAACCCAACTTCAAGGAAAGGCTTCTAGCATACTTTGGTGGGAATCGAAAACCGAATAGTCAATGGACAAAGGTTAGAAGTCAATACTTCATAATTTTGAACATCAAATTTCATGAAAAACTAATTGTCCAAATCGATCAAATGAAAAAATCGGGAACGATATCTGAAGAGGATCAAGAATTGTTTTTATTTACTGATTCGGTAGATGAAGCTGTTGAATATATTAAAAACAGCATTGAAAAATTCAAACTAAAAACTGAAAAACCGTATCAGCCATTCAGGTGGTTGCTATAAGTAAGAATTATTATAAGTAATTACAAAAAAATGAAACGGCAATATTATTTTCAGTATTTGCAAATTTGTAATTAAATAAACCTAAATCTACAAATCCATATTTAAATAGTGATGGATGCCTATCGGGTGTTGCCCAACCAATTGCAAATTTTGCTAGACTATTCTGTTTTAGAAAATTAATTCTAACATTGTCTAAACTATCTGGAATTCCCAATTTTCGATAATCTTTATGGACAACAAGTCTACTGAAATATGCAAATGGTCTGCCTTCTGGAATTGTATATTTTTCAAATGCTTCGTCTAAGTCCGTTATTTTTTCAATATCATCAATAATGGCTACGCGACCAGAAGCAACAATTTTATTTTTGTCTTGTACTATGAAATGATAAGTATCTTCAAGCTCGTCTAAATGATCTCTCCACCCATTTGGAAAAAGTTCTTTATTAACATAAATGGATTTTGGAGAATTTTCATAAGCACTAACTCTCAAATCATAAATTTCTTGAATTTTGGATTTGTTCGTTAATAATTCAGGTACTAAATTAAGGCTGTGATCCATTTAATGTTTATTATGTATGTTAAAGTAAAAAGTGCATTTTTTTCTTGAAGCACTTGGTTAGATGTTGGCTATTTAAATTTCATTGGACCATTAATTTATTTTTGTTCTAAAAGTAGAAGGATGAATCACAATTTGATCGGCAATTAACTTTTGTTTCAACCCTACTTTTAAAAAAACTTCAATCTAACACCTTTCGGTCAAGTTTAGTTGTGTGTATTTTATTATATAGAAATTCAAAAAATTATACAATTAAGGAAAATGGAAAACTGTTAAAAAATTATCAAATTTTTTGATTCACTAATCGGTCGAACACAGTTTACTTATGCAACAGCTTTCGTCCATAAATAATCCGTATTTTGATTTAATCGATTTAATAAAACAATTGCTACTAAATCTATTTCAAATTCTAATTCAACAAAATTGGTAATTCCAATGGACTGTAATGTACTATTATAAATTTCAGATACTTTTCCTCCTAATATTCCTTTGTGAAGGGATAACTTATTTTCAATAAAAAACCATCTTTGGAAAATGCTTTGGCAATTATTGTCTAGTCGGAAATAGGTACAAATAGTTTTAGATAAGTCTAGTTGTTGCATTGTTTGTTTTAAAATCTTTTCGTTTAAATGGCCAGCCTCCACTCTTAAATTGACAATTTTACTTGACTCAAATGCTTTGATAGCAAAATGGTTATGCTGTATATTTTTTAATAGAACCAAAGCCAATTGTTTTGTGTAACTATCTAATAAATTAAAATCATGCATTAAAATATTAGTTAACCTATCTATTGATGTTAATGAATAAAAATTGAAAATATTGCTTAGTTTGCTTTTTTTAACATTGAATGGAGTAGGTTCAAAAATAGGAATCAACATACTCTTTAATTCAGGTAATAAAATATTGTCGAGCAGTTCACAAACAAAAAACAAATCCTCTTCACTTAAATCAGATTTGTTAATAATATTTTTTACGATATCAATAGAATTTTTATCTTGAATCAACTTAATGAAACTCAATAACATATTCAAAAGTTCTTGCCTATGCAATTTTAACTGAACTATTAACTCTAGTTCACTATACTCTTTTAAATCATTAATACAAGACTCCGTCCACAAAATTTCATTAATTGTTATATTAATTTGTTCATTTAAAAAAGAGGTTTGGTTGATTGGTACGGATTGGGTTTCATTGCCTAAATGGTTAAGGAAATATATACGAAGTTTTAAGGGTGTAATATTGATTACATCTTTAAAAAAATTAAATTTCTTATCAAATTCTATGTTGAAAATGTAGGATATAATGGCAATTCGACTAAAATAATTTTGATTTTCAATATATAGTCTTGTAAGCAGTTTAATTAAGGTTTCTTCACTTTCAATATTTGTATTTGCTATATTTAAATTATTAGTAGCACTTGGATTATAGTATGCAATGAGAGATAACAAGTTTTTCTTATCTGTAAAATCAATCTCTTTGCTAAGCTCGTTAAGAATACTAATACCATTTATTACCGGCACAGCGTTTAAATGGATGTTTTCATTATATATAACTGTATCCTCTCTTTTATTTTTTAGATTATATGTTTTATTTAGAAATTTATGAATTTGGTTTTGATAGTTTTTAAATAGCATTATGCTAAAAAAAAGAAATAAGAAAAATATCAAAAAATTTACAACCGATATAATCTGTATGAATGAATTGGAGTTGTTTGTATCAGAAAAGAAACAAACAATAAATAAAAGTAACCCAGAAATTATAGTTGATACCTGCATCACTACACCATCAATATTATTTTGCAAAAACACTCTGTCTTCGGGTGTATTAATTTGAAACATAACCTTTCTTGCAGGTACTGAAATGGTTTTTCTTATTACACGTTCTATACATTTGTTGATAAACAAAAAGATAATTATGAATACAGGGGTGCTAAAAAAAAATATTATAGCAAAAAAACATAAGGCAGACCCTATTAGTAATAAATTAGGAAGAATGAGCCCAGATTGCTTCATTCCAATTTTAGAAATAATATTATAGGTGAATAATGAAAAAATCAATTCCCCGGTTTTTATGACACAAAATAAATAGCCAACAATTGCAGTTGTTTCGATGCCATATAACTTTGAAAAGTTTCTAACAGAAATTAAGTAAGAATAATCAACAAAATAAAGAGTGGCTATTGAAAATAATGTTGTTAATGAAAGGTAAAAAACAAACGGATTGTTATAGATGTAAGAAAAGTTGAATTTTTGTTTTAAAACGCTTGGTTTCATAACATTCACATTATTCCCCACTTCCTTATAAATACTCCTAATTGGCAATATTGAAATTAAAGAAAAGAACATTGCTAATAATAGCAGCAAATTACTGTTGCCAGTAACGTGAACAATATAGGGTGCAATTAAAAACCCAATAATTGAAGAAATCACCTCTCCAATACCCAAAAAGCCTAAAAGTCTTTTACTTTGTGAAAAACTAAAAACTGAAAAGCAAATACCCGCAAATCCAACATTAAATAAAGTTAAAAAAGCGAAAATCATTGCGAATCCCAGATAAGCAAAAAGTTTTATCAAAAAGTCGATATTAGTCAAATAAACCTGCCCACAATAAATTATTAGGGAGCTGATGAAAAATATCAATATAATTAATTCATAACTTTTTATTTCTCCAATTTTATTTTGCGCTTTTTTGAAAATATTTATTAATAATAAACCGATTACTCCAGAAATAATATAAGCAATAGGTATTTCAGAAATACTAACTTTCAAAATAAAAACCTTACTAGTTTCTACCAAGAAAAATGAATTAGCAACACCTAATAAAAAGGAATGTAAAAACAACCTCAGAAATATTTTTTTTTCCGATTGTTTTATATTGACAACATTTTTAATCTGGTCAAAAGTAATTTTCATGAATTTATGTTTCTGCTTTTCTTATTTAAAATCTAAAAATCATATACCAGTCTTAACATATAATTTCGTTGCATTTGTAATATCTTACTTGGATTATTTATTCCATCAGCAACACGAGGTCCTGGACTATAATAAGTTTTATCAAAAACATTATTACACACTAACGTGATTTTTGTATTCTTAACAAGGTCAAACAAACCAAGTGTTAAACTCGAAACCGTATATGGATCAAATGTTGATTCAGGATTTGATGGAACAGTTGTGTTTAAACCAGCCTTTTTTGTACCCACATAATTTGTACGCCAATTAACATTAATGCGCTTAACAAAAAGGTAATTTAATATTATATTGTAATGGTGATCTGCAATGTCAGCAACCATATTATTTACTATCCCCGTTTCGCTTTTGGTTTGTTTAGGTGAACAGTATGTATAATTAAATGAAGCCTTAAAATCCTTATTAACATAATTTAGATTATGTTGAATTCCAAAAATTTTAAAATTTCCAATGTTTTGGTTTTGCTGCTTCCCTCCCGCAATATTTACATACCCAACAACATCATGGGGTAAAGAGTAGTAAAAATCAATGTCAGATGATAAAAATTTTGAAAATTGTTTGTTAAATGACAATTCAAAATTATCAAGGGACTCCGTCCGAAGGGTTGGATTTGGTATCCTAGTTCCTGATGCAGAAAATTTTGTAAAATTGGACACATTCATAATCCCACGACTATAAATTGTCTTAACTACAAAAGTGCTATTAGAATAATCGAATACAATTCTTGGGCTAAATTCAGTTCCATACCCTCCTGACTTATTAATTTTGTTATTATCTATTCTGCCACCCAAGGTTAAACCAAAGCCACTTTTTAATCTATAGGTTCCTTGGATATACGCTCCCAAATCATTTACATTATACTGATTACCACCAGAAGTTACTCCAACTATAGTTCCCGAATCTTGAAGATTAGAAGTGACAGCCGAGGTTAAATAATTTCCTTGTAATTGACTATTTCTAAATTCTATACCTGAAATAAAGTATACGTTTTTATTAAGGGTATAATCCATTTTTAGTTCAGTTCTGAATTGTCGAGATTGTTGAAAATAATGGGTATTGGTATATGAAGGTGAAACATCTTTTGCTAAATCTTTTAATCCAAGCCCTTTTGTTGCATAATTAACTAGCATATTCTGTTCAGAAACGTCGCTCAAAACATGATTCTTATAATAGGTAGAACTATAAAAAGACATTCTATTTATTTGCCTATTATAGTTAATGTAAATGTATGATTGAATAGTTTTCCAGTTTGTGGCCGCAAGAGAAAAAGTTTTATCTGTAAATAAGGTTCCCAATCCTTCCGTTTTTGACCACTGCATTAAACCAATACTAAAATTATTTACATTTAATTTTGCTTGTAAATAAGAGGAACTAGTTGGATTCAAAAAAGAATTAACTGGAATTCCCCTGGTTTTTTTTGTATATGCAGTCTTGTCAAGTTCTCTTGCCTTTGTTTTTCCACTAGCTGAAAGTATTATACTGTCGGCACTACCTGTTACACCATAAACTGTATATAGAGGAGAAACTAGAGGAAGTTTATTGGTAGTTAAATAAGTCTGTGCATTAGTTTTAACATTTAACAAGGATCCATAATTCACATCATTATAAATACTTGGATTAAAATCCCAAAAATTTTGTGAAGACAGATCTGGCCTATCCGAACTATTCAAGCGGCCTGTCATAACTAAAGAAACCGTATTTTTTTTATACGCATAACTAACATCAGCAAACTTGCTATTATAAGAACCATTTCCAACTCTAGCATCTATTCCAAAATTTCTATTGCTCTTTATAAAATCATCTGCCTGCTTTGTAATAATATTGATTACCCCCGTAAATGCATTTGCTCCATACATTGTAGAAGCTGGACCATAAATAATTTCAACTTGTTTAATATTTGAAATTGGATATTGCTGAGAAATATTCACATAATTACTCCACAAGTTATTATCTTCGACACCGTCGATTAAAAACAAAGTTTTTTCTGTGTTGCTGGTACGAGACCCTCTCTGATAAACATTGGCATATTGAACTCCATAATAAACAGAGATGTCAAACCCTGGGATATCCTTTAATATATCAACAATATCATTATACCCCCTTTCCAAAATTTCCTTTTTAGTGATTACAGAAATAGTAGCTGGAGCCAATCTCAATTCCTCAACTCTTTTTGAAACGGAAGATACTGTATTGGTAAGAGATAGTGATTTAACAAGATTTACCTCAAACTTAAATCGCTCAGGATCTCTAGAATCTGGCTCAAAATTATCCTTCAAAAAAAGAAGTTGCCTAATACTATTATCAGCTTGCTTTACAGAATCAATAGCTAGTTGAGACATAGCCAAAAGACGATACGCTTCCACCTTTTCATCAACTGAAAAGCCATTGCCTTTTAAACATATATTAAGTTGATCAATACTTTCATTAAATTGACCTATTTCATATTTCAGCATCACTTCATTAATGGTAGCCTTTCCGCAATTTGCTTGCGAAGATGAAAATAAATAACATAGCATCAACAAAAAAAACAATCCACCTTTCAACAATTTTATTTGCCGCATATTTTTTTATTTAGATTTTTTAAGTAATTCTTGGATATCAGACATGGTAGGTATCCATCCGATAATTTTCTGATCTTCACCAACTGAGAAAAGATATTTTCCACCAGATAAAAAATGAAGTGCATACACCCATAAATTATGGCCCTTTAATATCAACACATCCTCTGTAGTAATTCCAGAAAAATTAGCCTTCACGTCAATTAACTTTACTGATTGATCTTTTCCAGCAGTAGCAAGTTGCAACCTATTACCCTTTACATTACCAAATTTCA
>JBIIVV010000061.1:0-15784 GCA_044339235.1 Ferruginibacter sp.
CTGTTGGCTCCCTGTTTTGAATCCCGAATTTTTACGGGAAGGTTTAAATATGTGGCTCAATTACGTGCCTACTCATAAAATAATGCTTGCACATGATAGCACTACTATTGAAATGGCAGTTGGGTCATCACTGTTTACCCGTGAAATTTTAAGTGAAACATTAGGTTCCCAGCAAAAGGCTTTGAAGATGTCAAATCAGGCAACTCGTTTATATGCAGCAGATTTATTACAAAATAATGCTGTCAGATTATATAGGTTCGGTACAGAAGTTACCGGTTAACATCTTTAGATAAATTTTTTGTTTATGAAATTGATTGTTTTAAAATTATTTTTTGGGGTATTGCATATACTTTTTTATAATAGTGTAAATGCACAATTAAATAATCATGAAATAAAAGATAATCATCGTCTTTACGATTCACTTGTTTCTGGAATGCATATTTTCCCAGGTAGTTGGAGGCCTGTATTTAAAACAGAGCAAATTGCATGGATAAGCCCGCCATGGTTAAATAAGGGCTTCATTTGGGGTGATTTTCCGAAAGCTACAGATTTTATTTGGCTTGATTTTCCCAAAGCAATTTTCTCTGATAAAGGGTTACTCTTTCTAAGTCATATCAATCCATCACTGCCTGCTTTGTATAATTATCCGCAGGTAATTCAAAAACCATGGATTCCTACGCCTGATGGTATTCATTACAGTCAGTATTTACCCAATGGGATTAAATTTGGCGGTGTAGTAACAAAAGAAAATGAGCAAATAATATCTCTTGAATTGTGGATGAAGAATGAATCGGATTCAATTATAAAAGATATCCTTTTACCAACTTGTGCCTATCTGCATCCAATCGAGGAGTTTAATGCTAAGTCAAATGAAAATAAATTTGTTCATATTCCTGGGAAAGGTTGGGTGACTTTAGGTAATGCACTTTTAATGAAAGGTAATACCGGTAAATATTTTGTTGGTTGGGGAAGTGGCAGTCAAAAAATTGCTGATTTGCCTGTAATCGTGACCACTTCTAGGGAGCAAAACCATTTGGTGGCATATACATGGTGGAAAAATACAGGCGCTTTGTGGGGCAATCCTTCTCACCCTTCTTTTAATGCAGATCCATATGTGCCTGATTTATTGCCTGGTATGACATGTGATGTAAAGGGAAGTCTTATATTTTTTGAAGGTAGTTTAGGTCAATTTGAAATTTATTTTAAAAAGGAATTGAGTAATAGGTAAAAATTATGCCCAGTTAAATAAGAGAATTGTTTTGATCAAAATTGATAAGTATAAAGAGAGGATTCAATTGAAGTAAGTATGGCCTCAGCCAATAGAAATAAATATTTTGGTGAGGCAATTAAGGGAAACGTAACATATAATCAATTTAAAGGGAAGAAAAATACATTATTACCATCTGGGTTAATCGGGCCGGTTACAATTAGTACAAACTGATTATTGTATACAAATATATTTTTTAACAAATAAATGAATGTTTGAATGAAAAAAATAATAGTGCCATTTATAAGTCTTTTTATTTTGATTTCTGTGTCCATTTCTTTTGTAAAATCTGGGTCTGGTACTTTTGATTTTAAGCAATTCAGAAAAAGTGATACAGTTAGTAGCCTTGAGAAAATACCTGATAAGCTCTTGGTATTAACATTCGATGATGCGGTGGTATCTCATTATACATTTGTGCGGCCATTACTTAAAGAATATGGCTTTTCTGCTACGTTTTTTATAACTGAGGGTTTTAATTTTAAAACTGATAAGGTTCATTACCTTACCTGGGAGCAAATTAGAGAATTGCATAAAGATGGTTTTGAAATAGGCAATCATACAAGAGATCATGGAATTATTACAAAGCAGTCTTTAGCCCAGCTTTATGAGCAAGTGACCTCAATTAATGACACTTGCAAAACTTACGGAATTCCCTGTCCTGTTTCTTTTGCTTATCCTGGAAATTTTATTGATTCAGGCGCTTTGGCAATACTTAAAAAAGTTGGATTTAAATGGGCAAGAAGGGGGAATATTCCAGAATTAGGCGGGGGGATAGATGGACGTGGTTTTCCATACGAGCCATATATTGATGATCCCTTGCTTATTCCTTCTTCAGGTATCGCTCTTCCTGCATGGACAATTGAAGATTTTAAAACTGCTGTAGCTGAAGCCAAGAATGGGAAAGTTGCAGTACTGCAATTTCACGGGGTACCTGATATAGAGCATCCATGGGTAAATACTTCTGAAGAACAGTTTCGTTCATACATGGAATACCTGCATAAGGAAAAATACAAAGTAATTGCATTACGTGATCTTAGCCTTTTTATCAGCCCTAATATGCATCCAAAAAACCCATATGACATTATAACTAAAAGGAAAAAATTTATGGGAACGGCAAACAACTAACAAATATCTATTATTGGTATTCTTAACTTAACAAAACGAAAATTTCTATATAAGTATAAAAATGAAAAATAAGTCATATGTTTTTATTTTATTTTATTTTAAACTATTTCTAATCAATAGTTTGAATATTACTGCACAGCAAAAATCGAATTCATTGAATGCAGATATTAGAAAAAGCTTTTTAACTCCTCCGGACAGTGTAAAGCCAAGTGTTTATTGGTATTGGATGATGGGTAATATTTCTGCTGATGGAATTGAAAAAGATTTGAAGGCAATGTCTCAAATTGGTATTGGTAGGGCATTTATTGCAAATATTGGTAGTGCTGGTTTTTTTTCAAATACAAAACTTATAGAAGGTCCAGTTAAAATGTTTTCTCCCGAATGGTGGGATTGTACCAAAAAGGCAATAAATAATGCTGGTAAATATGGTATTGATATTGGTTTATTCAACGGGCCGGGCTGGAGTCAAAGCGGTGGGCCATGGATTAACCCATCTCAAAGTATGCGCTACCTGGCAGGCGTAGAATGGAAGGTTAAAGGGCCGGTAAAACTATCAAAAAAGCTTCCCGATGTAAAAGAAAATTTTCAAGATGTGGCTGTTTTAGCATTTCCAAACACTAAAAATAAAGGTCAAGAATTATTGCAATCTGGAGTAACTGTAGCCACTGTTCCCGCCATGCAAAACCCCGCGTATTTGATAGATGGTGATGTATCAACCGAATCAATAGTCTCAGTTAAAAATCCGCATGATAGCTTATTAACTATTGAAATGGAAACAAAAACACCCTTAACAGTCCAAAGTCTGGTTTTATATCCCATTCACCAATCTCTTGCAGCAAATTGCGAACTACTAGCATTTAAAAATAATAAATGGCAAAGAATTAAAGCATTTGACTTTAATCGCACTAACACAATCATGAATATTGGCTTTGATACTTTTGCGCCTGTTGTTGTTGCTTTTCATCCTATTACCTCCAGTAAGTTTATTTTGAGGTTAAAAAACATAGTTGGCGTTGCCGGACTAGCAGAAATACGATTAGCTAATGAAGCTTTACTCGAAAGGTATCCTGAGAAACAATTAGCAAAAATGTTTCCTACACCATTACCATTATGGCACGACTATCAGTGGGAAACTCAACCAGAACCTGCTAATTCAAATTCAATTATTAATGGTAAGGATATTATTGAATTAACAAATTTTGTAAATGCTGAGGGTGTACTTGAATGGAATGTACCCCCAGGTGAATGGGCAATTATTAGATATGGCATGCTCCCCACTGGTGTAATGAATAGTCCTTCACCACCAGAAGGTCAGGGGCTTGAAGTAGATAAAATAAACGATGCTGCAATAGAACACCATTTTAAATCATTTGTAGGTAAAGTACAAGATAGTTTAAATGTTGAAGGCCGAAGAGCACTAAAATGGGTGGTTGCTGATAGCTATGAAACAGGATCTCAAAATTGGACGGATGGGATGCAAGAAAAATTTAAGTTGCAATTTGGATATAATCCTCTGAAATATTTGCCAACTCTATCAGGAAGAATAGTCGTTTCCGCTGACCAATCTGACCGTTTTCTTTGGGATTTAAGAAGGTTTGTTGCTGATAATGTGGCCTATCAATACGTTGGCGGCCTTAGAAAGGTAAGTAACAGGTATGGATTAAAATTGTGGTTGGAGAACTATGGACATTGGGGCTTTCCTTCAGAATTTCTCACTTATGGTGGCCAGGCTGATGAAGTTAGTGGCGAATTTTGGAATGAAGGAGTTTTAGGAGGAATTGAATGCAAAGCTGCCTCTTCTGCTGCACACATTTACGGTAAAACAATTGTTTCTGCTGAGTCTTTTACCTCAGCAGGGTTGGCATATGCAAGGCATCCTGCCTTATTAAAGAAAAGAGGAGATTGGTCTTTCACGGAAGGTATTAATAACACACTGTTACATGTATATATTCATCAACCCGATGAAAAATTGCCAGGAGCAAATGCATGGTTTGGAACCGAATTTAATAGGCACAATACCTGGTTTTATCAGGGAAAGGCCTTTATCGATTATATGCGGCGCTGTAATTTTTTATTGCAACAAGGCAAACCAGTAAATGATATTGCATACTATATAGGTGAAGATGCGCCCAAAATGACAGGTATAAGAGAGCCGGAATTACCATTAGGATATTCCTATGACTATATTAATTCTGAAGTAATTATTGACAGGCTCAATGTTGTTAATGGAAGATTAGTTTTACCGGATGGGATGAGTTACCGGATGTTGGTTTTACCACCATCAAAATCTATGCGTCCAGAAGTGCTTAAAAAAATAGTTCAACTGGTTAAAAACGGGGCCACAGTCCTTGGTCCAAAACCTTCTAAGTCACCTAGTTTAAGCAACTTTCCACAAGCAGATATTGAAATAAAAAGAATGGCTGATTTATTATGGGGTAAGGTTACAGAAAATCATAGGCTAATAAAAAAATTTGCTAAAGGCCATATTTTAAGTGGCATAAAAATCGAAGAAGCGTTTAAATTACTCAATCTGCCTCCTGATGTATTGATAAATCATGCTGGGGTACTTTATACACATAGAACTACTGCCGATAGCAGCGAAATATATTTCCTTACGAATCAAACAGAAAAAGCTATCGAATTTTTTCCTGCATTTAGAACAATTAATAAGCAGCCGGAATTATGGGATGCGGTATCAGGCAAGTCAAGAAAGTTGCCGGGATTTTATAAAATTGATAGTAATAGTACAGTCGTTCCATTAAAACTTGAGCCTTTAGAAAGTACTTTTATAGTTTTTTCCCAAAAAGTGTTAACCCCAATCAGCAATTCGAAAATCAATTTTCCTAACCCGAAAAAATTAGTTGACATCAATTCTCCGTGGCTCGTTCGTTTTGATAGCACTAGAGGTGGGCCTACGCAGCCAGTGAAATTTGAAAAACTTTATGACTGGAGTTTGAGTAATGATGATAAAATAAAGAATTACTCTGGTACGGCAGTTTATACAAATAATTTTTATATCGACACTTTATATAAAGGAAGTAATTTATTGCTAAAGATTGGACAGGTCGGGGTAATGGCAAATGTATCTATCAATGGGCAATTGGTTGGTAATATATGGACAGCACCCTGGGCAATTGATGTGACTGGTTACCTAATAGTTGGGTTAAATAAAATTGAAATTGAGGTAGTCAACACCTGGGTAAACCGCCTGATTGGAGATTCAAAAATACCTGAGAACAATAGGCAGACCTGGACTACAGTAAATACTTATAGTCCTGACAGTGTTCATGAAAAATCCGGATTGCTCGGTCCGGTTTCATTGTTTTCTTTTAAGTATGAGTAGATAGATTTATACGGTAGTCACCGATTAATATGGATTTAAAATTAAAAAATTAACAATAAAATTGTAAAAATGAATACTATTTTATCCAAAGTGCAAATTGATTTTTATAACTTAAATGGTTTTGTTGTTGTTGAAAATTTCCTGAATAAAGAAGATCTCGAAATATGGCGGTCTGCTTTGGAGGAAGCTATTTACGACAGAAACGGTCAGAAAATTCCCGGACAAAAAATAAAGATTGGAGAAAATGATGGCATCAATAAAGATCATGAATATTTCAGTAAAGTTTTTGATCAGCTTGTTAATTTATGGCAAACCAATGAACGGATTAAAAAATTAATGTTGAGTAAGGAAATAGGAAAAATGGCTTCACAACTTGCGGGGGTTGATGGTATCAGGATATGGCACGACCAGGCATTGATAAAACGTCCCTGGGCCAATCCCACATCTTGGCATTTGGATACTCCCTTCTGGTCGTTCAGCGACAGGCGTGCCTTATCTATCTGGGTGGCATTGGATGATGCTACTTTAGAAAATGGTTGCTTGTATTTTATTCCCGGCTCTTTTCATAGCACTACATTCGATAATCCCGGTATAGGTAAAAATATGGACGCCATCTTTGAAATGTATCCCCAGGTTTTAAAAACACAATCGGTAGCAATACCCATGAAAGCAGGAAGCTGCTCCTTTCATAACGGATTAACCATTCATGGTGCCGGAGCCAATATGACCAATGGTTTCCGAAGGGCAATGACCTGTGCGTATATGCCCGATGGCGCCAGGTTTAATGGCATTAAAAATATTTTAACGGATGAGCAGCTGAGTAAATTGACTGTTGGTGATTTGATGGATGATGAAATACAAAACCCATTGATTTATTCCACTTCAAAAACAATCTTTTAATGAAGCTGCTGATACTTTGCCCACAGTGGGGCAGTGAGCATTTACCTATGGAAGATTTTTTTATAAAAGTAAAAGAAGCAGGCTATGATGGTTTGGATACATGGATGCCGGAGCATTTAAATGAAAGAAAGCAATTCATTTCGCTCCTGGATAAATATAAGTTGAAGATGGTAAGCCATCAGCACCAGGCAACAGGAAACAATATCGATGAGCATTGTAAATCACTTGAATATTATTTGGCGCTTTCAATGGAATGCAATCCGCTACTAATCAATTCGCATTCGGGCAGGGATTATTTTTCAGTGGAAGAGCAACTGAAAGTAATTGATACGGTAGAAGAATTTTCGGTAAGGAATAACATTATAATTGGCCATGAAACACACAGGGGGAGAATTGGTAATAGCCCTTACAATGCAATGGATTTGTTTAATCAAAGAAGTAAAATGAAAATAACAGCCGATTTTTCTCACTGGACATGTGTAACAGAAAGCTGGCTGGAACATACACCAACAATTATAGCAGAAGCAATTAAAAGAACAGTGCATGTACATGCTAGAGTTGGGTATACGCAAGGGCCTCAAATACCAGATCCCCGTCTTGCCGTATGGAAAAAGACGGTTGATTTCTTTTTTAATATTTGGGAACAAATTATTCAATTTCAAAAATCAACCAACGCGGACTTTTTTACAATGACTACTGAGTTTGGCCCGCCGCCTTACATGTGGACAAATGAAGAGGGCATGCCCATCTATTCGCAATGGGATATCAATTTATTTATGAAAAATCTTTTGAAAGAAAAGTTTTCAAACAGTTTATGAAAAGAAATTATTTTTTTTCAGATTTTATTGTATCAGTTTACTTACCTGATTTTTACACCAACATAAGGCAGGTAATGAAAGTATAATAGGTGTACTGGAAAAAATTATGAAGTGGTATAAAATACAGATGCTTTTTGTTTCATTGATACTATATTAGGAGGGAAAGGAATACAGTATGAAGAAGCCGGCGCATTGAAAAAGGGCGAGTGCATTTTCGCCACTTCAAAATTGCCCAATTATTTTAAAGTGGAGAGTGAGGCTTTTTTGAGAAATTTCCTTGAAGTCATTTATGATTTTTTTTTGATTTCAATAAAATTCTCTAACACAGCTCAGATTAAAAGTAATGTAACAAAACAGGGTGCAGATTGACATGTCTGCATTTTAAAATTTATTGCCGAACAATATCTTTGTTTCGAAAAACTATTCAAATTAAAATAGAAAGAAATTTTTATATACAGACGAATTAATATTATGAGCAAATTAAAGTTTATTGCAGCATGTTTGGCTTTGTTGTTTTTTGCAAACACCTATGCTACATCCAAGACAATAGTAGTGAAATTAATTCCTAAAGGAGAAGATGCTACGCTATCAGTACTTGCAGCATTAAAAGAAGTAAGAAAAACTAAAGCCACAAAATTAGTGTTCGAAAAAGGTGATTACACTTTTTTGCCCAATTTAGCACCCGAACGCTATTTCTTTGTCAGCAATAACGATGAAGGTTTAAAGCGCTTTCTTTTTGACTTGACGGATATGAATGATTTGGAAATTGATGGTCAAGGTTCTTATTTTATGCTGGATGGTTATATCAGCCCCTTTTTACTCAACTTTTCGAATAATATTACCGTTAAAAACCTTTCGTTCAACTACAAACGTACGTTTCATTCCGAAGGCAAAATTATTGCATCATACAAAGATAGTATTGACGTGGAATTCTCATCTGAGTATCCGTATTTTATTGATAATAATAAACTTATGTTTACGGGTGATAAATATATTACCATGGATTGTGCAGGAAAATTACGCAAAGAATTTTACCCGTTTTGGCATTTGCTTGAGTTCAAAGCCAGCACACGTGAACCACATTCTGGTTTAGAATATCTACCGGTTCAGAATATGATTGTAAAAGAACTGAAATCCGGTATTGTTCGATTGTTTTATCCTAAAATGTCGGCCGTTGTTGGCAATACTATGATTTTTAATGCTGAATATAGAACCGTCCCCGGCTTTATTATTTCAGATAGCAAGAATACTAAAATTTTAAACGTAACTATTTATCATGCGGGCGGAATGGGAGTTATCGGTCAACGCAGCAAAGATATTCTGTTGGACAGCGTAAAAGTAATTGCACCCGCAGGACGCATGGTTAGTGTAACCGCCGATGCTACACATTTTGTACATTGCTATGGTAAAATTACCATGCAAAATTGCGTTTTTGAAAGTATGATGGACGATGCCACCAACGTTCATGGCATATACATGAAAATTGAAAAAATCATTTCGCCTACCGAAATTTTATTAAAAAGAATGCATTACATGCAGTTTGGTTTTGATATTTTCAAACCAAAATCGAATATCGAAATTGTTAATCCACGCAGTTTAAATACAAAATCGGAATATGTGGTTAAAGATGTGGAACGTTATAATAAAGAGTATTTACGATTGGTTTTAACCAAACCCATTGCAAATGATATTAAGTTGGGAGATGTTGTTGCTTCAATAGATTACAATCCTGAATTACTGATGACACATTGTGTAATGCAACAAAATAGAGGACGCAATATGCTGCTTGGGTCGAGAGGAAAAACCATTATCGAAAGCAATTATTTGCGCTCACATGCTGCCAGCATTACGCTTGAAGGCGATGCCCGTTTCTGGTTCGAGCAAGCCGGTGTTCGCGATTTAATTATTCGGAACAATACTTTTGATAATTGTAACTACGGTTTTATGTTTGGTGTTGGGGTGCTTTTTGCCGGTTCGGGCATCGAGGAAGATGAAAAAGCAAACAGTAAATACAACCGAAATATTGTTTTTGAGAACAACACCATATATACGGTTGGACCTAATATTTTAAATCTTTTTTCGATTGATAATTTGCTATACAGAAATAATAAAGTATCTAAAAGCACTAATCCTGAATACAAGATTTCAGTAGATTTTCAAAAGTATTTCGATTCGATTAAATTAGGTCCTTTTAAAATTGACCATTCGACAAATATTAAAATTGAACAATAACCCCCTAAGCCTCTCCGGTAAATTGGAATTAATGGCGGGAACTTAAAAAATAATGTATGAATCAATTAATTAATCAAGTATTTACAAATGATTATCTAAAAAATGAATTAATCAAAAAGTCCCCCAAACGGTGGAATTTAGGAAGGCTTTTTATAAGTATAATTCTTTTTTGTTTTCTGACTTCTGGTTTATCTGCCAATACTATAGAAAAAGAAATAAGCAGTCGACTGATGTGGATAAATACAGCTGATGCCATTCCTGATTGTCAAATGGCTTTTCGTGGACGATTTAGCATAGCTCAGGAATCAGTTGTCAATTTGCAAATTTCGGGTGCATCGTGGTACGTGGTTTGGGTGGATGGTAAGCAATTTACTGAAGGTCCCGACCGATATGCAGTGCAATATCCAGAATATCAACGCCGTAAAATATCCTTGTCCAAAGGCGAACATCTGGTGGCAGTTCAAGTGCATTACGAAGGAGTAGAAACCCGCATGCAGAAAGTGATTCAGCCGTTTTTGTATTTTCAGGCCTTTGCCCTTAAAACAGAAATTCCAATCAACTGGAAATGTGATTATTTACGGGGCTATATTTCGAATAGGCGACGCATTATTCCAAGTTTGGGATGGATAGAATGGGCAGATACGCGTGGTATGCAAAAAGAATGGCAACAACCCAATTACTCTGATACAAACTGGATAAAACCGGTTTTTGTGAAACGAAATTTAGGCGAATTTTCAGCGTCAAAACTGTCGCCAGTTAAAATGTTATCTATAAAGTCCGATATAATAGCAAAGGGACAATTAGCTGAAGTATATGGAGTTTTTAACGATGCACCGGGTGCAACATTTTACCTGCGCGATTTAAAATGCAATATTTTTCCACCCGAAGGTATTTGGTATCGCTTCGATTTGGGACAAGTTATGCTTTCCCGCCCAAAATTTTTGGTAGATGTGCCTCCCGGAACGGTGATTGAATTTGCTTACAGCGAAGGTTTGGTAAACGGTCGTGTTAGTCCGTGGATTTGTGTTTCAGGCAGCGATACTTATAATATCTACCGATTTCTGGCACGTGGTGGTGTACAGGAAATTTGTCCGGTAACGCCACTCGGAGGCAGGTTTGTGGAGCTGCACATTATGGCACCGGAATCTAAAGTAAAACTACTCGATTATTCCTTTATTCAACGCACATATTCTGAAAAAGAACAAGGTTCATTTTCTTGTAACGATGTGCTGTTAAACCAAATTTGGCAAGTGGGAATAAATACCCACCGTGCCTGTTCAGAAGATGCCTTGACCGACAATCCAACGCGGGAACGTGGACAATGGATTGGCGATTTTGGACTCGTTGGCCTCGAAAATGCAACGGTGGCTTACACCGATATTGCGAATCTTCGTCGTGGTTTTGTGCAGGCAGCACAGGCAGCTATTCCCGAAGGCATGGTGGTGGCACAAAGTCCTGGAAACGAAATTATGATTCCTTCGTTTTCATTGCAATGGGTGGTTTCGTGCATGAATTACTGGCGACTTACCGGCGACAAATCCTTGCTTACCGAACTGCAGGTTTCAGCCGAGAAAAATATGAATGCTTTTGACAACTACTGGACTAATGATGGCATCGTTTGCACTTACTGGAATTTTATAGATTGGGGCTATGTACCCAATTCCGGGGTTTCGGACATGGCATTGAATATGCATTATTTTATGGGGTTGCGTGCCATGGGAAATTGGGAAAAGGCAGTTGGGCAAAATGAAAAGGCATTGATTTACAATACAAAAGCCGATAAAGTGGAAAAAGTAATTCGTACATGGCTCGATAAATACAAAACTCCTGGCGGGTTTAATTATGATTCAATTGGTTACCACAGAGCAGTGCTGGTACTCCGCTCCGGAATTATCAGCGACACTCAAAAACCACAAGCTATTGCAGCCATCAAAAAGCATATTTTGAATTGCTTTCCGAACAACCCGGTCGCGCCACGACTCAGCAATCCGAGTATAACAAGTACGCAACTAATTACACCTTATTTTGCCAGTTATGCTTTTCCGGTGCTTTACGAAAACGATGAATCACAATTTGTGCTCAACCAATACCGCAAATGCTGGGGTTGGGGTATTAATCAAGGCTTGACGACCTGGATGGAAGTTTTCGACTTGCGCTGGTCGCATAGTCATCAGTGGTCGGGTGCACCTACCTGGCAACTTTCGCGTTATGTGTTGGGTTTACATCCGTCTTTCGATAAAAAAATGAATTCATTCGCTCTTGATCTAAAAACCGGCGATATACAACATGCCGAAGGGAAAATTCCATTGCCAAGCGGAAAAATGGTGGAAGTGATATGGAATAAATCGGGAGAAAAAATTCAATATGAAGTGATGACCGAGGAGCCAATAGAAATATCTTATAAAATTGGTGGAAAAGTCCGCACACTGATAGTGAAAGATGTGTTGAAAATAGATTTTTGAGAACGAACAATTTCTAAATTTAATATCAGTAAGGTCGTTTTTGATACGATAACATTTGTACTAATAAAAAAACACATGTGGTATGATCAGATGTTGTTCATAAAATGTCTTTTGTTTAAATCCGCTTTGCTGCCAGCTTCAAAATTCAACTTTGCATTTATAATATATAAATCTCTCAAAAAATTAGGGTTTTTAAATGTGTTGTGAAATAAAAAATTAATAGAATGGATAATTTTCAGAAATATTTTGCGCCTTATGAAGAAAATAAGGAATGGGGAGTTAAAATAATAACAGTAGGTTATTCAAAAACTCTTCCCAAAAATAGTTACCCCTCTATCGAACATCCATCAAATCATTATTTTACTTGGAATAGCGGAAGAATCTTAGATGGCTATTATCTGGTTTACATTTCAAGTGGAGAAGGGATTTTTGAAACTGCTGAAAATTCGCCAATAAAAATTGTATCGGGGATGTGTTTATTTCTTACTCCTAATGTTTGGCATAGGTATAAACCTGATGATAAATTAGGATGGGACGAATATTGGATAGGATTCAAAGGGTCTTATCCCGACTACCTTATGAAAAATGACTTCTTCGAACATTTTAAACAATTTGTTGAAATTGGATTTAATGAATCAATAATTAAATTATTTCACCAATTAATTGAAACATCTTCAAATACAAAACCTGGTTATCTTCAAATTTTATCTGGAATTACAATGCATTTACTGGGATTTATAAATTACTTATCATTGATTAAAGAAACAGATGAATACCCTACAATTAAAATGATTACAAGAGCAAAATTTATCATAGAAGAGTTACTAGAGACAAAAGTCGACATGAAAAAAATCGCGAAGCAACTACACATGGGATATTCAAAATTTAGAAAAACTTTTAAAGAACATACAAAATTATCTCCCAATCAATATCTCCTTAATTTACGACTGAATAAGGCAAAATTATTATTAAAATCCTCGGAGATAAATATTTCTAACATTTCGTATCTGTCAGGATTTGAATCTGTATTTTATTTCTCTGAAATATTTAAGAAAAAGACCGGGCTGTCTCCTTCTCAATATCGAATGAACAGTAAGAAATCGTCCAATCGCTTATTGTAATCAGCTGGCTGCAATAATATTTTTGTGATCCCACAAAGATATAATGAGATAGCAACAAAAAATCAGAATAACATGTTTTCATTAATTGAAAGCCGTTGTAGCGTCTTATAACACGTTTTTGAAGCATTTTCCTCGCTTTGTCCACATATGTGTCGGTAAGTGACAGTGCACAACTTTTGGTAATTAAGCGTGCACAACATTTGGTAAATAAGGATGCACAATTTGCAGCAATGGATGCATGATGCGTTATAAATTTATAAGGTTTTAATTGACTTTTTCAAAAATTGTTTTTCTGTTTTTTAACCGGACACTTTCTCCGGTCATTTTGATGATTTCGCAATGATAGTGCCCTGTAACAGGTCGTTTCTTGAAACCCTTACCGGGCGTTCATTTATAAATAATTTTGGGTCCCGTCCAGTGATATCAAAGGCCATCTCATTTTATTAGAAATTAATAAAATGCATTACTCTGTGAAGATTTTGACTTTGTGTAGTCACCTATGCATGGACTTTGATCACCACGCCCAGCTGACATTCCCATTTCTACTAAAGGTATGGATGAAGTATGAGGTCAGTTAATTAGAAACAAAAGCAACTAAAATTAATGGTATTTTGATGTCCTGAAATGCATTTAATAGCCGAAATATATGTGCGTCATTAGGTGCGTCCTATTTAATCATCCTCCAAGAGTGCCTACTGGTGTGCGTTTGGGATGAAGGTACAAATCCCTAACTTTCCGCTGATAAATTTTACAATCCCTCTATGGAAGCGGTTATGTTGTTTAATTGGTACAAGGAGTGCAGAATCGGGGACAGATTTTGATCTTCATTAATGGGATTTTCAAAAAATTATCATTTACAAAAGGTCAAATATTCACCGGCTTGATAATAGAAATGAAATTATTTCTACCAGTTCATTTTATACCTACCGAACTGACACGGATGCAATATTGGGTGACAGCTTTGGCAGGGAATATGAAGTGGTGTAAAACTTAGATGCTTTCAGTTTTGGAAATATTAGTGTCCGACAAAAGTCGGTAAAATTCTTTTTTTCAAATGTAAGCCATTCTGGTGCTACATTTTCAATTCAATTTGTAAAGCAGGGGGTTGCACTTTTTTAGGTGGTGAGCTTGTATAATCTACCTTTTTCATTCTTTTTCTCTTTTGTTTATAGGTTTCCATAATAACTGATATAGCTACATAGTTCATTATATGCAGCCTAGTAATGGTTGCGAAAATCGAAAACGGCATTGTTGAGTTATGGTCTTTGTGTGTTACATCCAGTAATAAAAGGGCTATCAGGGCACACCAGACTTGTATTTCTAACGCATTGCTATTATCACCAAAAAAGTAGGTAAGTGGAAAGTTTTGCTTTAACTTTTTAAAGAAAGTTTCTATTTGCCAACGATTCGCATAGATTGCCGCTATCTCAATTGCTGTTAGTTCAAAATTATTGGTGATGTATACAAATGCTTTCTTGTATTTAGCAGAGTATACGGCTACCCTACGCATTTGTTGTGTATAGATAACCTTATCTACAGTATAAGTTACCTCAATGGTTTCATCTTTTAAAATATGTGGAGCATTATCCGGTAAGTCAAATTCAATGATCGAGGTATAATCTGCATTATCCTTTTGGCGGGTAACGTAGTAAATATTTCTTTCGGTAAATGCATCAAATTGACTGTAGTTAATATAGGCTTTATCAAAAGCAATGATTGAATGGTCAGGCAATTCTTTTATGTATTTGTAAAACTGTTGGTCATGCAATGCGGCGGCAGAGTATTTTATAAAGGAAGGCATATTGGTATCTGCATTTAAAAGCGTGTGAACTTTCATCCCACCTTTGCTTTTACCATCTTTTCGTTTGCGTCCAGCAGGCTTTAGTATGGCCTTAAATAAAGAGATAGTGCTGCTATCGAGTATATACAAACCTTTTATGGCATCATTTTTCATTCGGCTGTCCGAGATAGTATTTTTATAAGTGCCATACAATTTTTGATAAATAGTGCCAAATACTTTTGAAGGCCTGTTCATGTTGCCATCACTCAGCGTACTTCGAGGAGCCACCCGATCAAGATTTAGATGGTTGAGTTTGCCTTGACATATCTCAAGTCCATGCTGCAATTCACGCAAAGAAGTACAATGAGTGTATACACCATATAGCATACTTACCAGATGATCCCACAAAAACAGTTTTTTATAACAGCGATTTGCTTTGTGTTCCAATATAGTTTCCCTTATAATGGGTTTATCGATTAAAGAAAGTAACTGAGAGAAAACAGGCTGTCCGACAAAAATTGTAGATTTGTTCATATCATTCTTTATGGTGTGGTAACTACAAAGATGATGCAGGGCGGCCTAAAAACCGCCCTTATTTTAAAAAATTATCTCGGACAACAACAGTTTGGAATAATTGCTACGGAATTTAAATAAAATTTATTCAATAGTTTATAAACCAAACCTTGATTTTACTGCGTTAAAATTGGTGGTTATTTCTGAAGAGGTTAAAGCTCTG